>JALQTD010000001.1 GCA_023264155.1 Flavobacteriales bacterium | reverse complement strand
CAGAATACGATTGCGACGGCAACTGCTTGAGCGATGTGGATGGCGATGGCGTTTGTGATGCGTTGGAGGTTGGAGGTTGCACCGATGGCTCTGCGTGCAACTTCGACGCTTCAGCAACAGATGACAATGGTTCTTGTACTTACGCTGAAACGGGCTACGACTGCGATGGCACCTGCTTGAACGATGCGGACGGCGACGGGGTATGCGACGAGTTTGAAATGGCGGGATGCACGGATGCAGCTGCTTGCAACTACGACGCTTCAGCCACGGACGAAGACGGTTCTTGTGCTTACGCAGAAACGGGATATGACTGTGACGGCAACTGCATCAACGATGCGGACATGGACGGTGTTTGTGATGAGTTCGAAGTGGTAGGTTGTCAAGATGAGGCCGCTTGCAACTACGATGCAGACGCCACGGATGCCGGCGACTGCACCTATGCGGACGCTGGATATGATTGTGATGGCAACTGCATCACCGACGAAGACAACGACGGCGTCTGCGACGAGTTTGATGAGTGCGTAGGTCCAATCGATGGTTGCGGAATTTGCAACGGTGACGGCACGAGCTGCACGGGCTGCGCAGATCCTGCTGCGAGCAACTATGACGCAGGCAACATCTTCGCAGACAATGGCCAATGCGTCTACGCAACCACATTCAATGTGGACATGTCCTGCGCAACCAATGCCGGTGCGATGGTGAACGGATCTACGGGCTTCTATGAAGTGTTCGTGACGGGACCATTCGCTGGATGGCCTGCGAACAGCGGCTGGAACCAACTGACTGACGAGGACGGCGATGGCATCTACTCAGTGACCTTGGACTTCCCCGCAGGAGATGTGGAATACAAGTACGCGATTGACGGTTTTGCCGATCAAGAAAATTTGGTAGACGACATGGCCAATGGAGGTGATTGCGCGCCAATTACCGACTACGCAGGATATGCGAACCGCCTTGTTGCTGCCGGTGCAACGGCCAACGACACGTACGGAAGCTGCACGCCTTGTGCCGATCAAGTTCAGCCAGCAGACATCACCTTCCAGGTTGACATGGGATCTTACGGCAACGCCTTTGGCATGGTGAACTTGAACGGTTCATTCAACGGATGGTGTGGCGGTTGCACGGCCATGAGCGATGACGACGGTGATGGTGTCTACAGCGTAACCTTGACATTGAACCCTGGCACATACGAGTACAAGTTCACCTTGGATGGTTGGTCTGTTCAAGAAGAATTTGCAGCAGGAACGGCTTGCACCAGCACCATCGACGGGTTCACCAACCGCACCATTACGGTGACGGAAGACCTCGAACTCCCTGCCGTATGCTGGAATTCTTGTGACGCTTGCCCAGAGGGAGTCATCGGTTGCATGGACGACAGCGCGAACAACTACAACGCAGATGCGACCATCGATGAGGGCTGTACCTATGACGTAACGGTTTCTGTGGATATGTCCACAACCGGTTACACGTCCGTTTCATGGGCGGGTACGGCGAATGGCTGGAACAACTTCGCCAACTTCATGGACGACAGCGATGGCGACGGTGTGTTCACGACGACCTTGTCATTGCCTGCTGGAGCGAACGAATACAAGTTCATCGCGAATGCGGACTGGGGCTTGGCGGAAATCTTTGACGGTTCCGAATCCTGCACAACGGCACCAGGAGAGTACGTGAACCGGATCATCCAGGTGAACGGCCCCATGACGGTACCGACTGTTTGCTACAACAGCTGCGATGCGTGTGAAACCGCAATTGCCGGTTGTACGGATGCTACGGCATGCAATTACAACGCCGACGCCACGGATGAGGATGGTTCTTGTACGTACGCTGCAACAGGCTACGACTGCGACGGCAATTGCATCAACGATGCGGACATGGACGGTGTTTGCGATGAATTCGAAGTGGCAGGTTGCCAGGATGAGGCGGCTTGCAACTACGATGCCGATGCGACTGATGCGGCTGCATGTAACTACGCTGATGCGGGGTACGATTGCGCAGGAAACTGCTTGAGCGATTCTGATGCAGACGGTATCTGTGATGAGTTTGAGGTGGCAGGTTGCCAGGACGAAGCAGCCTGCAACTACAACGCCGATGCCACGGACGCAGGAGATTGCACCTACGCGGATGCGAACTACGATTGCGAGGGCAACTGCCTCGCTGACGCAGACGGTGATGGCGTGTGCGATGCATTTGAAGTGGTCGGTTGCCAAGACGATGCTGCCTGCAACTATGATGCGGATGCAACGGACGCAGGGGACTGCACCTACCCAGACGCAGGATACGATTGCAACGGTGACTGCATCAATGATGCGGACATGGATGGCATTTGTGACGAATTCGAAATCCCTGGATGCACCGACCCGACGAACCCCGGGTACGACGCTGATGCGACGGACGACGATGGTTCTTGTTTGGTGGGCGGATGCTTGATCTCCTTCGCTTGCAACTACGACCCAACTGCGGATTACCTGATTGCCTCTACCTGTGAGTTCTCCTCATGCGTGGGCTGCATGGACGATGAGGCGTGTAACTACGATCCGAACGCATTGATCCCAGCTGCTTGCACGTTTGCACAGGATTACTACGACTGCGATGGCAACTGCTTGAGCGATGCGGACGGTGACGGCGTGTGCGACGAGTTGGAGATCTTCGGTTGCACCGACCCCTCTAACCCGGGTTACACCAACAACGCGACCGAGGACGATGGTTCTTGTTTGGTGGGCGGTTGTTCGCACGTCGATGCGTGTAACTACGATGCCGACGCGGATTACCTGGTGCTCGCGGACTGCGACTTCACGAGCTGCCAAGGTTGCACGGATGCATCTGCTTGCAACTACGACGCTACGGCGACTCAAAACGATGGCACGTGTGAGTACCCTGCATTCCCCTACTTGAACTGCGCGGGTGAGTGCAATTCTGATGTGGACGGTGATGGCATTTGCGATGAGAACGAAATCGCTGGTTGCACGGATCCCAATTCCATCGCCTTCTACCCATTGGCTACGGATGACGACGGGTCTTGCTTGTACCCCGGTTGCACGATTCAAGGAGCCTGCAACTACGATCCGACGGCGAACTTGAACGATTACTCATGCGACTTCACTTCCTGCATCGGTTGCGGTGATGAGGCAGCATGCAACTACGATGCGAACGTGACCTTCTCCATCCCTGCATTCTGCGATTACGCGGAGGCAGGATACGATTGCGACGGCAACTGCTTGTCAGATGCCGACGGCGATGGCGTATGCGATGCTGACGAGGTGGCGGGTTGCACCGATCCGACGGCATGCAACTACGACGATGATGCGACGGACTTCGATCCGACGTCATGCACCTACGATTGCTACGGTTGCTTGTCCCCAAGTGCCTGTAACTTCAGCCCAACCGCTACGCTTTCTGACGGCTCTTGCGAGTTCGAAAGCTGCGTAGGCTGCATGGTGCCTGTGGCTTGCAACTACGATCCGGAGGCCACTCAAAACAACATCGGCTTGTGCATCATGCCTCCTCCAGGCGGCATCTATGGCTGTGATGGCGAGTGCATCAACGATGCGGACGGCGATGGCGTGTGTGATGAGAATGAGATTTTGGGCTGCACCGATCCGGCGGCGAACAACTACAACCCGTTCGCTACGGATGACAACGGCAACTGCATGACGCTCACCGGTGGTTGCGTCCTGCCGTTCGCGTGCAACTATGATCCTTCAGCGGATTACTTGATCATCTCCATGTGCGATCTGAACTTCCCTTGTTCTGGAGGTTTGGCTCCACAGGGCCCAGCGACTGCAGCGATGAACCCCATCTGCAACATCCAGGGTGCGTGCAACTATGGCGAGGAAGGCGACTGCGTCTTCACCGTTGAGTGCATCGAGGCGGTGACGGGCTGCATGGATCCGACGGCTTGTGATTATGGTGCGGATTTCGTCTTCCCAGGATTGTGTGATTACGCGACTTGCCAAGGTTGCACCAATGACACGGCTTGCAACTACGACGAGACGGCGACCATCAACAACGGCACGTGTGAATTCACGTCATGCGCAGGTTGCACGGATGATTCTGCTGCCAACTATGACGCGACGGCCACCATCGACAACGGCACCTGCTCGTTCCCGGGTTGTGTCATCCCGAGCGCGTGCAACTATGATGCTACGGCGAACTCATCCGATGGCTCTTGCGAATTCACGTCGTGCGCAGGTTGCATGAACGACACTGCATGCAACTACGATGATGCAGCGACGCTGAGCGATCCCGCCTCTTGCGTGTTTGCAGAGGAAAACCTGGATTGTGACGGCAACTGCTTGAACGATGCGGATGGTGACTTGGTCTGTGACGAAGATGAAGTGGCGGGTTGCACGGATGCAACGGCCCTCAACTACGATGCAGACGCGACCGACAACGATGGGTCTTGCACCTACGCGGTGTTGGGTTGCACCATCCCAACCGCTTGTAACTACGATGCAGCTGCCAACCAAAACGACGGCACGTGTGAGTTCACCTCATGCGTAGGCTGCATGGACGACGCGGCTTGTACCTACGATGCCGATGCCATTTACAACAACGCGTTGGATTGCACGTATGCAGCTGAATTCTACGATTGCGATGGCAATTGCCTGAGCGATGTGGATGGAGACGGCATTTGTTCTGAAACCGACAACTGTGAGGACGTCAGCGCTTGCAACTATGCGGATGGAGCGAATGAGTCGTGCATCTACTTCGATGCTTGCATGGTGTGCGGAGGTGATGGCATTGACACCGATGGCGATGGCACTTGCGACGCCCTAGAGGTGGACGGTTGCACCGACTTCTATGCTTGCAATTACAACTTTGACGCAACGGAAGAGGATGGAAGCTGTGAGTACTGCAGCTGTTCTGAGTCGTTCGCATCGGAGGATGGGTACACCATCTACACGGAAGTTGTGGCGCAACACACCGAGGGAGAATTGGCAGGCATGACGACCTACCGCCTCTACCTCGCATCCATGACGGACGGCGACATTGTGACCTCGTTCACGGGTAATGACGAATTTGCGTTGGCTTTGAACACCACGACTTCGTTCTACCAGCACCCAGGTGGTACGCATTCTGCTGCAGGCCAAACCGCATTCCTGTTGGCCAACTTCCCGAATGCTGCCTACGATAGCTACATCACGATGAACCTCACGGCTCCCGAACAAGCGGCCAACGGTGAATCGAACATCGCTACCGCCCCTGGCGCAGGCTGGGTGGAGACCTTCGAAGCAGGCAACGGCTTCTTGGTGAATGACATCGTCGGATCGGGCTGGTTCGTCACCCCGGATGTGTCGAATGCCCAAATGGACGAAAACAACCGCATGCTCTTCGCACAATTGACGACCGACGGGGACCTCTCTGGTTCATTCCGGGCACAGGTATTCCCAGCGGGTGACGCCAGTGCTGAGTTGCGCGTGGACATGACCTTCGGTGATGCCGACTGTGGTTGCACCGATGCAACGGCTTGCAACTACGACGCTTCGGCCATCGATGACAACGGTTCTTGCACCTATGCTGTGGAGGGCTTCGATTGCTCAGGCGCTTGCCTCAATGACGCGGATGGCGATGGCATTTGCGACGAGTCTGAGGTAGCCGGTTGCCAAGATTTGGCTGCTTGTAACTTCGATGAGGCCGCAACGGATGCGGACAACGCGCAGTGCACGTACCCCGCTGAGGACTACCTCGATTGTGCAGGCACTTGCCTGAATGATGCGGACGGAGACGGCGTTTGCGATGAGTTGGAAGTGGCGGGCTGCACCGATAGCAGCGCTTGCAACTATGATGCATCAGCCACGGATGACGACGGCTCATGCACGTACGCTGATGCTGGTTACGACTGCGACGGCAACTGCTTGGTGGATAGCGACGGCGACGGCGTCTGCAACCAAGACGAGGCGCTCGGTTGCATGGATGCAACGGCTTGTAACTACATGCCGGATGCCACCGAAGAGGACGGCTCTTGCACGTACCCTGCTGAGGACTACCTCGATTGCGCAGGCAACTGCCTGAACGACGCCGACGGTGATGGTGTTTGCGATGAAATTGAAATCGTGGGCTGTGACGATACCACTGCTTGCAACTACGATGCTGCTGTTACCGATGCAGACAACGCAACGTGCACCTACCCAGCTGAGGATTACCTCGATTGCGCTGGCACGTGCTTGAACGATGCAGACGGCGATGGCGTGTGCGATGAGATCGAAGTCGCAGGTTGCACCGACGAAGTCGCTTGCACGTTTGATCCGCTCGCTACGGACGAGGATGGTAGCTGTGAGTACCCCTCTGAGGACTACCTGAACTGTGACGAAGCGTGCATCAACGATGTGGACGGCGACGGAGTTTGCGATGAATTGGAAATCGTGGGTTGCCAAGAGGTCGATGCGTGCAACTACTTGCCAACGGCTACTGACCCGGCCGAGTGTGACTACTGCAGCTGCCAAGGCAACGAGTACAGCATTGCGGGCTACTCATTGTACTTCGAAGCGGTTGCTGAGCACACGGAAGGTGATTTGGCGGGCATGACCACTTACCATGTGTACTTCAACACGCCGAACGCTGAGGATGTGTTGACGGCGGTCATTGGTGATGAGGAATTCCCATTCGAATTCAGCACCACGACGAGCTTCTACCAGCACCCGGGTGCAAGCTTCTCTTCTGAGGGCTTGACGCCGTTCTTGTTGCAGGCTGATCCGATGGCGCAATACGATTCGTACTTCACGGTTGATTTGACGAGCCAAGCGGTGGCTGCGGATGGCCAAGAGGACATCGCTGCTGCTCCTGGTGCGTGGGTGGACCAATTCGAAGCCGGAAACAGCTTCATCGTGAACGACGCGATTGGTTCGGGCTACTACGTGGTGCCGAGCGCAACGAATGCTTTGGTCGGTGCTGACCACCGCATCCTCATCGCTCAGTTGACGACCGATGGTAAGGTTTCCGGTTCGTTCCGGGCCCAAGTCTTCCCGAACGGCGACCAAGTGAACGACGATCGCGTGGACGTTTCCTTCATCAACGGCACGTGCGCTTGCACGGATGACATTGCGGTGAACTTCGATCCTACGGCTGACTTCAATGACGGTTCTTGCATCTACGAGTACCCCGGTTGTACGGATGAGACGGCTTGCAACTACCAGCCCTTGGCGAACATCGAAGACGGCTCTTGCACGTACCCAACCGCTCCGTTTGATTGCGATGGCAACTGCTTGAACGATGCGGACGGTGATGGGGTTTGCGACGAGTTCGAAGTGGGTGGTTGCACCGATGCTTTGGCTTGCAACTTCGATGATGCGGCTACGGACGAGGACGGCAGCTGCGAGTACGAAACGTGCGCGGGTTGCATGGATGCGACGGCTTGCAACTACGAAGCAGGTGCCTACACCATCTCGGATCCTGCAGACTGCACTTACCCGGCTGAGGACTACCTCGATTGCGATGGGGCGTGCTTGAACGATGCCGACATGGACGGTGTATGCGATGAGTTGGAAGTGGCCGGCTGCCAAGACACGGATGCCTGCAACTTCAACGAAGCTGCTACCGATGAGGACAACAGCCAATGCGAGTACCCAGCCGAAAGCTACCTCGATTGCGCGGGCAACTGCGTGAACGATTTGGACAACGATGGTGTATGCGATGAGTTGGAAATTGCCGGTTGCCAAGATGCTACGGCTTGCAACTACAACGCGGACGCTACGGACGAAGACGGCAGCTGCACTTACCCAGCCGAGGACTACCTCGATTGCGCGGGCAATTGCTTGAACGATGCCGACGGCGACGGAGTGTGTGACGAAATCGAGGTCGCAGGTTGCCAAGATGCGACTGCGTGTAACTACAACGCCGACGCGACGGACGAAGACGGCAGCTGCACCTACCCAGCTGAGGATTACCTCGATTGCGAAGGCAACTGCCTGAACGATGCAGACGGTGACTTCATCTGTGATGAACTCGAAGTAGCAGGTTGCACCGACATGATGGCTTGTAACTACAGCGCTGACGCCACCGATGAGGACGGCAGCTGCACCTACCCAACCGAGGCCTACCTCGATTGCGAAGGCAACTGCTTGGGCGATGATGACGGCGACGGCATCTGCAACGAGTTGGAGATTGTGGGTTGCCAGGAGGAAGGTGCGTGCAACTACGACGCAACTGCGACCGATGCGGGAGCCTGTGACTACACGAGCTGCGCAGGTTGCACCTACAGCACCGCAGACAACTACGATGCTGACGCCACCATCGAGGACAACTCATGCTACTGGTTGGGCTGCACGAACGTGGAGTTCAGCAACTACGACGAGACGGCTACGGTGGATGATGGCTCTTGCTCTGACTCTCCAACGAACGCTGACTTCAACGGGGATGGCATTGTCCAAAACCAAGACTTGCTCGACTTCTTGTTGGCCTATGGCCAAACGGGACCGGAGTGGGGAGGTTTGGACTGGATCCAAGGTGCTTGCAACGTGGAGCCCATCCCATTGGATGAACTGATCGACGCGGTGGACTACTGCGCAGGTGAGGATGCTCCGGAGAACTGCGAAGCCATCGGTTGTACGTATGCGAATGCGGCCAACTACGATGCTGCTGCGACTGTGGACAGTGGGGACTGTGTCTGGACCGGTTGCACCGATGTGACGGCCATCAACTACGATGAGACGGCGACGCTGGACAACGGAACGTGCACTTACGACATCTGTCCTGACTTCAACGGCGACGGCCAAGTTCAAGCGCAAGACCTCTTGAACTTCCTCCTCGCTTGGGGCACCATGTACTGATAATCGCCTGAATTTCAGGTTGACCGAAGGGGGACTGCATCGCGCAGTCCCCCTTTTTTTATTGCCGCGACATGCGAAGGGGGGCGGGGGGCGGTTTGTCGATACTTTTGCGGAAAATGTTTCACATGAGAGTTTTCGCTTTTGGAATGGCCCTGGTGATGGGGACCTGTGCATGGGGCCAAGCCACGTTGCACGGGGTTTGGGTGTTGAACGAAGGGCATGCCTCTGCCGCGGGGCTTGTTGAGCCGGTCACCTTGGGGCGATTCGATCCCACTTCGATGGCGTACGAGGTCATTGCGGAAATGCCGGAGGCCGCTTTTGCAACTGACGTGGTGGTTTCAGAACTGGGTGTGTTCGTTTCGACCGAGCAGGGGGTCATGCGCTTTGACCGCGATTCGGGGGAGTTGTTGGCTACCTTCGAAATGGCAGGCGCGCGCCAGCTGGCCTTGCACGAAGGGGAGCTGTTTGTGACCCGGGGTGAGTTCGATGCGGTGAATTGGGAGCCCGTGGTGTTTGACGCTTACTTGGTTTGGCTGGATGCGGAAACGCTCACCTGGCAAGGAGCATTGGGAACCGCCGAGGGGCCGCAGTATGCGTGTGAAGGCGTGGTGAGTGTGGGGGAAGACGTATTTGTGGCGGTCGGTAATGCCTTCGACTTCGGCAACGAGGTGGGCCTGATCGGCCGCTTCACGCCGAGCACCGGGAACTACGTGGAGTACGACCTCGGACCGGAGGGAAAAAATCCCGTCCACTTGTTGGAGCGTGAGGGCGTCCTGTATGCAGTGAACAACGGCGATTGGTCGGCGACGAGCTTGAGCCGCCTCGATGCGGTCGGAGGCGAAGTGCTGACCAACGTGGTGGATGCGTCAGCATCGGGCTGCATGGCGGCGGCCCTGGTAGGGGAGAAGTTGGCGTTCCAGGTGTCGGGCGAGTCGGAGGTGCGCACTGCGCAATTGGCGGACTTGAGCCCCGAGCTGCCGTTGTTGGCGACGAGCATCGGCTTCTATGCGATGGAGGAGGACCCGCTTTCAGGCCAAATCTATGCCTCCGAAACCGATTGGTTCAGCTACGGCCAAATGCACATCTTCGCTGCCGATGGGGCTGAAATCGCGTCGTTTGAAACCGGAATCAGCCCCGTGGCCATCGCCATGGACATCCGCATGACGAACCAGGTCGGCAACCACGCAGCGGGATCCAGTGCGCAGGTGGTTCGGCGGTGGGATGCGACAGGCCGTGCGCTGATGGACGGGGTTGATGCGGCAGGTGTGATCATCGAAGGCATGGAAGACGGTTCAACCCGGAAACGTTTGGCCTGGCCAGAACGGGATTGATCGGGGCAGCCTGAAATGAAAAAGGGCCTCCGTGCGGAGGCCCTTTTTTTGATGCGGGATTTGGTCTGATCAATCCGCCGTTTGCTCAAACCGCAGCAAGTAGGAATAGTCGTACAAGTCCTCGCCGTCGTACTCGCGGAACTGGTACGCCTGCATGTCGTCCAACTCCAACTCGAGGATCTTCCAGTAAACGTTCAGCAGCTTCGTTTCCTCGGGGTAAGCGACGGTCAGTGCGATGCCTTCGTTCGCCGCCACCCAGTCCAACACCGCGGCATCGGTCAGTTCCGAAGCGAACACCCCGGTGAACAGATCGGCAGCGATGCCGAATTCGCTCAACAGCAGGGCTTCCAAGTTGGGGTCGTTCCAGCCGGTTACTTGGGCTTCCACCTGCTCGAAGGCGACGGAAATGCCGTAAATGTCCAGCATGGCTTGTGAAATGGCATCCGTGTCATCGGCCGATTCCACGATGCCGTCGTTCACGAAATCTTCAATGAAGTTCACCACGTTGACCGTTACGTCGTCGCCGACTTCGTAGCCGCCCCACGTGCCCCCGGTCAGGGTCCATTGGGTGTAGGCAGACATCAACTGGATGGCATAGGGCCATGTCGCAGCAGTGATGTCCTCGTACGTGCCCGCCGAGAAGAAGAACGTATCTGCTTCGAGCAAGTGACCGGCCCATTCCGCGACGTCGTCGGTGTAATCGGTGCTGTCGGCATCCCACAAGAAGGGACCGAGGGTCTTGTTGCTCACGACATTGAGTTGCAACACGCTGTGGTCTTCGTTGAACAGGTAGTCGCCTTCGTAGACGAGTTCTTCTCCGAGGTTCGCGATGGTGACCGTGGCGTCATCTCGGAACGTCATTTCGAGCCGCAGGTTGTTCGAACCCATGAGTTCGGTGACGTTCGCATTCGATTCGTCGCCCACTTCCTGCACCCGAACGGACGTCCACGTGCCTTGGATCCGCTTCTCCGGAGAGCGGAAGTGAATGAGGGAGCCGTTCTGCTCGTACTTCGTGCACGAGGCGAACGCGGCCGTTGCGGCCAGCAGCAGAATGGTATTGCGCATGGGGTTCATGTTAGATCCGGTATGAAAGGGTCAGGGCAAAGTTGCGGCCGGAGGTGTTGGCCAGCCAATCGTATGAAACGCCTTGGAACGTGTACGTTTTGCGGTCCACGGGGTTGATCAGGTTGCGGGCGCGGAACCGCACGCCGAAGTGTTCGCCGATGTTTTTCGTCAACGTCACGTCCATCGCCGGCGTGGGTTGCTGGTAGATGTCGGGCAATCCGCCTACAGTTGCCAGCACCAATTTTTCGCCTTGGACGTTGAACGCGATGGATGCGTTGAAGTCGAGGGAGTCGTTTTGGTAGGCGAGCATGGCGTTGATGATGTAAGGGCTTTGGCCGAAGAGGGGCCGGGTGTCAGGGTGCATCGGATCCGTGTTGCGGATCACGTTGAGCTCTTCTTCGAAGATGACGGCCCGTGAGCGGATGAAGGTCACGTTGGCCGACAAGGTGAAGGGGGACAACGCCTCATGCACCGAGCCGAGTCCCTTGCGCCCTTCAAACTCCAACCCGAACACGTTCGCGTACGGCACGTTGGACCAAGTGTACTCCGTGTTTACCGCCTCGAGCACCGTGGTTTGCTCAATCGGGTCCGTGAACCGCTTGAAGAAAATGCTGGCACTCAGGACCTCGCCGAGCGCAGGGTAGTGCTCGATGCGCAGGTCGAAGTTGTCGATCTTGGTCTCGTCGAGCAGCGGATTGCCCTTGAGGACTTCGAGCGTCTCGAAGTCGAAGCCTCGGAACGGGGATTTTTCCCGGAACACGGGGCGGGCAATGCTCCGGCTGTAGGCAAAGCGGAGGTTCGTGATTTTGATGGGGTCGATTTGGCCCAATGCATAAGTCAAATTCAAGCTCGGCATCCAATCCACCTCGTTCAACCCCCCTTCCAAACGGGCAGCTTCCTGCGGCGTCAAGTCATCCACCAAATCCAGCTTCGTCGACCGGATGTTCATGTCCGTGGTCTCCAAGCGCAAGCCAGCATTCACCCGGAAACGCTCGGAAACGGTGTGGTCGAGCAAGGCATACGCCCCGGCCACGTTCATCGTGCCCTTGTACGAATTCACCAAATCCGTCAGCAACAAGGTGCTCACGAAATCACCGCCCCGGGCGATGACCATGTTTTCGGGGGCGAACATGGCGGAAACGTCCCCGTCGAACACCGTTCCGTTCTGGGTCATCCCGAAGGTGTTCTCAGCGTGCGAGACCTTCGTTTGCACGTAGCTCAATCCCGCGGAGAATTTGGTCGGCCATTCGCGGTCTTCGAAGAGCGGCACGCTGTAGTTGACCTTCACGTCGAGCTTGCTCTCGTTCAATTCGCGGAAGTAGCGGGTGGGCGAGGGGTAGAGCGCCGTGTTGATGCTGTAGACGGTGTCGATGTTGAGCGGAATGTCCCAGCTGTCGACCAGCACGCCTTGGTTCGCCAAAGCCGCCACCGCTGCTTCGGGGTCGTTCGCCCAATCCGAAGGCAGCACCCCGTCGGACACCATTTCGTTGATGCGCTCGAGGGCATCCGCCGTCACGTCCGTACCGTCGGCCGTTACGAAAGATGCCAATGAATCGATGGGCGTGATCCGCTCCGAGAAGTTGTTGTAGAACACCTTCATGTCGGGCGTTTCCATGCGGCCTTCGGAATAGCTCGCCGTCCAAGCGATTTGGCCTTCAGAAGCCGGGAGGTAGTGTTCACCGCGGAGTTGGTAAATGTTGAGCCGGCGCTGCTCGTAGCGTTGCGTCCGCTGCTCCTGCATCTCGTCGGTGTCCGAGGGGTTGATGCCCACGAGGTAACGGCTGGAGTTTTGGCCCGTCACGTTGGGCATGGCCATCAGGCTGACCTTGTTGAATTCATTCACTTTATAGGACAAATTCAACAGCATGTTCCAGTAAACCGTTTCCGTGCTCTTCTCGTCGTTGAACTGCCGCAGCAACTGCATTCCGTTCGAGTTCTCGAGGTTGCCCGCGTTGTAGCGCGCGTACTCGCCGTTCGAATAGTACCGCGAGTTCATTTTGTATTGCAAGCCGAACACGTAGCCCAAATCCCGACCGAACAGCTTCGTCTGATTCCCGAAGCTCAAGCTGTGCGTCATGTCCAACGGCGCCACCCGGCGGGTGTTTTCCCACGTGTTCGAGAAGCTCTGCCCAACGGCGGTGAGCCCCGCATTTTGCTCGATGCTCAACGGCACCATGCCGTACTGTTCCAAGCTGTCGATGCTCACCCCGAGGGCGTTTACGACGGAGCTGATCGGATTGCCGGCTCCAATGTCCGTGCAATCGTTGATGCCCATTGCGCTCAAATCCTCCGCGTAGCCCATGTGGACCAGGCCCTCGTAGAAACAAGGCATGTCCATCGAAGGCCACGTGTCGCCCGTCACGCCATCGACGGCATCGGGCAACCCGCGCAGCCCATCGTCGAAGCCGAGCCAATCGGTGCTGCTGCGTTGCGAGCTGATGATGTCGCGGAAGGTGGACTGCGTGTTGAACCCGAGCGTCGTGCTGTAGTTGAACAAAAAGGTCTCCGGAAAGTCCTTGGTCACCACGTTCAAGTACGCGCCCGACCAATCGCCCGGCAAATTCGAAGTCGCCGACTTGACCACCACCAAGTTGTCGACCAACGTGGTAGGGAAGATGTCCATTTCAATGGTGTTCCGGCGGGGGTTGATGCTCGGCACCTCAGCGCCGTTGAGCGTGGTCTTGATGTAGCGGTCTGACAAACCGCGCACAAACACGAAGTTGCCGACGGTGGAAACGCCGGGGATGCGGCGCATGGCGCTGGCGGCGTCGCTGTCACCGGTTTGTCGAATCTGCTGGCTCGAAATGTAGTCGATGCTGGCCGCGTTCTTCTTCCGGATATTCTCCATGTAAACGTCGCGGCTGCGATCCACTTTCGCCACCACCTCCGCCGCCTGTTCGATGACGAAGGTTTCCATGACCAGATTGAAGTTCACAATCTGCGTTTCGTCGCCCACGACCGTCACGGTCTCCGTCACCGGAACATAACCGATGAAGCTGCCGACCACTTCATATGTACCCGGTGCGAGCCCTTCAAGGCTGTAACGCCCGTCCAAATCCGCCATCGCGCCCTTGTACGGATCGCGGATGATGACGTTGGCCCCGATGAGGGTCTCACCCGTCGTGCCATCTGCGATGACGCCACGGATGATGCCTTGGGCGTAAGTCGCGCTGAATAAGCTGGTTGCGATCAGGGTGAGCGCAAAAAGTACGAATCGTTGCATGGTGCTTGTTTCTCGCTGCAAAGGTTCCCTGCGATGCAGCGGCCCGTGTTATCGAATCGTTACCGGATTGTTTGTGGGGCGTGTTCGCAACGCAATCATTTCAGGAACGAATGGGGGCCAAATCCTGAAGCGGTGGATTTGGCCCACCCCATCACCACCCATTCGCGACTTCCCGCGTAAATTCCGCCCATGAAGCCAGCTGATAAAGAAATCCTATCGGACCTCCGGCGGATCATCCGTTCGGTGAATTTGGAAGCCAAACGAGTGGAACGCGAATTTGGGGTCAGCATCCCCCAGTACCTCTGCTTGCAACACCTCAATGAACAGCCAGAGTTCACAGCGTCCATGAAGGAAATCAAGGACGTGCTCCAGCTGAATGCGAGCACCGCCACCGGCATCGTTCAGCGCCTCGAACGCGGCGGGTACGTGGCCAAGCTGCCCAAGCGCGACGATAAGCGCAAGTCCCTCATCGTGCTCACGGAGCGGGGAGCCGAAGTGGTGAAGCGCAATCCTCAAATCTTACACGAACGGCTCCTCGAGCGGCTTCAGGAGCTCGGACCGGAAGAATACGCCAACCTCCGTTCAGCCTTCCGGGTCATCATTGAATTCCTTGAGATTGAGCGCATTGACGCGGCTCCTATTGTGACGGCAGAGGCCATGCTGCCCACCGATTCGGGGCAAAAGGTGTGAAAAACCTTCCGGCGCGCATTTTGTTTCAGCACGAAATAAATCATAGGTTTGCGGTTCGATTTCAAATCGCTTTCTATGATGCATTTTCCCAAAGAGTCACGACCTGATCGTGCGGTTGGAGCCCGTTACGCTCCACTTTTAGCCCTGTTTTCGGCATTTATATTACTTGTTAGTAGTGGTTTAGCCCAATCAGTCATCCAGGGTTTGGTCACGGACACGGAAGGGCTCCCACTGCCTGGGGCGAGCGTTTTGATTGAGAATACCACCCGTGGCACCAGCACGGGTATGGATGGACGGTTCGTATTGGAAGTGACGCCAACCGATCGGGCTTTCGTCGTAAGCTTCGTCGGCTATGCTGCGCAAACTGTGCAAATTGATGGCCGCGATAGCTACACGGTAGCGCTGTCCGGAGTCATTGGCCTCGAAAGTGTTGTGGTGACGGCATTGGGGGTGAAACGCGATGAGAAGTCCTTGGGGTACGCCATCCAGCGGCTCGAAGGCTCATCCGTTTCAGAAGTGCCGAGCACCAACGTGGTCAATGGACTGAATGGCAAATTGGCGGGGGTGAACATCCAAGGCTCAGCAGCGGGCCCGACGGCCTCGGCAAACATCACGATTCGGGGGGAGAACTCGTTATCGGGCGATAACCAAGCGCTGTTCGTGGTCAACGGCATTCCGATCACGAATGGCCTGTTCAGCTCGGGCGACGGATTGAACGGTTCGACGACCATTGACTTCGGGAATGCGGCCCAAATCATCAACCCCGACGACATCGCGGAAATTTCCGTCTTGAAAGGCCCCGCCGCGGCAGCCCTCTACGGTACCCGCGCCGCAAACGGCGTCATCCTCGTGACCACCAAGACGGGCGAGAACGCCACGGGCTGGGGCGTTACCCTCAACTCCTCGACGACGTTCAGCGGCATCTTGAAGTTGCCGGATTACCAAGCGGAATACGGGGTGGGCGGCTACGGCCGGTACAGCTACAACGGCGGTTCCACCTACACGGGCGATTACTACGATGCGTTCGGTGAAAACTGGGGTCCGCGGACGAACGGCGCCAACATCGTGCAGTGGAATTCCAACGGCGAGGCGGTTCCTTTCACGGCCGCACCGGACAACGTGCGCAATTTCTTCCAAACCGGCATCACCACCCGGAACCATGTGGCGATGGCGAACAGCACGGAGGACAGCGATTTCCGGGTGGGGTACACCCACCTCGGCAGCCGCGGCATCGTCCCGAATACGGATTTGACCCGCCACACGCTGAGCATGAGCGCCGGTCAGGACTTCAATGATCGGCTCCACTTGCGTACGAACTTCAACTACGTCCGCAGCGCTTCGGACAACGTGCCGAATGCGGGATATGACGAGAGCTCGTCGATCATGTACAATTGGATTTGGTTCCCACGGAATACGCCGATTGCGGACCTCGAGGACTATTGGAAGCCGGGGCAAGAAAACGTGCAGCAGGCGAATGTGGAGGAGTTGTGGACGAACAACCCGTGGTTTGTGGTGAACGAGAACACGAATGCCTTTGAGGCCGACCGCGTGTTCGGAAACACCGCATTGGAATTCGACCTGACGGATCGCGTGAACATCCGGTACCGCTTCGGCATGGACGTGAACAACGACCAGCGGAATTTCCGCCGGGCCATGTCGACCAAATCGGTGCTCTTAGGCAGCTACCGCGAGGACAACATCGGCTTCCAAGAAACGAACAGCGAACTCCTCGTCTCGTATGACGGTGTGGATTACGAGAAGGACTTCAATGTGAGCGTAAGGGCAGGTGGCAACATCATGCGCCAATCCAGCACCACGTTGCGGGCGAACGCGCCGCAGTTGCTCATTCCGGGCATCTACAATTTGGGCAATGCGCGCTCCGGTGTCATCACCGACCAATTCACGTACCAGAAGGGCATCAACAGCGTGTTTGGTTTGGCCAACTTCAGCTACAAGAACTACCTGTTCCTCGACCTGACAGGGCGCAACGACTGGAGCTCAACGCTTCCGGCTGAAAACAACAGCTATTTCTATCCGAGCGCGTCGTTGAGTGCCATCGTGAGTGAGGTGATGGACCTCGAGCCCAACTCGGCCCTCTCCTTCGCAAAGGTGCGCGCGGCGTACGCCGAAGTCGGTGGCGACACGAACCCGTATCGCATCCGGAACATCTACGCCTACGACAATGCGTGGGGTGAATTCCCGGTGGCAGGGGAGAGTGCCCAATTGAACAACGCGGGGTTGCTGCCCGAACGGACGAGTTCACTGGAATTCGGTTTGGATATGCGGTTCTGGAAGGGGCGGTTCGGAATTGATTTGGCCTGGTACAGCTTGACCTCACGTGATCAGATCGTGACGCTGCCGTTGGCCTCCACCTCAGGGTACACCAGCCGGGTCATCAACAGCGGCGAGATCCAGAACAAGGGTTTGGAACTCGTGCTGAATGGCACCATTGTCGAGCGCGAAAATGTGGTGTGGAACAGCACGTTGAACCTCACGCGCAACCGCAGCGAGGTGCTTTCCTTGCCAGAAGAAATCACCACGTACCAGATGGTGGCGGACGTGTACCCGAACGATGGCGGCCAGGACCTGAGCCTGGAGGCGCAAGTGGGCATGCCGCTTGGGCAACTCGTGGGGCTTGGTTTCCAGCGGGATGAAGCCGGTAACATCATCCATGAAAATGGCCTGCCGTTGATGACGACGGAGAAGGTGAGCGCAGGCACGTACCAGCCGGACGCTTTGATCGGTTGGGACAACAACTTCACGATGGGGCGTTTCCAGGTTGGTTTCTTGCTTTCGGCCCAAATCGGAGGCAAGATTTACAGCCGCACGCACGCCTTGAGCGCCACGGGCGGCGCCATCACGAATGCGGACGACCCCTTGCTGGATTTGTCGACACTGGACGGACGTGAAACCTACGACGTGACGTACGCTGCGGATGGAACGCCGGTTTACACGGCGGTCGATGAGGCGAACTGGGGCGTGGTGGGACCGGGGGTTATGTATGACGCCGACGGCAATTTGGTCGAAAACACCGTTGCAGTTGCTACCCGCGATTACTTCTACGCCTACTACGGGAACGGCTTCAGCCGGGACAACATCGAAGCCGCAACGTACGATGCGTCTTACTTGAAATTGCGTGAATTGCGCCTCGGATATGCCTTGCCCCAGGCGTTTGCCGATCGCCTCGGCGCCGCCTCGGCGACGGTCTCGATCATCGGGCGCAACCTGCTGTTGTTCTCGAAGGTGCCTTCCATCGATCCAGAAACCTACTCCATTCGGGGTGGGGCGTTCGTTCCTGGATTCGAATCGACGTCTTTGCCGTCGATGCGCACCCTTGGTTTCTCCCTCAACGTAAACTTCTAAGCCACAAATGATGAACTTTAATCGCATCCAAACCGCCCTTGTTTGGGCATTCGCCGGCATGCTGCTCTTCGGTTGTGGCAAGCTGGAAGACTTGAACGTCAATCCGAATCAGCCGGAGGCTGTTACCCCCGACATCTTGCTACCTGGTGTCATCCGCGACATCAGCAACACGCTCGTGGGGCACGCCTTCTTCATCTCGAACTGCGCTTCGCAGCATACAGCGAAGTCCCTGCGGAACGAGGTCGACATCTACAATTGGAATTCTGCGCCCATCATCGGTGTCGAGCCGCTTTGGCAGGGGCTCTACGGGGCCTTGCGCGACATCCGCAACATGGAGGAAGCCGCTCTCTCCTCAGGTGATGACCGCTTGCTGGGCGTGGCCTTGACACTGAAGGCCTTCGCATTCTCCGTGCTGACGGATACTTACGGCGACGTGCCGTTCCGTGAGGCGCTTTCGGGTTCCACCGGCGTGTTCTACCCAGCATACGATGCGCAGGAGTCGATTTACCTCGGTGAAGGCGGGTTGCTCGATTTGCTCGACCAGGCGCACGGGTTGTTCTCGGCCGCCGGCGCGGGCACTGTGGATGGGGACATCCTCTTCGGAGGGGATTCCGATTTGTGGCACCGCTTTGCGAACGCGCTGCACCTGCGCTTGCTCTTGCATGCTTCAGGACAAATCGATGTCGCAGCTGATTTCGCGGAAGTCGCCTCCCGGCCCCTCATGCAAGGCGTTGCGCACAACGCTGCCTTGACCTACCTCGGTGCATTCCCCAACGAATACCCGCTCATCCCATTCAAAACAGGTGATTTCGAAAGCGTGCGCCTCGGTGAACAGCTCTTCGCTCACCTGACGGCCACTTCCGATCCGCGCCTGATGGCGTTCGCGCGTCCCACCGACGAGACCCTCGGTTCGGACGCCGAAGTCTATGAAGGGTGGATCAACGGCGGAAAAGGCTGCGACGACAGCGGCTCGCGGCTCGGTTACGCCTACTACGATTACCCCGGTCACCCGGTCGGCGCCGACAAGGCGAAAGGCGTCTGGTTAACTTTCGCGGAGCAGGAATTCATCCTCGCAGAAGCCGCCCTCAACGGCTGGATTTCGGCCGATGCTGCCACCCACTATGAATCCGGCATTGCGGCGTCGATGGCGGATCACGGTGCCAACCCAGAGAACACGGGCTTGGCTTCGGTCGCGGATTTCATCGCCCAAGGCAACGTGTCCTGGGACGGCACCCTCCTGCGCTTGCAAGAACAAAAGTGGGTAGCCTTGTACTTCCATGGCATGGAAAGCTACATCGAGGTGCGCCGGTGGTACCACGCCGCT
Organism: Flavobacteriales bacterium; assembly: GCA_023264155.1. Classification (GTDB taxonomy): domain Bacteria; phylum Bacteroidota; class Bacteroidia; order Flavobacteriales_D; family Sanyastnellaceae; genus JALQTD01. Next base: position 53,860 of record JALQTD010000001.1, on the reverse strand, counting down.
GGCGGTGATTGGGCCCAAATCCCGTTCCTCACCCCGCCATGCAACAACGCGAACAACGACGCGTTGCCCATGCGGTTTGTCTACCCCGGTGAAGAATTGAGTTTGAACGGTGCGAGCAACGCCGCGGCCGTTGAAGCATTGGGTTCCAACGATTTCAATGCGCACATGTGGCTGGTCGCTGAATGACCTGTCGATAAACATATCCGTAGAAGGCGCCCGGTTCATTCCGGGCGTCTTATTTTCGATACGAAATGAGTAAACACCCTTCATCTTTGCGCAAGTGGTACGACCGCCACTTTGATTTGAGCCTGCCGGTGTTCATCCCTTCTGCGATCGTGGTGGTGGGCTTTGTCTTGTCCACCTTGGTGGTCCGGAAGCGGATTGAATCGTTCTTCACCGCGTTCCAAAACAGCGCCTACGAAAACTTCGGATGGATGCTCATCCTCTCCGTGAACGTGGCCTTTTTTGCGGCGCTGTACTTTGCCATCAGCCGATTTGGCAACATCCGCCTGGGTGGGCCGGATGCCCAGCCAGAGTTCAAGCGCGGCACGTGGCTCGCCATGTTGTTCTCCGCAGGCATGGGCATTGGTTTGGTGTTCTTCGGGGTGGCGGAACCCATGATCCACTTCCACGAGCCGCCGTATGCCATTGCCGATCCGGCGCGCCGTGCCGCCATGGCGTTTCAAATGTCTTACCTGCACTACGGTGTCTATCCCTGGGCGGTGTATGGCATTGTCGGGCTGGGCATGGCTTATTTCACGTTCAATCGCGGCCTACCGCTTTCGGTGCGAAGCATTTTTCATCCGTTGCTCGGGGACCGCATCCACGGTCCCATCGGCCACGCCATCGATGTGATCGCGGTCATCGCCACGTTGGTGGGATTGGCCACGTCATTGGGCTTCGGGGTGCAACAAATTGGCGCGGGGCTGAACTTCCTGCTCGGCTGGGAGGTATCGGTTCAAACTTACACCCTGCTCATTGCGGTCATCACCGGCTTCGCCACCATTTCGGTCGTTACCGGCCTCAAAAAGGGGGTGAAGTTCCTCAGTGAGATGAACATCTGGATCGCGTTTGGGTTGCTGTTGCTCGTGTTGTTCATCGGGCCCACGGTGCGGATCTTGGATGTTTTTGTGCAGAGCACGGGGCAGTATTTGGGCAATGTGCTGTCGCTGGGCACGTGGTCGGAGGCGTTTCGCCCGAACAACCACTGGCAAAACGCGTGGACGGTGTTCTACTGGGCGTGGTGGATTGCGTGGTCCCCGTTTGTGGGCATTTTCATCGCCCGCATCAGCCGGGGCCGAACCGTGCGGGAGTTCCTCCTGAGCGTGTTGACCATTCCGATGATCTTCACCTTCTTCTGGTTCTCGGTGTTCGGTACGAGCGCGTTGGAGTTGGAGTTCTCGGGTTTGGCCTCGGTGGGTGAAGCCATCCAAAACGATTTGAGCACCGCCCTGTTCGTCATGCTCGAGCACTACCCGTTGAGCCTGCTCACGAGCACGGTGGGGATCATCCTCGTCACGAGTTTTTTCGTCACCTCGTCGGACAGTGGTTCGTTGGTAGTGGACATGTTGACGAGCGGGGGCAAACTAGACGCCCCGGTGGGACAGCGCATCTTCTGGGCGCTGGTGGAAGGTGCGGTCGCGGCGGCTCTGTTGTGGTCGGGCGGTTTGAAAGCAATGCAAGCGATGTCCATTGCGGCAGGCATTCCCTATGCGGTGTTGGTCATGGGCATGGTGTGGAGCATCCGCAAGGCATTCGATACGGAGTACCTGCCCGAGAAGGAGCCCAAACACCGGCACAAAGGCGGCCACCGCAAACATTGACGCCATCGCTCCAAGTGGAATGACCGCTTCATCGGTGGTTTCAATCGTGAAGGCCATCCGCGGCTCGCAAAGGGTTGGGCATGAAAAAAGCACCCGTTCGCAGGGTGCTTTTTTCGTTCGAACCGAATGGTGAGCCGGCGTTAATTGGAGGCCAGCCTGCGTTTCTTGATGCGTGAAACCGGCCCGGGGCATGCCCGTTGGTGGCAGGACAAGCATCCGTTCACGACCGCCTGGTAGGTCGCTTCACTCGGCGCCTCATTGAACGCCGCGACGTGCTGGTCAAAGGCTAGGGCAAACCCTTGGAACCCCGGTACCAGCATGGTGCTGTCCGTGGGGGCGAGCTCAGCCAGTGGCAACCGCGACAACGTTGCCCCGTCCCAGTTGCCTGACGGCGCTTGTTCGGCGAGCAACGCGACCAACTCGCCATCCAACAGCCGCATGGCTTGTGCCAATTCAGAATTGGCGTTCGGTTGAAGCGGGGCCAGTTTGCCTTGGGGGCGGTCGGCAGCCGGCTCCCCACAAAACGCCAGAAACAAGCTGCCTAAGATCAGCAAGCCGCTCACGCGCTTGGGGGTGAATAGGGAACTGGGCACGGACTCAGTCTTCAATCATCACCCCGGTCGCCGTGAAGGCGAGGCGCAACTCGGGTTCGGTGATGCCTGCAATTTCTTCCTCCGATTTGCCAGCATCCTCCGCATAGTGTTTCAACATGTCCACTGTCAGGGTGTCGAAAAACGCTTCCCCTTCCATGATGGTGCGTTTCCCTTCCGCCCCTTCCGTGGGAACGAAGAAGCCGTAGTCCAAAAACCGCACAAACACCGTATCCTCACCTGAGGCGACATCCATCCAGCACCCCTTCTTTGCGCAAGTCGCGGTCACTTCTCCTTCGAAACGCACCTGCGCGCGTCCGTTTTCCGTCAAGGCCGCGCGCAATCCAGCCGCATCCACCGCTCCGTCCAACTCGATGACCGATCCGTAAAACGTTTGGTTTGCATCCACGTGTACTTCAGATGCTGTGGTGCCGCAACCTGCAATCACGGCCAAGGCGAGCGCAAATCCCCACCCCGTTGCTTGGTGTTTTTTCATGCAACGAAGGTAAGTGATTCCCGGGTGGAAGGCATTGATTTGGATTTTGCCAACTTTACGTCCGTGGACCACAAACTGATTTCAAAGAAAAAGGTGCCCTTTCCGGTGACGCCGGCCCTGCACCGCTATTTGGACCGGCACGGCCGCTCCGTGAAGATTCCTGTTGCTTACGAAGATTTACTCCGTTTCGAAGGGAGCTTGGCCATCCTTGACGAGCAGGACCGGGACACGCTTTGGGTCAATTGCATCTATTCGAATGCCGACCGCGACGAGTTGATTGCCAACCTGAAGCGGCTTTACTCCATCCTCCACGCCGATGGCAGCGACACCATTTTGCCCTTCATCACAGTGGACAGCATTGCATTCTGCACCTTCGGCAACACCAAGCCGTTTCGGGTCAAAGTGCGGAACATCCTGAACGACAATTACGTCTTCCTGTACATCAAGCGGTGCGATGCTTCGCGGGTGTATGGACTGGAATTGGAGCAGCTGCTCTCGCCGAATCGGATCAATTTTTTGGTCCATCAAGACACGCTCATCGAGGAGCACATTGTGGGCATCCCGGGGGATGTATTCATCGACGAACGGCTTGATGCGCTTTCGATTCAGGATAAAAAGGCCCTGGCCAAAGAATACATCAAATTCAACGAGCGTTGCTTCCTTCGGCTGCTCGGCGACATGCGCTCCTACAATTATGTGGTGGTCATTACCCAGGATTTCGACCGGGTCCAATACCGCCTCCGAGCCATCGATTTCGACCAGCAGAGCTACGAAGGCAACCCGCAGGTCTACCGGCTCGAGGGGCTTCCCGAGAACGATGCGCTGACCCACATGACCGCATCGGTGCTACCGCAGGCATCTGTCGAACAATACATCAAGGAGGAGCGTGCCTTGCTTGCCAAGCGCGCGGCGAGCGAGCACCAACGCCTCAGTGAGTTGCTCAAGTGCATGAAAGAGGACCGGGTTTCGACCGCTGATAAAATCGACGAATTGAAGGGCGAATTGCATGCCCTGACCGGTGATGTGCAGTTCAAACGCGCCTCCTGTATGGGGGACATCCTGCAAGCCGCCTTGGACTTCATCGGGCGCAATTACAAGCACGAGGCCCCGTTTCTGCGATAAACCACGTGCGGCGTGGTCCGTATCGGGTTTCGGATCCGGCAAGAAAAAAGGGCCACTGCAGATGCAGCGGCCCTTTCGGATTAAGTGAGTTCAGTGCCTTATTCGCAAATCGTGCCGAAGGCAGCCAAGAAGGCCAACAAGTCGTTCGTACCGATGGCGCCGTCGTCGTTCAGGTCGCCTGGGCAGCTTGAGCCCAGCTCGAACGCACACGTGCCATCCTCCACGTTCGCCGCAGCGTAGTAGTTGGTAGCGTCAGCGTAGGTGCAACCTGCAACGGGCGCTTCTTCACAAGCCGTCATCTCACCCGCGTGTGGGTTGAAGTCGGCGAATTCTGCATTCGTGCAGCCCGCGCACGCTTCGAAGGAGTCGAAGCAAACAGCAGCCATGTCCATGCCTCCCGTCACGGCGATTTCACGCGTGATGGCCTCGGAGGTGCCGCCGACCGTTTCGAAGTGGAAGGTGTAGGTTCCCGCGGGCAATGCCGTGGTGAACTTGTACAGGGAGTAGTTGGCCCAAACCATGTCCACACCCGCACCGGCGGTGAAGTCGCCGACAATGCGCGCCGCTGCGTCCATGTTCCACATGTCCACCCGGAATGTCACGTTGTACTGGCATGAGCCGTCGTCCGTGTTTGCCGTAGCGTCGTAGTTGACTGCGTCTGCGCTGGTGCAACCGTTGTACTGGCATTCGGCGGCAGGATCGCCGGTGTTTGCTTGCGGGTCGAAGTTGTCTGCAGCCGCATCGGTGCAGCCGGTGTACAAGCATGATCCGTCGTCCGTGGTCGCGGCAGCGTCGTAGTTGTCAGCCGCTTCGTCGGTGCAGCCGGAGTAGACGCATGAGCCGTCATCTTCGTTGGCTTGCGCGTCGTAGTTGTCGGCGGCTTCGTCCGTGCAACCGAGGTAGATGCAGGAACCGTCGTCTACGGTCGCTGCTGCGTCGTAGTTGTCTGCGGCGGGATCCGTGCAACCGGCGACGGTCGTCGTGCCTTCTGAGAAGAATCCGATGCCATCCAAGTACGTCCAACCGGCAGCCCAGTTGCTGTTCGGAGCGAAGGCACCGCGGTAGTCTGCAGCGTCGAACCAGGCGTCAGCAGCCGTTGCCGTCGTGCTCACATCACCCGCAGGCGTCAAGTCCACGGGGTTGGTCACTGCAACGCCCGTTGCGTTGAAGCCAAATTCGAAGTCGATGCCCGCATCGCCCATGCCGATGCCATTGGCAGCCGCGTAGGAATCCAATTGAGCATCTCCGTCCGCCACGGCCGAACCGTCGTAGTCGATGGCTTCACCGACAGCGGTCATGGTGATGTTGGACAACGTCAAGTCACCTGCAGCCCACTTATCAAAGGCGTCGCTTGGCTCTTGTACGTCTTCCAATTCAATGGCTTCTGCGATGTTGGCCATGATGGCGTTGTGCAAGTGTCCACCTGCTCCGGCACGGAACAAGAAACCTTGTTTGTTCGCAGCGATGCCGCGGCCCACAACGGTCACGTTGTACAAGGTGGGGATGGCATATGGCTGGCCGTCGGCCGTAACCGTTGGGCTGTCATCGCCGTCAAATTCACCTGCCCGGTCGCCCACAGCAGGGTCCTGAATGGCGGTCCAGAACTGGCCCTTACCGTGCCATCCTTGGTCGTAGTCGAAGCTATCGTCGCCCGCGAAGGCCACCAAGAGGTGCTTCACGTTCACCGATCCGCCGAAGAACTCGATGCCATCGTCTTCGTTGGAGATGATTTCGATGTGGTCGATCGTGGTGCCCGAACCGACGCCACCGAGGGTGAGGCCGTTGATTTCGTTGGCCGCCGCGAGGGTGGTGCCGCCGTGGCGGATGCTGACGTACGAGAGGACACCGGAGTTGTCGGCGTCGTTCGTGCCGCCGTACGCTGCGCGGTCGTTGTCTGCGGGGACGCCTTCGATTTGGCCTTCACCCGTCGGCAAGTTCGTCGTAGCAGCACCGAGGATGATGACGCCACCCCACTGGCCGCGCGTGTCGAACGCCACAGAACCGTCAAGCGGATCCGCTTCGAAGGTGAAGATGATCGGGCAAGACTCCGTTCCTTCCGCAAAGATCTGTCCTCCGCGGGCCACGATGAGGGCAGCCGCGTCGGCGCCTGCACCGGCCATGCCTTTGATGACAGTTCCGGGCTCGATGGTGAGGGCTTGTCCGTCGTTGACGAAGACGTAGCCGTCGAGGAGGTAGGTGTTGTCGCAGGTCCAAGTGGTGGTTCCGGTGCCGGCGCCTGCATCGGAGATGGTGACCTCCGTCCGTTGGTCCAGAGGCGGGCAGTCGCACTGGGCCGAAGCGATTTGGAGTCCGCTCACGAGCAGTGCGAAAGCGGCGAAGAGGAAGTTCTTCATGGTGTTGATTTTGGGATAGGGTTTATTCGTCGCCAAAATTCAACGGTTGACCGAGCGCCGGCGTCAAGGTTGTCAGATGTTCATGTAAATGTGGCTTTAAGGTTTTTGCGGCGGTTGGTGAAGCGAAGGTGAATGCAATGGGCGCAGAAGTTTAGCGCGTGTTAGGAAATGGTTGCGCAAAAAAAGGGCGGCCCGATGGACCGCCCTTTTCGCAGAGTTGGATAGCTGATCAGTGGATCAACACCTTTTGGGTTACCGGGGCATTGCCTTCGATGGGCCAAACCGTAATGAGGTATGAACCTGCCGGCAACGCACTGACTTCAATGGCGTTGTTGCCGCCTTGGAGGACCACCGACTGCACCAAACGTCCGGTCATGTCGCGCAGCTCCGCCGCGGAGAAATGGCGCTCGGTTTGGTACACATTCAAGGTGCCGGAGGCCGGGTTCGGGAAGATGCGCCCTGCAGGCCCCTCAACCCCGTCGATGCCAACGTTCAAGATGGTCCACGTCGTGGTGTTCATGCAACCGGTTGAATCGGTTTCCAACAGCGTGATGCTGCCGCCATCGAACGGATCGTTCCACGTCACGTCAAAGGTGCTCGCATCCGTCGTGGAAGCGCTGCCGTTTTCAATCGTCCATGTCATGTCGCCATAGACAGGCGAGTAGCTGTAATTCTCCACCGATCCCGGTTGGATTTCGAGGTTGCCACTCAGCGTACCGTTGGCCAAAACAAAGCAGCTGCCATCGTCCACCGTCGCGTTCTCATCGTAGTTGCACGCCGCCTCGTTCGTGCATCCGGGCCAGGTGCAAGAAGGAGCGAAGAGGCCGACTTGGTGCGCGTAGCTCCAAGGCTGATCCAGCCAGTTGTCGCCGCAAGGCTCGAAGGCACCGCGGTAATCCGCCGCCGCGAACCAAGCGTCCGTAGGCAAGTTGTCCGCGCCCACGGTCACGTCGAACATCGGGTTCACCATCAACGTGTTTTCCACAAAGGTTCCCGTCGCGTCGAAGGCGTAGTCGTGGTCAATGCCCGCATCGAGTTGGATGAGGCTGTTGGCCGCGGCGTAGGCGTCCAATTCGGTTTGGCCTTCAGCAAGGGCACCGTCGTAATGCAGCGGCGTGTTCACCCCCATGAAGCCGATGTGGCTCAAGGTCAAATCCCCGTTCGCCCAGTGGTCGTAAGCATCCAAAGGCGCCTGCACATCCTCCAACTCAATGCCGCGGTTGAAATCCGTGATGAGCGCGTTGCTCAAATCGCCGGCAGATCCCGCGCGGAACAACAAGCCGATGGTGCCGGCGTCAGCGCCGCGACCGATGACCGTCACGTTGTACAAATTGGGGTCGGCATAAGGCAAGCCATCGGGCGTCACGCTCGGGCTGTCGTCGCCATCGAATTCCCCCGCACGGTCGCCCAAGTCCGGGTGCTGCACGGCAAACAGGAACTGCCCGTTGCCCGACCAACCCTGGTCGTAGTCGAAGCTATCGTCGCCTGCGAACAGGACCGCGATGTGGCTGATGTTCACCGTTCCACCGAACAGCTCCACACCGTCGTCTTCGTTCGCCACCACTTCCACGTGGTCGATGACCGTGCCGGAGCCGACAGACGCGAGCGTGAGTCCGTTGATTTCGTTCGCGGCAGCGAGTTGCGTGCCACCGTGGCGGATGCTGACATAACGGAGGATGCCGCTGTTGTCCGCAGCATCGGTTCCGCCGTAGACGCTTTGCGCGTTGTCTGACGGGATGCCTTCGACTTGGCCTTCACCCGTGGGCAAGTTGTTCGGAGCGCTGCCACAAACGATGAGACCGCCCCATTGGCCGCTGGTTTCGAACGGAACGCTGCCATCGAGCGGATCGGCTTCGTACGTGAAGGTGATGGGGCAATCCGCGGTTCCTTCGGCGTCGATTTGGGCGCCGCGCGTGACGATCAATGCCGCAGCATCCGCACCAGATCCCTCCATGCCCTTGACGATGGTGCCGGATTCGATGGTCAGGGTTTGGCCTTCAGCGACGAACACAAAGCCGTCGAGCAAGTACGTCTTGTCGCACGTCCACGTGGTGGTGCCGGTGCCGGTCCCGTTGTCTGTCACGATGATCTCCTCGCGCGCGCCGATGGGGGGGCAATCGCACAAGAGGGGCTCCTGGAAGACGGGGGCCAATGCGCCCGACTCGTCGAGGTAGCTCCAGCCGGCGAGCCAGTTGCCGTTTGCCTCATCGTATGGGTCGAACGCGCCCATGTAGCCGTATGCGCTGAACACCGATGCGTTGCTGTTCGGGACCGGGTTGAAGGTGTCCTCGAATTCCGTTCCGCTCGCGTTGGTGGACCAAACATTGTCAATGCCCGTCTCCATCATCCCGATGTTTTGCTCCACAGCGTACTCATCCACCCCCGCATCACCACCTGGATCCATCACGCCGTCGTAATCGATGACTTCATTCACATCGTCCATGCCGATGTTCTGGAGCGTCAAATTGCCTACCACCCACTGGTCGAACGCGTCCGTTGGGCTCTGCAAGTCCTCCAATTCGATGCCTTCACCAAATCCGACGATGAGCACTTCGCTGACGTGTCCGCCCGTGCCCGCTCGGAACAACAAGCCCTGCTTGTTGGCAGTTGAGCCTTGCCCCATCAACGTGACATTGGAAACCGTCGGAATGGCGAAAGGCATGCCGTCGGGCGTCACATCGGGGTTGTCGTCGCCATCGAGCTCGCCACCGCGGTCGCCCACGCCGGGCTCGTTGATGGCAAACCAATGGTGTCCACCACCGGAGAAACCTTGGTCCCAGTCGAAGCTGTCATCTCCCGCAAAGGCCACCGCGCAGTAGTTCACCTGCACCGTACCGCCGAAGAATTCCACCCCGTCGTCCTCGTTCGCCGTGACTTCAATGTGGTCGATGGTGGTGCCTGAGCCGACGCCTGCGAGGGTCAAGCCGTTGATTTCGTTTGCTGCCGCCAACGCAGTGCCGCCGTGGCGGATGCTGATGTAGCGGAAGGTGCCGCTGTTGTCCTCCGCATTTTCACCGCCATACGCCGAACGGTCGTTGTCCGAAGGAATGCCTTCTACTTGGCCTTCTCCCAACGCGAGGTTCACGGGCGCATCGCCGAGGATCAACACGCCACCCCACTGGCCGCGCAAGTTGTAGGCCACTGAACCGTCCAATGGATCGGCTTCATGCGTGAAGACGATGGGGCAATCTGCCGTGCCTTCGGCCTCAATCTGCGCACCCCTTGCCACGATCAGTGCGGCTGCATCGGCTCCGGACCCGGCCATGCCCTTTACCACGGTTCCGGGTTCGATGGTCAAGGTCTGGCCATCGTTCACGAACACAAAGCCGTCGAGCAGGTAGGTGTTCGCACAGGTCCAAGTGGTGGAACCCGTGCCTTCGCCGTTGTCCGTGACCACAACCGTTGGGCGGTCGGCGAGGGGAGGGCAATCGCAAGACTGGGCTTGGATTTGGATTGAGCTCGCAAGCGCAATCAGGGTAAACAGGGCAAATCGCTTCATGGTATGAATTTGTTCCTGCAAAATTCACCACTTTGCGCGGTCTTAACATGACGTCAGAAGTGAACTCTTCTTCGCCTTTATGTTATGCCAACATTAACCGGTTTTCAGGCCAAAGGCGGTGCAGCAGCCAACGCCACCAGGCCCCCCGCCAAGCTCAATTTCAGCCAGGCTGAAAGTCGCGTGACGTCCCCATTGCGCAGGGTGACCCAGCCGGCAAAGTAGGGGAGGAGGAAGGCCATGCACCAGCTTGCGGGTACCCCGATTTGGCCCCACCACCAAGTCGCCGCGGTGCCCAAGCCCAGCGCCCCCAAAGCCAGCAGCCCATGCAACAGCTGCACCGTCCGGATGCGTTCCCAGCGGACCGCCAGCGTGTCGTATCCCCAGCGGGCGTCCCCCTCCGCATCCTGCAGATCCTTGGTGATCTCGCGCACCAACGTGAGCCAAAACGACAGCGCAGCATAGCCCATCAACACCTGCCATAACCTTTCATCCTCCGTACCCACGACCCCGCCAGCCCAAAGCGGCAACTGCCCGACTGCGAACGCAATGAGCAGGTTGCCCCGCAAAAACGAACGCTTGAAAAACGGACTGTACGCGGCGAGCGCGCCCCCCAGTACCACCATGTAAATCAGCGGCCAACACGCCTGCATCTGCCAGGCTCCGTATCCTGCAGCAAAGAGCGCCATTCCCGAAAGCACATGGTGGGTCGCCAGAGCAATCCGCCGTTTCACCACCCGGCCCACAAGCGCGCGGCGTGGCTTATTCACCCGGTCCTCGCGCACATCGAAGTAGTCGTTGATGACGTTTCCGGCCGCCGCCGCCGCGGCCATAGCCAGCACCGCCCATCCGTGGTCCGCCAGTGGCACATCGAGGAACCGTACGAAGAAAACCCACATGGCCGCCCCAATCATCAGCACGTTCCACGGCCGTGTGAGCCGAATCAGCGCGAGGAGGGGGGAGGTGGTAACAGGAGCGTTCGGTTCAGGCATGGCTGCTTTCCACAAGGGAGCCCTTGATGTTCCCCCGCTTCAATTCATGGACGGCATAGGAAAAATGGGGGTGTATGGCATGTCCGCCTGTTTCACCGTCGGCTCCCAAAGCGATGTAGCCCACTTGCAGGTCCGCCGTGTCCATGCGTTCCATGATGCGTCCGATGGCTTCCTCGCTTGCCGCTTGCGGGGACATGCCCCCGCGCATGAGCTCCACCACGAGGAATGAACCCAGGGTCCGCATCACCGCTTCGCCGAGCCCCGTGGCGGCGGCAGCGCCGACTTCTCCGTCCACGTAGAGCCCGGCACCGATGATGGGGCTGTCGCCCACGCGGCCATGCATTTTGTAGGCGAGGCCGCTCGTTGTGCACGCGCCAGCTAACCGGCCTTGTTCATCCCGGGCAAGCAAGCTGATGGTGTCGTGGTTTTCGATGTTGATGATGGGGGCGTACTCCGACGTGGCTTGCCATTCCTTCAAGGCCGCCGCCGAAGCCGGGGTGAGTAAATCGCGCGTTGGCATCCCGAGGCTTGCGGCGAACTGCTCGGCACCCGCGCCCGCGAGCATGACGTGCGGCGTGTCCTCCATGACGCGGCGGGCCAGGGTGATGGGGTGTTCAATGTTTTGGACAAAGCAGACACTGCCCGCATTGAGCGTGTGATCCATGATGCAAGCGTCCAGTGTGACGTGGCCATCGCGGTCGGGCAGCCCACCTACGCCGACGCTCTGGCCCTCCGGATCGGACTCCACGAGTCGAGCGCCCGCCTCCACCATGTCCAACGCCGAAGCTCCTTTCAAGGCCGCGGCCATGCCAGCCTCGTTGGCGGGCATTCCATGGTTCCAAGTGGAAATCATTTTCACCGGACCTTGCATGGAACCCGCCACAACAGGAAGCGGCTGAGCGGTCCAAGCCCCCATCCAACGCTGCATGCCTGCAGCTCCCAACCCCAAGCCTGTGGCCAAACTTCCCGCCGATTTCAAAAATGCCCTTCGTGTAGTCATACGTGCAATTTCGGGAGAAATGCCGCAACTCAACAAGGGACCAAAAAAAAGCCCCCCGACCTGAGCCGAGGGGCGTTTAAACACCAGCACTGGTGTCGAATTACTTCACTTCCTCGAAGTCGATGTCTGAAACTTCAGCGTCGGTGGCATCCCCCTGCGGAGCCTCACCTGAGCCCGCGCCGTCGTTTTGCGCGTACATCTCTTGGCTCGCCGCTTGGAAGGCCGCGTTCAACGCTTCCATGTGGGTCTTGCACCCCTCAACGTCTTGGGCACCGTGGGCTTGTTTCAACGCCTCCAAGGCCGCATCGATGGGCTCCCGCTTGTCTGCCGGGATCTTGTCGCCAAACTCGCCGAGTTGCTTTTCGACTTGGAAAACCAGGCCGTCCGCTTGGTTCAAGGTGTCGACCCGCTCGCGTTCTGCCTTGTCGGCATCGGCATTGGCTTCCGCCTCGGCCTTCATGCGTGCGATTTCCTCTTCCGTCAAGCTGCTGTTCGCTTCGATCTTGATTTTCTGCTCCTTGCCGGTGGCTTTGTCCTTGGCCGACACTTGGATGATGCCGTTCGCATCGATGTCGAAGGTGACTTCGATTTGGGGCACTCCGCGTGGTGCGGGTGGGATGTCAGAAAGCTGGAAGTTGCCGATCTCCTTGTTGTCCTTGGCCATGGAGCGCTCGCCTTGGAGGACCTTGATGTCCACGCTCGGCTGGTTGTCACTGGCGGTGGAGAACACTTCGGACTTCTTCGTCGGAATGGTGGTGTTCGCTTCGATGAGCTTGGTCATGACACCGCCCATGGTTTCGATGCCCAAAGAAAGGGGCGTCACATCGAGCAAGAGCACGTCCTTGACCTCGCCGGTCAAAACCCCTCCTTGGATGGCGGCCCCGATGGCCACCACCTCGTCGGGGTTCACCCCCTTCGAGGGCTCCTTGCCGAAGAACGCCTTCACCGCGTCTTGCACGGCGGGAATCCGGGTGGAACCACCGACCAAGATGACCTCGTCGATGTCGGATTTGTCCAGACCAGCGGCCTTCAATGCGGAAGCGCACGGCTCAATGGTCCGCTTGACCAAGGTGTCGGCCAACTGCTCAAACTTCGCCCGGCTCAAGGAACGCACCAAGTGCTTCGGCACGCCGTCCACCGGCATGATGTAAGGCAAGTTGATCTCCGTTGAAGTCGTGCTGGACAACTCGATTTTCGCTTTCTCCGCTGCCTCCTTCAAGCGCTGCAACGCCATCGGATCCTTCGACAGGTCGAGCCCGCCGTTTTCGGATTTGAACTCGTCCACGAGCCAATCGATGATGAGCTGGTCGAAGTCGTCTCCGCCGAGGTGGGTGTCCCCATCCGTGGACAAGACTTCAAAGACCCCATCGCCGAGCTCGAGGATGCTCACGTCGTGCGTGCCACCGCCCAAGTCAAAGACCACAATCTTCTGGTCGGTCGCCTTCTTGTCGAGGCCGTACGCGAGGGCTGCTGCGGTCGGCTCGTTGATGATCCGCTTTACTTCGAGGCCGGCGATTTCGCCCGCTTCCTTCGTGGCTTTCCGCTGATCGTCGTTGAAGTAGGCCGGCACCGTGATCACGGCTGCGCTGACCTCCTGGCCGAGGTAGTCCTCAGCAGTCTTCTTCATTTTTTGCAGCACCATCGCGCTGATTTCCTGCGGGGTGTAGAGCCGGCCGTCGATGTCCACCCGGGGGGTGTTGTTGTCGCCTTTGACCACTTTGTAAGGGACCCGTCCGACTTCATTGCTGACCTCGTCGAATGAGGACCCCATGAAGCGCTTGATGGAGTAGACGGTCTTGTTGGGGTTGGTGATGGCTTGGCGCTTGGCCGGTTCGCCCACTTTCCGTTCGCCGCCGTCGGCGAATCCGATGATCGAAGGCGTGGTGCGCTTGCCTTCAGCGTTGGTGATGACGACCGGCTCGTTGCCTTCCATGACGGCTACGCAGCTGTTGGTCGTTCCGAGGTCGATTCCGATGATCTTGCTCATGTCTATGGGGTTGTATCGTTTACTTCGTTGATGCCTTGCGGCGATTTGGCATGCCCCTGTTCAACCTTTGTGCCGCGCGGACCAAATCTGACACAACCTGACATTTCCGCCCCTTCGCCCCGCAGGCCAGCCGGAAATTGCGACACGTTGTCAGGTTTGGCGTGACAGGGCGGCCGCGATTTGGCCTGAAAGCGCCCGCAGGTCCTCCACCGCATGCAGCATCCGCGATCCGTACCAACTGAACGCCTCGCCGTTCACCACCAGCGCGGGCTGACCGTGCGCCTGCAAATCCGCGGCGTGCGCCTGTGAAAACGGGAACGGCTCGCTCGAAAGCAGGACGACCTCCGCATCGCCCCAGTGCGTAACCTCCGGATAGCGCGGCTGTTGCGCAAAAACGTTGTCGGCTCCCCACCACTTCAGCACGTCGTGGATGTACGTTCCGCCGCCCGCCACCATCCACGGCGCCTGCCAAATCGCATACGCCACCCGCGCCTCAGCCGCCCGCGGCGCCCCCCAGGCCGCCTCGATGCGCTCCACCCACTGCGCCCCCTCGGCGGCCCGCCCGACGGCCTCGGCAATCCGCCGCATTTCCTGCCACGCCTCGCGCACCGTCGGGGCTTCGGTCAGCAGCACCGGGGCGTTCAACGCCTCCACCTGCTCCCGCACGTTTTCCTCCCGGCAGGCGATGACCAGGTCCGGGGCCAGGGCGTTCACCCGCTCCACGTCCACGTTCTTCGTGCCACCGATGCGCCGGTCAGGCCGGTTCAATCCAGTGGGGTGGATGCAAAATTTGGTCACGCCCACCGGCTGCACGCCCAAATCCGCCAACCATTCGGACCAACTCGGAACCAAGCTCACAATTCGCATGCGGAGCAAGTTACAACCGAAGGAACGTCCTAAATTCGAGGCGTGAACCGGCGCATTCTCATCGGCTTGCTCATGCTCCTGTTGACCTCCGTGACACGGGGGCAGGAACCGGTCCGTGTGGGCGTCGTGCTCAGCGGGGGCGGCGCGAAGGGGGCGGCGCATGTGGGCTTTTTGATGGCGCTGGAGGAGATGGGGGTGCCGGTTGATGCAGTGGCGGGGGCGAGCATGGGGGCGCTTGTGGGGGCGTATTATGCGGCCGGTTGGTCGCCGCAGCAGATGGATTCGTTGTTGCACACAGCAGGATTTGAGCGGCGGTCCACGGGGGAGTTTCCGGTAACGTTCGGTTTCAAGCGGCAGGATCCGGATCCGTCGGTGGTGGAGGTGCGGTGGTCGTCTGATGGCGGTTGGACCCAGGACCACTTGATCGATGGGTTGCCCACGGATTGGGCGTTGATGGCGGATTTGGCGCCCGCTTCGGCGGCGGCGGGAGGCGATTTTGATGCCCTGTTCGTGCCGTTCCGTTGCGTGGCCTCGGACGTGCTGGCCAAAACCGACACCACCTTCGCCTCCGGCGACCTTGGCACCGCCACCCGCGCCTCGATGACCTTCCCGTTCTTCCTCGAGCCCGTCGAGGTCGATGGACGCCTCCTTTTTGATGGCGGCATGTACAACAACTTCCCGAGCGATGTCCTGTTCGACGCGTTCGCGCCCGACGTCATCCTCGGATGCAACGTGTCGGAGGGCACCATTGAATTGGCCGCCCAAAACCCGGCTTCCCAGCTCGAGGCCATGATCACGCAGCCTGCTAATTTGGCGCCCCTGTGCGATGCCATGCTCATCATCGAACCCGAAACGGGCATCGGAACCTTTGATTTCGAAGCGGTAGGGCGGGCGGTTCGGAAGGGATACGACGCGACCATGGCCCAGCAAAAGGCCATCCTCGGCTTGGTAGGCGAGGCGCGGTTGCCTCCCGATGCCGTGCAGAAGAAACGGGCGGACTTCATCGAAGCACTTCCGCCGTTTGAAGTAAATCAGGTTGAGGTCACCGGCTTGAGTGAAGGCCAAACCCATTACGCCTCCCGCCTCCTGCGCCGGACCAGTGGCCCGATGCGCGCATCCACCCTCGAGCGCAACCTGTACCTGCTGGTATCCGACGAGCACATCGCTTCTGCGCGACCTGTAGCAGTTTATGATACCGAGACGGGCCGTTTTGATGTGACGGTGAACGCCCGATCGGAACGGGATCTCCGCTTCGAGGCGGGGGGGAGCTTGGCATCGCGACCGGTGAGTTTCGGACACGCGGGCCTTTCCTTTGCACGTTTCGGTCGGGTGCCGTTGGCGGTGGAGGCGAGCAGCACGTTTGGGAACTTCTACAATGCCTTTGCGGGCCAAGCCCGGCTCGATTGGCACGGTTCGGTTCCGCTTGCGTTGCGGCCGGATTTCACAGTGCACCGGTGGAATTATGTGCGGAGCATCGCGACGTTTTTTGAAGACCTGCGTCCGAGCTACTTGGTCATGACCGAGCAGCAATGGGGCGCATCGGCCTTCTTGCCGACCGGTACCCACGGCGTGATGTGGCTGCGGGGAGCCCACTTGGAAACCACCGATGACTTCTATCCGCAGTTTGATTTCAACCCCACGGATACGACGGACTTGGTGGAATGGGAAGGGGTGGTTCTTGGGGCGGGATTCCGACGCTCGTCCATGACGGAGAAAGTGATGAACCGATCGGGGAACCGGGTGGAGTTCGGCGCCAAGCGCTTCCGGGGTGAGCGCCGGGATGCGTTGCGCAATGAATTTGGCCTAGCCCGCCGAGACACCTCCCTCTCCGAGGAGGCGTTTTGGCGGTTCGAAGCGTTGGTGGAACAATACACCGCGGCGCAGGATGAAGCCCTGAGCGTGGGATTCCGCGGGGAGTTGCAGTTGTCGGACGAATTGCTTCGCCGCAGTTACATGGGCAGCATCGTCCAAACCCGGCCATTTGACCCGATGCCAGGGGCTTCGACCCAAGTCCTCGAATCGTTCCGAGCCTACAACTTCGTGGCGCTCGGGGCCATTGCGGATGTGCGGTTATTCAAGGCCCTCCGATGGCGCGCTGAAGTCCATTGGTATCGGCCTTTCGATCGGATCCAGCCCACGGGCAAAGGACCGGTGTTGGATGAGGAGGCGGGTCCGGGTTACATGGCGGGGACGTGGCTGGTGGCCCAAACCCCTTTCGGCCTCGCCACCCTGGGCCTCGAACACTACCGCGGCGAACGCAATCCGTGGCTCGTTGAGTTCACCTTGGGACACCGGGTTTTCAACCGCTCCGAACGGCGGTGACCCCGCGGTCCGCATTAACTTCGCCCCATGAATGAGATTCGGTTTGCCGTGGTCGGCGTCGGCCACATCGGAAAGCGCCACGCGGAAATGGTGCACCGGCAGGAAGGATGCCGGTTGGTCGCTTTGGCCGACGTGCGCGGTGCTGTGGACTGCGCATACGATGGGGAGGAGCCGTTCTACACGGACCTCACGGACTTGTTGGATGCACACGGTTCGGAATTGGACGTGCTGACGGTGTGCACACCGAATGGGTTGCACGCCGCGCATGCGCTCGCGGGCATCGAGCGGGGCCTGCACGTGGTCATCGAAAAGCCAATGGCCTTGAACCGTCAGGACGGGGAGCAGGTGCTGCATGCGGCTTTGGCCCGGGGAAAGCAGATCTTTTGCGTCATGCAAAATCGGTTCTCGCCGCCCTCGGTTTGGCTCAAGGAACTCATCGATGCGGGGACCCTCGGGAGGATTCACATGGTTGAAATCCAATGCTTTTGGAATCGGGACGATCGCTACTACGGCCACATTCCGTGGAAGGGCACACGGGAGCTCGACGGCGGCACCTTGTTCACGCAGTTTTCCCATTTCGTCGACATCATGTACTGGCTGTTCGGCGACATCCACCGCATCCAGAGCCGGTTTGCCGATTTTGCCCACGCACACAACACGGCGTTTGAGGACAGTGGACTGGTGACCTTTGAATTCGTGCGAGGCGGCATGGGGTGTTTCAATTTCTCAACGGCCGTCCACGAGCGAAATTTCGAGTCGAGCTTGACCATTGTCGCTGAAAAGGGCACGGTGAAAGTCGGCGGCCAGTACATGAATGAGGTGGAGTACTGTGAGATCGAGGGGTACGAAATGCCGGAACTGCCGGAAGCGAATCCGGCGAACGATTACGGCCACTACAAAGGTTCGGCGGCGAACCACGGGTACGTGTTCGAGAACGTGATGCAGGCCCTGACCGGCGCGAGCCACATTGCGACGAATGCCTTGGAGGGCTTGAAGGTGGTGGACATCATCGAGCGGATGTACGCGGCGGGCGATCGTCCGATGAAACCGAACCCGGCGGAGCGTTGAGCGGGCGGCGCCGGATTGCGGTAGTCGTGTTGAACGACTTCACGCGGGATAACCGCGTACTCAAGGTGGCCGCGACGTTGGCGGAGGCGGGAGCGGACGTGGAGGTGGTGGCCCTGCCGGGGTCGGACTTGCCGGAGCGGGAGGAGCGGACTGGTGGTTGGCGGGTGCGCCGGTTGCGTGCGCCGGGCGGCAGCCGGTGGGTGCGGTGGGGCGCCTTCGCGTGGCAGGTGATTCGCGGCTATCGGCGGTGGGATGCATGGCATTGCAACGACGCGGAGGCCTTCGCGTTGGGGGTGTTGGCCCAAATCCTGTCCCCCCAACTCGAGCTCATCTACGACTGCCACGAATTCGAGGCGGAGCGGAATGCGAAACCGGCGGCGTACCTGCGCGGTGTGGCTTGGTTGGAGCGGCGGTTCATCCACCGCGCGTCATCGGTCATCACCGTGTCGCCTTCGATCCAAGCAGCGTACCGCGAGCGATACGAGCGGCATGGCTTGCCGGAGGTGCACCTCGTCCGGAACGTGCCCCACGCGGTGGATCAGCGGGCCCCGGCGACGCGCAGTTTTCGGGACCGCTTCGGCTTGGCGCCGGATGATTTCATCGTGCTGTATCAAGGGGCTTTCACGTTCAATCGCGGGTTGGAGGAGGCGTTGGAGGCCGCTGATTTGCTGCAAACGGAAGGGGTGCATTTCGTGTTCATGGGGTATGGGCCGCTTGAGGATTTGGTCCAAAAAGCGGCAAGACGACTCCCGAACGTGCACCTCCACGAGGCCGTTCCTTATGAGCAAGTGCTTGCCCACACGGCCACTGCCGACCTCGGCCTTGTCAGCGTCAAGCCCACGTGCCTCAGCTACCTGTATTGCCTGCCGAACAAGCTGTTTGAATACATCCAAGCGGGCATACCTGTGCTGACCAACGACCTGCCCGATTGCGCCCACCTCGTGGCCACCTTTGCCATCGGTGGGGTCGTGTCGGAGGACAGCCCTGCGGGGTGGGCGGACGCCATCCGCGACTTGCGTGGGCGGACGTCAGGTTTTCAGCCGGGCTTGAAAGCGGCGAGCCTCCAACTGCACTGGCAGAAGGAGGCTCCCAAGTTGTTGCAGGCCCACGGCTTGGCGGACTCAGCCACCGATTGACCGGCGAATGGCGTTCAATTCCCGGTCGTCTGGGAAGATTTCTTCAACGGCGTTCAGCCATTCCAATGCGGCGGATGCATCGCCTTCATCAGCGAGCATTTCCGAGGTGTAGCGCACCCCGTACCGCAGCAAATCGAGCTGCACCTCTTGCAATCCTTTGCCCCCGTATTCCTGGAGGAGTCGCATGGCTTCAGCCCAGTTTTCTTCGGCGTCGCGTTTGGCCTTGGTCTTCCAAAGCACCGTGCCGTACATGATCCACGCGCCGACGTCGTCGGGGTCGATGACGTACAGGTACTTGTAATAGGATTTGGCCCGGGTAAACTTTTCATCGTCCACAAAGACTTCAGCCTCATTCATCGTCGCGCGCCTCAGCTCATTCAGGTACTCGGTGTACTGGTCAAAGTACTCGCGATCCTTGTCCTTCTTGACAAATTTTGAAGCGTACTTCAGCGCGTCCTTCAACGTGTTCCCGTATTCCTCCACCAAATCCGGATCGTCCGATTGCATGATGCGGAAAAAGGCCTCGGACATGAAAATGTAAGGGAGGGGCTCCTTCTTGGTCTCGTCGTCTTCCGTGTAGCGGATGGCCTTAAAGAGCACCTTTTCGTACTTGCCGTCGACCATCCACATGAGCAACTCGTCGTAGTCTTCTTGCGGAATCAGTGGCTTTTCTTCGTCGTCTTGGGCCCAGCTGCCGAGCGGAAAGGCCAAGCAAGCGGCGAGCATGAACAGGAGAGAGGTTTTCATACCTACGGAGTTACAAATCATGTGCCGAAGATAATCACTGTGTATGACCTGCGATGCACGTGTGTTAACTTTCGAACATGGCAAGGAGGGGGACCCAATCCGTGGAGCAGTGGTTTGAGGAGCAAGGCTGGCGCCCCAATGACTTCCAAGCCGCGACATGGCGCGCTTTTCGGTCAGGAAAGGAGGGGCTCGTTCAAGCCCCCACGGGCATGGGAAAGACGTATTCTGTCTTCGGCGCGGTGGTGCAGGAAGCGCTTGAAGAAGGCGGAGAAGTTCCCGGATTGCAGGTGATTTGGATTGCCCCCATCCGTGCCTTGACGAAGGAAATCGCTGAAAGTGCGCAGCGGATGCTCGATGGCGTCGGCTTGGAGTGGGAGGTGGCGATTCGCACAGGCGACACCTCCTCCAAGGAGCGCGCCCGATTGCGCAACCGCATGCCACATGTGCTCATCACTACGCCGGAAAGCCTGCATGTGCTCATGGCTGCGAAAGACCACGTGGCGCGGTTTGCATCCTGCCGGTTGTTGGTCGTGGACGAATGGCATGCCTTGATTGGAACCAAACGCGGGGTGCAAATCGAACTCGCGGCCGCCCACTTGCGCCGCATCGCTTCGCGCTTCCGCACGTGGGGATTGACGGCGACCATCGGCAACCTGGATGAAGCGCTGCACGTGCTGTGCCCGCATGCGACCGGGGAATTGATTCGCTCGCAAGCACGGAAGGTAACTGAAGTTAAGAGCTTGATGCCTAATTCGTTTGAGCGGCTCGCTTGGTCGGGATTCTTGGGCATGCCGTTGCGGGATCAGGTCATGGAGGTGGTGCGGGCGCACCGGACGACACTCGTCTTCACCAACACGCGGGCACAGGCGGAGATCTGGTACCACCGCTTGCTTGAGGCGGACGCGGAGCTCGCCGGCCAACTCGCCCTGCACCACGGTTCGCTCGCGAAGGAGACCCGCGCGTGGATCGAAGATGCCATCGGTGAGGGGCGGTTGAAGGCGGTGGTGTGCACCAGCTCGCTCGACCTCGGGGTAGATTTTCCGCCGGTGGAAGCCGTGGTGCAAGTGGGAAGTCCGAAAGGCGTAGCGCGTTTTCTGCAGCGTGCCGGACGCTCAGGCCATCAGCCGGGCGGGGTCAGCCGCATTCATTTTGTGCCGACTCACGGCTTGGAATTGCTCGAAGGAGCGGCCTTGCGGGAGGCGGTGGAGCAGGGGCGGGTGGAGCAGCGTCGGCCGGTCATCCGTTCTTTCGATGTGCTGGCCCAATGGCTATGCACCCGCGCCCTCGGGGGCGGATTCACCCCCGACGAAGCCCGGGCCGAAGTCCTCAGCACCCATGCCTTCTCCACCTTGTCCGATCCGGAATGGTCGGAATGCCTGCGGTTCATCCGGTCAGGCGGTCAGTCGCTCGAAGCCTACGAGGAGTTTCGTCGGGTGGAGGTCGTGGAAGGGCGGTGGGTGATGGAGGACCGGCGCATTGCGCGGCGGCATCGGATGTCCATTGGGACCATCGTTTCCGACCCGATGATGTGGGTGCGCATCCGGCGCAAGGGCGTCATCGGCCAGGTTGAATCCTCCTTCATCGAAAAAATGCAGCTCGGGGATGTGTTTTGGTTTGCTGGCCGCCAATTGGAGCTTGTGCGCGTCGATGGCCAAACCGCCGAGGTGAAACAAACGACCCGATCCACCCAACGGGTGCCTGTTTGGTCGGGTGGGCGCATGCCCCTGTCCACGGAATTGGGGCAGGCCTTGCGGGAGCAGTTGAGCCGGCTGGCCACCGGTCTCGCACCCCATCCCGAGTTGGAGCGACTTGTTCCGTTGATGTCCCTGCAGTCTGAATGGTCCCAAATCCCGAACGCAGAAGAGCTGTTGGTGGAGCAGTTCCGGACGGATGACGGGCATCACGTGTGCGTCTTCCCCTTTGAGGGACGGGCGGTGCACGAGGGGCTAGCGATGCTCGTTTGCCACCGTTTGGGCCAAATCTCTTCCCAGACCATCACCTACGCCTGCAACGATTACGGCTTTGAACTGCTTTCCCACGATCCGCTTCCGGTAAGCCCAGCCGATTTTCAAATGCTGTTCTCGCCGCATGGGCTCGAGTCGGACGTCCTCGGCAGCCTGAACGCCGGAGAACTCGCACGGAGGCGGTTCCGAGAAATTGCCATCATTTCCGGCCTGCAATTTCAGCCGGCACAAGGTGCGGGCACAAAGCACCTCCAAGCACACGCCAGCCTGCTTTTTGAAGTGCTTGCCGAGCACGATCCCGACCACTTGCTGCACCGCCAAGCCCTCGAAGAGGTGCTGGCTGATCAATTGCAAATCGAATCCTTGCTGCTCGCGCTTCAACGCATGCACGCAGCGACGTGGGTTTGGGCGACTCCCCCTCACCCGACTCCGCTTTCCTTCCCGCTCGTGGTGGATCGCCTGCGCGGCACCGTCACCAACGAAGAACTGGATGCGCGCATCGCGCGTATGGCTGTTGCGCGTTAAATTCGCGGAATGCAGAAATTGAAAAGGAACCGCATTGCACACGCAACCCGGTGGTGCGTCTTGCTGTTCATTGTTTGGGCAAGTGCTGCCCAAGGGCAGGGAACGCTGAAGGGCTTCTTGCGCAGCGAAGCTTCGGGCGAGCCCATCCTGTTCACGAGTGTGAGCTTGGAAGGCACGGCATACGGTGTCACGACCGATGTGGGGGGATTTTACAGCCTGTCTAAGGTTCCTGCCGGAAATTATACCCTCGTCGTTTCGAGTTTGGAGTTCGAAGGCGTGCGGGAAGCGGTCACCATCGCTGATGGCCAAATCCTGACCCGCAATTACCTCCTCAAGCCCAAGGTCATCGAACTCGGTAGCGCCGAGGTCAGCGCCGAACGCCAAGAGCAGCTCACGAACGTCAACATGAGCATCGAGACCATCCGTCCGGCCGACTTGAAGCGGGTTCCGAGCTTCGGCGGTTCGCCGGATTTGGTCCAAGCCCTGCAAGTCCTGCCGGGATTCGTATCCACCGGTGACCAAGGCGGCCAGCTGTACATCCGCGGTGGCTCGCCGATCCAGAACATGGTGCTGCTCGACGGGATGATCGTCTACAACGCGTTCCACAGCATCGGGCTGTTCAGCGTGTTCGACTCCGATTTGATTTCGAACGCCGACATCTACACCGGTGGTTTCTCCGCGCGTTTCGGTGGGCGGATTTCATCCGTCATGGACATCAAAACCCGGGACGGCAACAAGCAGCATCTGGCAGGCCGGGTAGGAGCGAGCCCTTTTGGAGCCCGGTTGCTCTTAGAAGGTCCGCTCAAGCAACTCGATTCCCGCGGAAGTGGCATCTCATTCGTGTTGTCGTTGAAGAACTCCTACCTCGAGCAGACGTCGAAGGTCCTCTACGACTACGTCAACCAAGATGGCCAAGGGCTCCCATTCAATTTCACAGACGCCTACGGCAAAATTTCATTCGGCGGATCCACGGGGTCAAAGCTTTCGCTGTTTGGTTTCCGCTTTTCGGACCGCGTCAGCTACCAGGCCCTCTCCAACCTGAGCTGGGTGAATGCCGGTGGAGGCGGAAACTTCACGGTAGTGCCGCCAGGTTCGGCCATCTTGATGACGGGGCATTTCGCTACGAGCGCTTACAACATCCGACTCGAGGAGGAACAATTGCCGGACCGGTACTCGAAAGTGAACGGGTTCAATTTTGGCTTGGACTTCAAGTACGTCCTGGGAGAAGACGACGTCAAATACGGCTTGGAAGTGGTCGGCATGGAAACCGATTTCAAGACCTTCAATGCCTTGGGCGTAGGGGTCGAGCAAGTGGAGAACACCACCCAATTTGGCGGATACATCGACTACCGCATTCACCGGGGCAAGGTCATTTGGAATCCGAGCCTGCGCATGCAGTATTACAGCTCTTTGGCCAAATTCCGTCCCGAACCCCGGATCGGCATCAAGTACAAGGCATCCGAACGCCTGCGTTTGAAGGCCGCAGCGGGCTTGTACTCACAGAACATCATTTCGTCCAACTCCGATCGCGACGTGGTCAATTTGTTCTACGGTTTCCTTTCAGGGCCCGAGAACTTGCAGAACACGTTCATCACACCCGATGGCGATGTGAAGGAGATCATTCACTCGTTGCAAACCGCCTCGCACGTGATTTCGGGCTTCGAATTCGACCTCACTGAGCGCGTCAACCTGAACGTGGAAGGGTACTTGAAATACTTTTCGCAGCTCACGAATCCCAACCGCAATAAGTTGTTTGAAGATGACCTCGAGCATGCCGATGTGCCCGAGGTTTTGCGCAAGGACTTCATCGTCGAAACGGGCCACGCCTATGGCGCAGACGTGGTGTTGAAGTACGAAGAGCGCTTCACGTATGTGTGGTTGGTCTACGGGTACGGCAACGTGGACCGTTGGGACGGTTTTCGGTGGTACGATCCGGTGTTTGACCGCCGTCACAATGTGAACCTGGTCGTGAGCCAAGGGTTGGGCAAGGATGGCAAGTGGGAGGCGTCGGCCCGTTGGAACCTCGGTTCCGGCCTGCCCTTCACCCAAACGGCGGGCTATTACCAAGCACCGAATGTCAGTGGTGGCATTTCATCGGACTACATCGTTGGCAACGCGAACGAGTTGTCCATCCAATATGCTGAACTGAATGAGGGGCGCCTGCCGGCCTATCACCGGTTGGACGTGAGTGTCCGCCGTGACTTCACGTTTGAGCATGGGACGCTCGAGTTCAACGCAGGCGTAACCAATGTGTACAGCCGCGACAACGTGTTTTACATCAACCGGTTGACGGGGGAACGGGTCGATCAACTGCCTTTCCTGCCTTCGTTGGGCATTGATTGGCGCTTTTAAGCGGGCTTCATCAGCGCTTTGGCGTGCTCGGTAGCAGCCTCGGTCACTTGGGCGCCACTGAGCATGGAGGCCAGTTCTTGAATGCGTTCATCACGCGTGAGCTGGGCCACTTGGGTGGCGACGTGATCGGTGCCGGCGATTTTGCTGACCCGCAGGTGATGGTCCGCGCGTCCGGCCACTTGCGGCAAATGGGTCACCGCGATCACTTGTTGGTGATCAGCCATCGCTTCCATCAGTTGCGCCATGCATTCTGCCACATGACCTGACACGCCGGTATCGATTTCATCGAGGATGATGGTTCGCGCGAGGCTGTGCTCAGATTGCACGGCTTTGATGGCCAACATCAACCGGCTTTTTTCGCCGCCCGAAGCCACTTGTGTGAGGGGCTGAAACGAGGAAGTGGGATGGGAACGGAAGTACCATTCGACCTCATCAAGTCCCCAAGCGTCGGGTTCTTCAGCGGGCGACCAACGGATCTCGAGTTCCGCCTGGCCCATTTTCAATCCGCTCAAGTGAACGAGGATGGATGCGGCCAAATCCGACGCGATGCGTTCACGGGCACCGCGCAAGGTCGCTCCGGTGCGCAAGACGTGTTGCAGCGCTGCTTCAACTTCCTTGTCAATCTCGGACAGGCGGGCTTCCCGCTGCTGCAATGCTTCGAGCTGTTGGGTCATGGTGGCACTCAGCGCCTGCAGTTCTTCAGGGCTGTTCAACCGGTGTTTGGAGAGCAGGCGTTGAAGTTCGTCCAGCCACTGGCCCAACAAGTGCTCCCGCTCGGGGTCTTCTTGAATCCGGTCGGCTTCGTTGGCGATTTCGTGCTCCAGTTCGACGGCCTCCATCCGCAAGTTTTCCAGCCGTTCCACAAGGGCTTCTGCCGCAGGGTGGTTTGCGGAGGCGCGGGTAAGGGATTTAACGGCCTGTCCGATGAGGGTCAGTGCATCGGATTCCCGCTCATCCGACAGCAGGGCGGCATGTGCTTCAAGGAGTTCGGCGCGTATTTGGCCTGCATGCTGCAAGGTGTTCCACTCGGCTTCCCGAACATGCGCGTCGTGCAGGTGCAGTTCGAGTCCTTCAATTTCAGCAACCTGATACTGCAGGTAATCGGGGTCGTTCGCGGCTTGGCCCGAGCCGGAGAGCAGCGTGTTCCGTTCGGCCAGTTTTTCCCGCCATCCGCGGAACGCGTCCTGATAATCCCGCAGCACAGCCTGAGGCACGCCCAACGCGTCCACGAGGGCAATGCGGTGCGCCTTCTCAGCCAAAGCCAATGTATTCTCTTGGCCGTGCAAATCGACGAGCCGCGCACCCAACGACCGGAGGTCCGCCACCGAAACAGGGGTGTCATTCACGAAGGCGCGGGAGCGTCCTTTGGCTGAGATTTCCCGGCGGATGCATAACTCGTCGTGCACGTCGAGTTCATGGGCTTCGAGCCATGCACGCTCATCGGAGCGGAAGGTGGCTTCGACCACACATTTGTCCGCTCCCGTCCGGATGACGCTCGTATCTGCTCGGCCCCCGAGCACAAGCCCCAACGCACCGAGCACAATGCTCTTTCCCGACCCGGTCTCTCCCGTCAAAGCAGTGAGTCCCGGCTGCCACTCCATCTCCAATGCGTCGATGAGGGCATATCCTTCAATCCTCAGCCCGGCTAACATGGCTCAACCCAAAATGCTGTCGTACTTGCTGATGTTCCCGGGATCCATCTGCTTCAAAACCGGAAGCAAACGCGTTTTTTCCACATCGGGCGCGGGGCTGAACACCTTGAGGATTTCATCGGACTTCGCCAAGAAAAACAACTGCAAATTGTACGATGAGGGGCGGATGCGGTGCGTCGCACGCATTTCAATGAGCGCATCGGCCATGTTCAACCGGCCGCGCTCGAGGTCGTCATACAACCGGTCCAACCCGAGCCGGTGGTAATTGTACAGGCAGTTTCGAACGGGCTTGAACGTTTGCGAAAGCATGTTCTCGACCAACCAATAGCGGTTCTGCTGGTTTTGCCCCGCCTTCCATCCGCTTGACCCGGTGCTTTGCGCGTTCGCCACGATGGTTTGGGCTTGCACATAGAAATCGGTTCCACCGTCAAGCGCCATGCTGTCGTAGTCCATTCCCAAGATCATATAGGCGTAATAGGCCAAGATGGAGGACAGGTTATCGCGGTGCTGACCGGGGCTGAATTGAATGGTCGATGTCCCGTCCCAGGTGATTTCAAAATCGTTGTCGTTGACCAGCAACATGGGGGTCTTGTAGTCGGAATTGTAGACGGGGCGCGAGCTTTGTACTTGGATGTTGCCCTTGAACGAGGTCGGGGATGGGGCGTCGGAGATGGTGATTTGCATGGTGCACTCAATCCGTTCTTCCAACCGGAAGTTGTCGGAGGTCCATTTCCGGCCGTTCACAAATTCCGCAATCCGCTCTTCAAGCCCCTCAAAAATGGAAGCCTCAATGTTGGAAATCTGTGGAGCAATGACCTCAACCTGGCAATTCAATTCTTGCGCACGGCTCGAAAACGCCACAGCGAGGAAGGCAACCGCTGGAAGCGCGATGCGAAGTGAAGAGAAGAGGTGCTTCATGGATGAAATCACAGGTGCTGGATGAAGTTAACGAGGTCGCGGGCCACTTCGGCTTTTGACTTCAATTCAAATGTATGCCAATCGCGGCCATCAAACGTGGAAACTTTGTTGGTGTCGGTCTGGAATCCAGCGCCGTCGTCTAACAGGGTGTTCAGGACGATGCCGTCGAGGTTTTTTCGCTCCAATTTGGATGCTGCACTGGCTCGCCCTTCGTCTGTTTCCAACGCAAAACCGATGAGTTTCTGATGGCCTGCCTTGTGTTGCCCCATGTATGCGAGCACATCTGGGGTGGGTTCGAGGACAATGGCAGGGGGCAAATCGGCTCGGTGCAATTTATTCGTGGCAGGGGCTGCGGGGCGAACGTCTGCCACCGCGGCCGCGGCAATGCCCACATCCATTTGGCCCCAGCGCTCGGCCACCGCAGCGGCAAGCTCCGCAGCGGTTTCAAACCGAACCACTTCCTCGCAACCCACCGGAGGGGCTACCGTTGCAGGCCCGAGCAACAAGGACACCTGCGCTCCTTGATCGATGAAAGCCTGCGCCAATGCCACGCCCATCTTGCCCGAGCTTCGGTTCCCGATGAATCGAACGGCGTCGATGGGCTCATGCGTCGGTCCGGCAGTGATCAGCACCCGCAACCCACGCAATGGAGCGCGTGATTCGAAATAGCCTTCGACCGCGTCGGCGATGGCGCCGGGCTCCTCCATGCGCCCTTTTCCTTCAAGTCCGCTCGCAAGCGGGCCCGATACCGGCTCGACCACTGAAATGCCGCGCTCCCGAAGCAAGTGCAAATTGGCCTGTGTCGCCGCATGGCTGAACATGTCCAAATCCATGGCAGGCGCCACCATCACCTCGCACCGGCTCGAAAGAAAAACCGCATGTAAAAAATTGGTGCAGCGCCCCGTCGAGAACGCCGACAGCGTCTCAGCAGTGGCCGGCGCCACCACGAACAAATCCGCCCACAACCCCAAGTCCACGTGGTTCGTCCAAGTCCCTTGGTCTGCGTCTTCCGTGAAATCCGAATAGACCCGGTGCCCTGTCAAGGTGGCAAACGTCAGCGGGCCAACGAACTCCGTGGCCGCAGCAGTCATCACCACGCGCACTTCCGCGCCGCGCCGAATCAATTCACGGGCCAAAAACACCGCCTTGAATGCGGCGATGCTCCCCGTTACCCCCAGTAAGATTTTACGACCGTGCACCATGGCCCGGAAGCAACGATCACGCTTCGGCTGCTTCCGGCTGCTCCACCGGAGTCACTTCAGGCAACGCAGGAGCGGGCTTTTCAATGGCCAACATGCCTTCGCGCATCTCCGCAATGGCGATGCTGTGCGGCTTCGGGAGCCGCTCGTAGAACTTCGAAATCTCGATTTGCTCCCGGTTTTCGAACACCTCTTCCAATGAATCCGTCGGGGTAATGAACTCCTCCAATTTGGCCGAAAGCTCCTTCTTCAGTTCAACTGAAATCTGGTTGCTCCGCGAGCTCAGCGCGACAATCGTCTCAAACAGATTGCCCGAACCGGAGTTCTCGAGGGCCAACGTGTCGCGCGTCTCAGTGGTGCGCTCGGCTTTGATGCTTTTGAAATTCATAGGCTTTCAGATGGTGTCGTCTCCGTGAGCCGGGCCACCTCCGCCACACTCGCGTCATAGATGCGTTGCGCTCGGGCCATGAACCGACTTTCCGGATAACGGGCCACAAATGTAAGAAAAGCTTCAATTGCTTCGTTGTACCGCTCCAACTTTCGTCTTTCCGTGCTCTGTTGCGCGTACTGGTAGTGGCTGTCCACAATGAGCCATTGCATTTCTTCCCGATACGGACTGTCCGGGTAGTCCTTCAGGGCTTGATGCAACGCAATGGTCGCGCTTTTGTATTGCTCGGTGTGGTGGTAAAGCCGGGCGGTTTCAAAGGACTTGCGCTCGAGCTTGTTGCGGAGGTTGCCGATGAGCGTTTGGCACGAATCGCGCATGGGGCTGCCCGGGTACCGGTCCATGAACAACTGGAGCTCTTCGATGGCTGTGCGGGTCTCGCTTTGGTCCAAATTCGGATTCGGACTCAAGCGGTAGCTGCACATCGCCGCTTCAAACTGCGCCAGCTCGCTCCGCGGATCATCTGGATAGGTCCGCGCGAACTGCTTGAAGTAGTAGCGGGCCAAATAGTAATCCCCCAGGCAATTCTGCGCCCGCGCGTGGTGGTACTGCACCTCACGGCCCTGCGAAGTACCCCGCGTGAGGTTCATCAAATCTTCGAGCACCATCAACGCACCATAGCACTGGCTTGAATCGATGAAGCCGATGGCCCGCTCCAGTTTGTATTCCGAATCGGTGCTTTTCAACACTTCGTTGTAGCCGTTGCAACCGGCGGCCGCCCAGAGCACCACCGCCGTTCCCAACGCGGCCATGACGTGCCCCGCTCGTTGTTTCATGCGTACCTCCATCGCCGGCGAAATTACATCACCGCGTGGAAAGGGAAAGCGGGACTTGTGAACAATGCCCGGGATTGGGAACGTTTAACATCCGATTGTTTTGATTCTAAGGACTTTGAGATTCCACTTGCTTGATTATCTTTGCGGCCTCAAAATCGCTAGCTTTTGGACATCTTTGATCGCATCCGCAAGGATCGGGGCCCATTGGGCCAACACGCCCGGGAGAGCCACGGGTACTTTACCTTCCCTAAGTTGGAAGGCGACATTTCAAACCGCATGATGTTCCGTGGAAAGGAAGTGCTGGTTTGGTCCATCAACAACTACCTCGGATTGTCGAACCATCCGGAAGTCCGGAAGGTGGACGCCGATGCCTC
Source organism: Flavobacteriales bacterium (assembly GCA_023264155.1). GTDB lineage: Bacteria > Bacteroidota > Bacteroidia > Flavobacteriales_D > Sanyastnellaceae > JALQTD01. The sequence continues at coordinate 23,655 of JALQTD010000001.1, read as the reverse complement.
CGCTGAGTGGGGCATGGGCTATCCCATGGGCGCGCGCATGATGTCCGGCCAAACCTCCCAGCACGAACTGCTGGAAGAGCAGCTGGCCGATTTCATGCAAAAGGAGGATGCCTTCCTGCTGAACTACGGCTACCAGGGATGCCAATCTGCCATCGAAGCGCTCGTGAGTCGCCACGATGTCATCGTGTATGACAGCGAGTCGCATGCGTGCATGGTCGATGGTGTGCGGCTGCACCAAGGAAAGCGCTTTGTGTTCCAACACAACGACATGGAGAGCTTCAAAAAGCAGCTCGACCGGGCGCGTGAGTTGTGCAAGCAGACCGGTGGTGGCATCCTCGTGGTGACCGAGGGGGTCTTCGGCATGGCCGGTGACCAAGGCAAGCTCGCTGAGATTTGTGCCTACAAAGAAGAGTACCAATTCCGGTTGTTTGTAGACGATGCCCACGGATTTGGAACTGTTGGAGAGGACGGTCGTGGAACCGGTGATGCACAAGGCGTCCAAGACCAAATCGATGTGTACTTCGGCACCTTCGCCAAGGCCATGGCCACCATCGGCGCCTTTGTGGCAGGTGATGAGGATGTCATCGATTACCTGCGCTACAACATGCGTTCGCAAACCTTCGCCAAGTCCTTGCCCATGCCCATCGTGATCGGTGCCCAGAAGCGCCTCGAAATGATGCGCACCCAGCCTGAGCACAAAGCCAAGTTGTGGGAAATCGCAACGGCTTTGCAAGAGGGCTTGAAGGCAGAGGGTTTCAACATCGGTGTAACGAACTCCTGCGTGACCCCGGTATTCCTGTCAGGCGGATTGGGTGAAGCAACGAATTTGACGCTGGATTTGCGCGAGAATTACGGCATCTTCTGTTCCATCGTGGTGTATCCCGTGGTGCCGAAGGACACCATCATGCTCCGCCTCATTCCGACGGCCGTGCACACCCTCGAGGACGTGCAATACACGATTGAAACGTTCAAAAAGGTCAAGGCGAAATTGTTCGCCGGAGAGTACAAGAGCGAGTCCATCGCTTCTTGGGCCTGATGCACGCTTGACCCCATGAAACACCCCGGTGCGGCGCCACAGCCCTGCACCGGGGTGTTTATCTTTGCACCATGAGCGAACCGACCCGGGCTTTCATCGAGCTGGCATACGACGGGCGACCGTTTCACGGGTGGCAACGGCAGCCGCACAGCATTTCGGTGCAACAAGTCCTCGAAGAGGCCTTTGAACGCCTGACCCGCGAGCGGGTGGCGGTGGTGGGATGCGGCCGCACGGACACGGGCGTTCACGCCGCTTATTATGTCGCGCACGTGCAGTTCGCACACAACCCTGTGGGAACGGACCGCTTGCCTGATTGGGACCGATTGGTCCACAAACTCAATGGGGTACTCCCTCCGGAGATCGCCATCTTTCACGTGGCGCCCGTGGCCGCGAATGCCCACGCACGGTTCAGCGCCAAAGAACGCGCCTACACGTATTGGCTTCACACGGCCAAGGACCCGTTTCTGACCGGCCGATCCACGCGGATTTACCACCCCTTGGACGTGGCGGCGATGCAACAGGCCGCTTCCCTGCTCGTGCGTCAAGGCGATTTCGGCGCATTCTGCAAGGCGGGGAGCGGGGCCCAAACCACCCTGTGCGATGTGCGCCACTGCTCATTTACCCAAGTCAGCCCGAGCAGGTACCGCCTGGACATCGCGGCGGATCGCTTCTTGCGCAACATGGTGCGGGCGGTGATGGGGACGTTGCTCGAGGTGGGTACGGGCCGGCGCGAGGCTTCGGATGTGGAACGGGTTTTGGCCAGTGCGGATCGCTCAGAAGCGGGCAAATCAGCCCCTTCCGATGGGCTGTTCCTGAGCCACGTCGCCTATCCGCAGGATGTTTGGGAGCGAAAGGCGGAATCGGTTGAACTCGGGGCGTAAATTCGCGGCATGAGCGATTCGAAACGAGCGGGAAAGGTGTTTGATCGGGAATTGCTCGGGCTCTTGCTCCGCCAGGCCGCTCCGTATCGCCGCCGTTTCACCATCACGGGCTTGCTGGTCGTGGGGTTGAGCGGCTTGATTTGGGTGCGACCCGCCTTGATCCGTCGCGCGGTGGATGTCGAGATTGCCGAAGGGAATGCCGAGGGGCTGCTGGCGGTGTTCCTCGCGGTCATCGGCGTCCTGTTGGTGGAGGCCTTGCTGCAATACCGGGTGACGTATTTGGCGAATTGGGTGGCCGAGTCGGTGTCGTTGGATTTGCGGACCAAACTCTTCCGCAAAGTCATGCCGTTCAAGCTCCCTTTCTACGACACGACCCCGGTCGGCACCCTGGTGACGCGTCACGTCAGCGACATCGATGGCATCAGCAACGTCTTTTCCAATGGCATCTTGAATGCAGTGGGCGATTTGCTCGCTTTGACGGTGGTCATCGCGGCGATGTTCTGGTTGGACTGGCAATGGGCGTTGCTGGCCTTGGCCCCCATTCCGCTGCTGATTTGGGCCACACGCATCTTTCAGAAAGCGATCAAAAAGGCCTTCGTCGACGTGCGCAACCAAGTCTCGCGCATGAACGAATTCGTGCAAGAACACGTCACGGGGATGCACATCGTGCAAGCGTTCAACCGCGAAGCACGGGAAGCCGACCGCTTCAGCAAGCTCAATGAGGCGCACCGCTCCGCCAACATCCGAAGCATCTGGGCCTTCAGTGTGTTCTTTCCGCTCGTGGAACTCCTGAGCGCCTCGAGCGTGGCCTTGCTTATGTGGTTCGGACTCGGCGATGTGTTGGGCGAACGAATGACCTTGGGCGCCCTGTTGCAATTCATTTTGTACGTGTTCATGCTGTACCGGCCGATCCGGCAGTTGGCCGACCGCTTCAACGTGTTGCAAATGGGCATCGTCAATTCCGAGCGGGTGTTCAAGTTGTTGCGTCGTGAGGATGAGATGGCCGATGCGGGCCAAAACACCGCCGTGCCGTTCCACGCCGCCATCACCTTCGAAGACGTTTGGTTCGCCTACAAAGACGAAGACTGGGTCCTCCGCGGCGTCTCCTTCACCATCGCCCCTGGCAACACGGTGGCCTTCGTCGGTGCCACCGGCGCCGGCAAGTCGACGGTCATCTCCCTCATCTCCCGGTTCTACGAGCCCCAGCGCGGCCGCATCACCATCGATGGCGTGGATTTGCGCGACATTCCCCTCGACTTCTTGCGCCGTCGGGTGGGACTGGTTTCCCAAGAAGTGTTCCTGTTCTCTGATACGCTTCGCAACAACGTCACCCTCTACGATGACAGCGTGTCCGACGCGGCCTTACACGAGGCGGCACGGGCGGTTGGGGCCGATGGGTTCATCGAGCAGTTGCCGCAGGGCTGGGACACCGAAGTCCGAGAGCGGGGTGCCTCCCTTTCCGTGGGGCAGCGCCAATTGATCGCCTTCATGCGGGCCTACGTGGTGAAACCGGCCGTGCTTGTGCTCGACGAGGCAACGTCTTCCATCGATTCCGAGAGTGAACGGTTGATCCAGGAAGCAACCCGCAGCATCACCCAAGGCCGCACGAGCTTGGTGGTGGCCCACCGGCTCAGCACCGTGCAGGAGGCAGATGCCATCTTCGTGTTCGAAGCGGGGGAACTCGTCGAGCAGGGGACGCACCAGGATTTGGTGAAGGCAGCCGGAGTCTACAGCAACTTGTTCGAGCAGCAATTCACGGCGTTGGATGCGTCTTGAGTGTCAGAAGCACTTGAAGTGATCGAACGGCTCGAGGCAATCGTTGCACGTGTAGTGCGCCTTGCAAGCGGTTGAGCCGAAGGCGCTTACGAGTCGAGTGGAAGTGCTGCCGCACAGGGGACAGGGGACCGTTTGTTTTTTGCCCAAAAGAAACGACTTGTCGGCGTGGCTGCCGATGGGAGGAGCGATGCCGTGGGCCGACATTTTCTCGCGTGCCTCCTCGCCGATCCAATCCGTCGTCCACGCCGGGTGGTGCACCACTTCGACCTCCACATCCGCAGTCAATGCGCTCAAAACACGTCGAATGTCTTGCATGATGACATCGGTGGCGGGACAGCCCGAATACGTGGGGGTGATCCGCACCAGCCAACCTCCGGCCTCGGAGGGGACTACCTCCCGCACCATGCCCATCTCGACCACATTTAAAAAAGGCAGCTCGGGATCGACAACCGTTGCGAGCTGCTTCCAAACGTCCCGTTCATCCGGGGGACTCACCATGTGACCCCCGGATGCTTGCGGGCCAAGCTTTGCATTTCAGCCAGCAGGTAGCCCAAATGTTCAGTGTGACGTCCGGCCTTCCCCCCAGCTTGCATCCAACCGTCCTCCGGGCGTCCAAGGGTAGCCTCCGTCAAGGCGGCCGTAATCACGTCGTCCCACCGGGCTTTCAGGCGGGCCAAATCCGGTGCCATCCCGGCAGTTTCTGCCCAGGTATCGACCGCATCCGGGGTGAAGAGCTCTCCGGTGTAAGGCCAGAGCTGCTCAAGGGACCGGTGCAACCGCTCACGGCTTTCGGCCGTGCCGTCGCCCAATCGAACCACCCAATCGCGGGCATGCTCGACGTGGTAGCGGAGCTCCTTCACGGATTTGGCAGCGATGGCGGCGAGCTCGGGGTCGGTTGTTTGGCCTGCAAGCGCCTCCATCCGCAAGTAGGCAAAGGTGGCGAACAGGAACTGGCGCATCACCGTGAAGCCAAAATCGCCCTTCGGCAGCTCGACCATCAAGTGGTTCTCGAATGCTTCCTCATCCCGGAAGTAGGCGAAATGGTCCTCGCCGTGACCCTGCGCCTCGAGGGCCCCGGCGTGGGTGTACAGCGCCCGTGCCTGCCCGATGTAGTCCAGCGAAAGGTTCGTCAAAGCGATGTCTTCCTCCAGGATGGGGCCGTGGCCGCACCACTCGCTGAGCCGTTGCCCAAGCACGACGGCGTCGTCGCCAAGGCGTGCGATGTATCGGATGTGTTCCTGTGCTGCCATCACATGTTCTTCACTTCGTCCGGCAAATCATAGAACGTGGGGTGGCGGTAGATTTTATCGTTCGCCGGTTCGAACAGGCAGTCCTTGTCGGCAGGAGAGGAGGCGGTGATGGCAGATGCGGGGAGGACCCAAATGCTCACGCCTTCCTGGCGACGGGTGTAGACGTCGCGAGCGTTTTGGATGGCCATTTCGGCGTCGGGGGCGTGCAAGCTGCCCACGTGGCGGTGGCTCAGCCCTTGGCGGCTGCGTACAAAGACTTCCCAGAGGGGCCAGGCGTTGGATGCGTTCATGCTGCGTGGGTGGATGATTGCGCGGCGCGCTTTTTTGAATGAGCGAGGGCTGCCTCCCGCACCCATGCACCTTCGTCGTGCGCTTGTTGGCGGGCGGCGATGCGTTCCTTGTTGCACGGTCCGTTGCCCCGGATGACGTGGTAGAACTCTTCCCAATTGATTTCGCCAAAATCGTAGTGGCCGCGCTCCTCGTTCCACTTCAAATCGGGGTCGGGGATGGTGAGCCCGAGCAATTCCGCTTGGGGCACCGTCATGTCGATGAACTTTTGGCGCAACTCGTCGTTGGTGAAGCGTTTGATGCGCCACCGCATGGATTCCTCGGTGTGCTGTGAATCTTCGTCGCGGGGACCGAACATCATCAAAGCGGGCCACCACCACCGGTTGATGGATTCTTGGGCCATCGCTTTTTGCTCCTCGGTTCCGTTGCAAAGGGCCAACAGGATTTGGAAGCCTTGCCGTTGGTGGAAGCTCTCTTCCTTGCACACCCGAACCATGGCCCGTGCATAGGGACCATAGCTGGTCTTGCACAAGGGGACTTGGTTCATGATGGCTGCGCCGTCGACGAGCCACCCGATGGTGCCCATGTCGGCCCAGCTCGTGGCGGGGTAGTTGAAAATGGAGCTGTATTTGGCCTTACCTGAATGCAAATCAGCGATCAAGTCATCCCGCGACACCCCCAGGGTCTCGCACGCCGAGTAGAGGTACAAGCCGTGCCCCGCCTCGTCTTGCACTTTAGCAAGCAGGATGGATTTGCGCAGCAAACTCGGGGCACGTGTGACCCAATTTCCTTCGGGCAACATGCCGACCACTTCGCTGTGCGCGTGCTGGCTGATTTGACGGATCAAGGTTTTCCGATACGCATCGGGCATCCAATCCTTCGGCTCAATCTTCGCGTCGGAGGCGATGTAGGCTTCAAAGCGCTCGTTCATGTTCATGGTGTCAAAGATACAACGAGCCCCGCCGGTTGGTTCTGACGCGGATCGCATTCCTCGGCTTCAGACATCGCTGTTCCTGCGCTATTTTTGCGCCCGATGACACGATTCTACCCCCTGCAAGTGACGGAAGTGCGGCGTGAAACCGCCGACAGCGTATCGATTCGTTTTGAGGCGCCCGCGGAGGACCAAGCGGCTTTTTCGTTCATGGCCGGTCAGTACTTGACGCTGGAACATACCATCAATGGAGAGGCGGTTCGCCGGAGCTACAGCCTGTGTTCCGCGCCGGAAGATGGCGAATTGCGGGTGGGGGTGAAGGAGGTGTCCGGCGGACGCTTCTCGACGTTCGTGAACCGGAGTTTGCAGGTGGGCGATGTCATCCAAGGCATGCCGCCGCAGGGCCGGTTCACCCTTGAGGCCCAGCCGGAAGCGCAGCGGAATTTCGTGGGCAGGGCGGCCGGTTCGGGCATCACGCCGATTTTGAGCCAAATCCGACACATCCTGCAATCGGAACCCCGCTCCTCGTTCACCTTGTTCTACGTGAACAAAACGTCGGCGAGCATCATGTTCAAGGAAGCCTTGCAGGACTTGAAGGACCAGTACATGGAGCGGTTTCGGTTGTTCAACTTGTTGACCCAGGAGCCCGTGGATGCGGAGCTCTTCCACGGGCGGCTCGATGCGGACCGCTGCCGGGCGTTGATCGCCGCGGGCATGTTCGATCCATCCGCTACGGACGGCGTGTTCTTGTGCGGACCGGAGGCGATGATCCTCGATTGCCGGGACGTCCTGCAGCAGGCGGGCATGCCGGAAGGCACGGTGCACTTCGAATTGTTCACCACGTCGGCCCCTGCGAAGGCGCAGGCAGCAGCAGTGGTGGAGGAGGGCAGCGCCGACGAGGTGGCCATCGTGCTCGATGGCATCACCACCACGGTCAAGTTGGAAGGAAACAAAAGCATCCTCGATGCTGCGCTCGATGCGGGGTTGGATGCGCCTTACTCTTGCTTGGGCGGGGTGTGCTGCACATGCCGGGCGAAGATGACTTCGGGCAAGGCGGACATGGACATCAATTACGCCCTCGAGCCGAAAGAAGTGGAGCAGGGATTCATCTTGACGTGCCAGTCCCACCCGAAAGGGCCGGGACCATACGTGGTGGATTTCGACCAGCAGTAATCACTCAGCCCGCTCGGAGAGTTCGAGCCACCGCATTTCGGACGCGTCCAGCTCGGAGACGACGTCGGTGAGGCGCGCACTGATTTCCATGATGCGCTCGTGGTCATTGGATTGTTCGAGCTCAGCGGTGAGGGCGGCTTTTTCGGCTTCGAGTGCCTCGATGGCCGGGCCGAGCTGCTCGAACTCGTATTTCTCCTTGAAGCTGAGCCGTTGTGAGTAGTCGTTCTTGACGGTGGGGGCTTCGGTGGCGGTGGGCTTGGGAGGGGCTGCGCGTTGGGCGTCCCGTTGGGCTTCTTCGTAGGCGAGGCGGTACTGGGTGTAGTTGCCGGGGTAGTCGCGGATTGTGGTTTGGCCTGATTCCCCGAGCACCCAAATGTGCTCCACCAAGCGGTCCATGAAGTACCGGTCGTGCGACACGATGATCAAGCAGCCCGGGAAGTCGAGCAGGAATTCCTCGAGCACCTGCAGGGTGAAGATGTCCAAATCGTTCGTCGGCTCGTCGAGGATCAGGAAATTCGGATTGCGCATCAGCACCTGCAGGAGGTGCAGGCGTTTCTTCTCCCCGCCGCTCAACACCGAAATGTGCATGTGGTGCATGTGGCGCGGGAAGAGGAACCGCTCGAGGAGCTGCACGGCTGTCAATTTCTGACCTTTCTGCAAGGGCATGAATTCGGCGATTTCCCTCACAGCATCGATGACTTTGAGGCCGTCGGGGAAATCGGCACCGTGCTGGCTGTAGTGGCCGAACACCACGGTTTCGCCGATGACGACCTTCCCTTGATTCGGCACTTCGAGGCCGACGATCAAGTCAAGGAGCGTCGACTTGCCGGCGCCGTTGGCTCCCACAATGCCCAATCGTTCTCCCTTTTTGAAGTGGTGCGTCAGGCTGGAAAACAGCGCGCGGTCGCCGAAGCCGTGACCGACTTTATGCAGTTCCACCAGCTTGCCGCCCATCCGCGCCGGGTTGAGGGCGATGTGCATCGGGTCCTCCTCGAGCCGCACGCGGGCGCGGGCTTTGAGGTCGTAAAACGCGTCGATGCGCGCCTTGGATTTGCCGGTGCGCGCCGCGGGCGTTTGCCGCATCCATTCGAGCTCCCGGCGCATGGTCCGCCGCGCCCGGTCCCGCTGGGCAAGGGCATTTTCCTGCCGTTCCACCCGCTTTTCGAGGAAATAGCTGTAATTGCCCTTGTAGAGGTACAGGGTTTGGTCGTCGAGCTCGTAAATGGTATCGCACACGTTTTCAAGGAAGTAGCGGTCGTGCGTCACCATGAGCAGGGTGGTGTTGCTTTGGGCCAAATGCCGCTCCAACCACGCGATCATGTCCAAGTCCAGGTGGTTCGTTGGCTCGTCCAAGAACAACAAGTCCGGCTCCTCGATCAGCACCTTCGCCAGCGCGATTCGCCGCTGCTCCCCGCCGCTCAAGGTGCCCACGCGCCGGTCGAGGTCGTGCAAATTCAGCCGCCCAAGCACTTCCCGCGCCCGGGCCTCGAAATCCCAGCCGCCGAAGCGGTCCATGGCGTCGTAGGCGCGTTGCAAGGCATCGCCTTCAGCCCCTTCGGCCAGCGCCGTTTCGTAGGCGTGCAGGGCCTTGACGGCCGCGTTGTCCCCGGCGTACAAGTTGTCGAGGATGCTGCGCTCTGCATCGAGGCCGGGGTCTTGGGCCAGCATCGCCCACCGGATGCCCGAGTCGAAGCTAACGGTTCCGGAATCCGCCGGTTCCACCCCGGTGAGGGCGGACAGCAGGGTGGATTTGCCGGTGCCGTTGCGGGCGACGAGGGCGGATTTTTGGCCTTGACTCAGCCCAAACGTCAGGTTTTCAAACAGGAGGCGTTCGCCAAAACGCTTCGTCAACCCCTCCACCGAAAGCGCATTCAATGCTTGCATGCCCCGAATTTACGACCGGCGGCTTTGCTACCTTCGGCCCATGCTATGGAAAATCGAAGCGTGGAATGAAATCGGGCGCGACGGGCTTTACGCCCTGTTGCAATTGCGGGCCGAGGTGTTCGTCGTGGAACAAGATTGCGCCTACCAGGACCTCGACGGCAAGGACGAAGTGGCGCTGCACGTGTCGGCATGGGATGCAGGGGAGTGCGTAGCCACCGCTCGGGTGCTGCCGCCTGGGGTGAGCTACGCCGAGCCGTCCATCGGCCGGGTGGTGGTGAAGGAAAGCGCTCGGCTGACCGGGCTCGGCCGCCAATTGATGGGACACGCCTTGGCAGCGGCTTGCGACCGATGGCCCACCGCTGGGGTGCGCATTTCGGCCCAAACCTACTTGGAAGCGTTCTACCGATCCTTGGGTTTCGTGCCCAGCTCGGAACCTTACCTCGAGGATGGTTTGCCGCACGTGCAGATGTTCCGGGAGGGACTGCCGCACGGGGCATGGGAGGCGTTTGCGGCTTTGCCGCCTGCGGTCGACGCTTGGGAGGCCGAGGTGGCTGCGCTGCCGGATGCGTGCGTGCTGGGCGGTGGGGCGAGTTGGCATGCGGGCGCGATCACCCACCATTTGGCGGAAGCCGAGGGGGCCACGTGGGCGTATTTGGCGAAGAAAGGCCAAACCCCGGTCGCCGAACTCCCGCGCATCACCCCGGACACCACCACGCGGGCCGTCCAACTCAGCGCCGCCTTGCGGAGCACCGCCCGCTTCCCCATGCCGGAAGGACTTCCCGCGCCCCAACCGGCCGCAACCCGCGCAGAAATCGCGGCCGTCATCGCCCGTTGGCGCAGCGCTCAAGCCGATGGCCGGGCGCTGGTGGCCGCCCTTCCCCTCGCGTGGTGGGATGCCGAGGTATTCCGCCATCCGTTCGCTGGCCGCCTCGGTTTGACCATGACGGCCTCCTTCCTCGGCGACCACATCGTGCACCACCGCCACCAGTTGAAGCGGCTCGTCGGTGGGGAGCCCCAGGAGTGAGTACCTTTGCCGCCCATGATATCGGTCGTCATCCCCTGCCTGAACGAGGTCGAGTACATCGAATCGACCTTGCAATCCATCCGCGATCAAGTTCCCTGTGAGGAGCCGTGGGAGGTCGTGGTGGCAGACGGCGGCAGCACCGATGGCACCCGCGAGGTCCTCGAGCGTTGGGCCCAATCCGACGCGCGCTTTCGGTGGATTGACAACCCCGATCGGTTTACGCCCCAAGCGCTGAACCGTGGCATCCAAGCGGCGCAAGGGGAGATGGTCATCATCCTGGGCGCCCACGCCCAATGCGCTCCGGACTTCATCCGCCGGAATGCCGAGGCCATGCGGGCCCACCCGGAGTCGGCCTGCGTCGGGGGCGTGGTGGAACAGGTACACGGCTCGGCCATTTCACGGCGCATCGGCGCCGCCTTGAGCACGCCCTTCGGGGTCGGAGACGCCCGCTTCCGAACCGGCGGCACGGCCGGTCATGTGGACACGGTGGCGTTCGGGGCCTACCGCAAGGCGGCCCTGCTCGAAATCGGCTTGTTCGACGAGCATTTGGTCCGCAACCAGGACGATGAGCTCAATTTCCGGCTGCACGAAGCAGGCTGGCGCATCTGGTTCGATCCCCGCATCCGCAGCAGTTACCACGTCCGTTCGTCCTATGGGAAATTGTTCCGGCAGTACCGGCAATACGGGTATTGGAAGGTGTTCGTCAACCGCAAGCACCGCACGGTGACGACTTGGCGCCAGGTGGTTCCCGCCGTGTTCCTGGCGGTGCTCCTCGTGCTGTCCTGCTTGACGTTCGTGGACTGGGCAGGCCAAACCCCGCCCGTCTGGAGCGGCTTCAGCGCCTCCGTTCTCTTCACGGCGGTCGGTGCTTGGTTCATCGGAGCAGTGGTCTCGGCCTTGGCCGTGGCCGACAGCGTGCGGGAAGTGGCGGGCATCGTCCGGGCATACGGCATCATCCATTTGGCCTACGGCTGGGGCTATTGGGAGGGCGTCGGCCGGTTCCTCCTCTTGCGGGGCAATCCCCCTGAACGCTCCAAATCGCTGACCCGATGACGCGGCAGCTCCTCGCTTGGATGCCCCCCGCATGCGCCTTCCTGTTTCCGCTGCATCCCCGCGCCACGACGCCGTTATTGATTGCTTGGGGCGTGCTGCTGTTGGCGGCTTGGTGGATGCACCGGCCTACCGAACGGCCCTCCCGTCCCGCAGGATGGTGGGGTGGCCCGGCGCTTTATGGGCTGCTCGCCCTTGGTTTGTTGTGGTCCAGCTCAACCGCTGAGGGGCTGTTCGCGCTCGAAGTCAAAGCCGCGCTTGTGGTGCTGCCCTTGTTGTACCGGGCGACCGAGCGCCTGGTGCAGGTCCCCATGGCACGGGTTTCGGGCGGGTTGATGGCGGGGTTGCTCACCTCAGCAGCCTTGGCGTTGGGCGATGCGGTTTGGGACACGGCGCTTTCCGGTTCATGGGCACAGTGGCGGTATGCGGAGCTCGCAGGGGCCTTGCACCCGACCTACCTTGCGTGGTATTGGGCGTTTGGGCTGTTTTTATGGCTGACCAAATCCCCGCTCCGCCTCGGCCTGTGGTTCGCCCTGCTCGCCTCCGCTATGATCGGACTGCTGGCCTCCAAAGCGGGGTGGATTGCCGGCGGGGCCATCCTGTCCTGGGCGCTTGTCAAGCAGCGGCGTGTCGTTCCCGCGGTGGCCAGCCTCCTCATCCTCGTCGCCACGGGATGGTGGGCGGGTGCCGGACGTGCTGTGGAACTTGCCGAGGGCCTGCGCACCGAGTCCTCCGCCCCCGCAGCCACGGACTCGGCAGCTCCAAGTCCTTCAGGTTCCACCTCGGGCCGGCTGCAAGCTTGGTCCGCCGCCTGGTCCATTTTGCAGGTTCATCCCTTCGGAGTTGGCACCGGAAGCAGCCAACCTGCACTCGACGCCATCTACGCGGCCCGCGGCGACGAATACGCGATGCACCACCACATGAACGCACACAACGCCTACCTCGAAGCCGCTGTGGCTTGGGGCTGGCTAGGCCTCGCGGCCTTGCTCGGTTGGTGGATTACAGCAGCTGCGGCGGCTTGGCGTTTCCGAAGTTTCGAAACCCTGGCGTTCGTGGCAATCGCGGCGTGGATGGCCTGTACGGAGAGCGTTTTCGAATTGCAGTCGGGGGTGGTTTGGCTGGCCTTCGGCTTGTATGCGTGGGGGCCGCGCCCGCCTCAGGCCTCCGCCGTTTCGGGCGTTTTCGATGCGGCGAGCGCCCGCGTCTGAGCGGCTTGGATGAAGGCAACGAAGAGCGGGTGGGGCTTGAGCACCGTGCTCGCGTATTCCGGATGGAATTGCGATGCCACAAAGTACGGGTGTTCCGGAATTTCGACGATCTCAACAAGCCCTGTATCGGGATTCAGTCCCGTGGCCTTCATGCCAGCAGCCTCGAACCGGTCGAGGTAGGCGTTGTTGAATTCGTAGCGGTGGCGGTGCCGTTCCTCGATTTCAGTGGTGCCGTAGGCCTGGGCTGCGTGGGAACCGGCTTCGATTTGGCATGGATATGCGCCCAACCGCATGGTACCGCCCATGTTCCGGATGTGCTTCTGCTCGGCCATCAGGTCGATGACCGGTTCGCTCGCGTACTCCTTGATCTCCGTCGAGTGCGCTTCCTTCAAGCCCAACACGTTCCGTGCAAACTCGATGACCGCGCATTGCATGCCGAGGCAGATGCCGAAGAAGGGAATGCCGTTTTCGCGGACGAATTGAATGGCGTCGATTTTCCCATCGATGCCGCGCGAGCCGAATCCCGGCGCGACCAACACGCCGTCCAAATGCCCCAACTTGGCCTCCACATTCTTGCGGTTGATCCCTTCAGAATGGATCCACTCGAGGTCCACTTCGGTTTCGAGCGCTGCTCCGGCGTGAATGAAGGCCTCGGCGATGGACTTGTAGCTGTCCTTGAGCTCCACGTATTTGCCGACCAAACCGATGCGCACCGTGCCTTGGGGCTCTTTGAACCGGCGAAGGAAGTCTTTCCATTGGTCCAAACTCGCTTCCGTATCGTCCGCCGGGATCCGCAACTTGCGCAACACCACTTCGTCGAACTTTTCCCGTTGCATGAGCAACGGCACGTCATAGATTGTTTCCGCGTCCAAGCTCTCGATGACGGCATCCAGCCCGACATTGCAAAACCGCGCCACCTTGGTTCGGACTGAATCCGTCAGCGGATGCTCCGTCCGACACACCAACACGTCCGGCTGCACCCCGAATTCCAACAGCTGCTTCACCGAGTGCTGCGTGGGCTTCGTTTTCAATTCGCCAGCCGCGGCGAGGTAGGGGATGAGGGTCAAATGCACCACCAACGTGTCTTGCGGGCTTTCCCACTTCATTTGCCGCACCGCCTCGATGTAAGGCAAGGACTCGATGTCGCCGACCGTCCCACCGATTTCCGTGATGACGAAGTCGTAGTCGCCTTGTGCTCCCAAGATTTGCACGCACCGCTTGATTTCGTCGGTGATGTGCGGGATGATTTGCACGGTTTTACCGAGGTATTCGCCGCGGCGCTCCTTGTCAATGACGCTTTGGTAAATCCGCCCCGTGGTGATGTTGTTCGCCTGCGTGGTGCGCACGTTGAGGAAGCGCTCATAATGTCCGAGGTCCAAATCCGTTTCCGCCCCATCCACCGTCACGTAGCATTCGCCGTGCTCGTAAGGGTTGAGCGTCCCCGGATCCACATTGATGTACGGGTCGAGCTTTTGAATGGTGACCGAATAGCCTCGCGCTTGCAGGAGCTTGGCGAGTGAGGCCGAAATGATGCCCTTGCCCAAACTCGAACTCACCCCGCCCGTAACGAAGATGTAGCGGCTGTTGTGGACGACTGGAGCGGTAGGCTCAGCGGCGGTGGTGGAGGTGGATTGCATGCCCGAATTCTCGATTGTGAATACGGGATTCAAAGGTAATCAAAGGCCCACGCCGCCGGATGATTTGTTTGAGAATTGTTACAAACTCTTGGTCAACCGGTCGATGACCTTCAAATGTCCGAGCCATTCTTTGGCCACAATGCGGAACAAAGTGTACGCGGGAATGGCGAGGACCATGCCCGCAGGACCGGCCCACGTGCCCGCGATGGAAATCACCAGGAACACTTCCAACGGATGGGCGTTCACCCGGTTGGAGAAGATGAAGGGCTGGGTGAAAAAGTTGTCGACCGCTTGGGCGATGGCGTAGACCAGTACGGACCAGCCGAGCACGCCGGGTAGTGCCTGGATTTCGCCCGAGAACGTACCGGCTACGAGCAGCAGGCCGAGGGCGGTGCCGAAAATCGGACCGATGTACGGGACGAGGTTGAAGATGCCGGCAAGCAGCCCGATGAGGAAGGCGTGCTGCACACCGATGAGGGCGAGTCCAACGGAGACGGTGGTCGTGATGATGAGCACCTGTACGATGAGGCCGCCGAAATAGCGGGTGAGGAGGCGGGCTGTGCGGTTGAGGATGGCCGAGATTTGGCCTTCCTTGTTGTCGGGCGTCAACGCCATGACCATGTTGCGGAAAAGGGCGCCGTCCTTCAGGAAGAAGAAGGTCATGAAGGTGATGGAGAACGCGGCAATCAGCCCGTTTCCGATGCCGGCGATGAGGCCACCGAAGAGGCTCCCGACGCCATTGACTTGGACCAAATCCTGCACCCGGCCGATCAAGAAGGCGCTGTTCGACTGCCCGTCGCCGCTCAGGTCGAAGGCGGCCAGATCGTGGTCCAGCCAGTGGGACAGCCGGGCGAAGAGCTGCTGCATTTGGCCCACATCCAAGTCCTTGATGGCTTCCGCCTGCGCAGCCACCAAGGGCGCGAACAACATGATGAACGCGCCCGCACCCGCCGCAAAGAGCAGGAGGACCAAGGCGGAAATGAGGCCATTCGGAAGCCGGCGACCGGCCACGTGCAAGCGCTGCATGCCCAACACGAGCGGCCGGCCGACGAAGCTCAGCGCCACCGCTGCCAACAAGTACGCCACGAGGGCGCGAAACGTCCACAACGCATAGGCGCCTAACGCTACACCGGCCACTCCGAGCACCCACCGCCGCAAGGAAGTCCCCTTTTCGTTCATGCGCCGAAGGTAGTGGACGGGGTCCAAACCGAAACCAATTCCCCACATCCGCCACTGATTTCAGCCCAACTCGAGACCGGGAACTGCACCTCGGCTAGGCCGGCTGTGGGAAGCGATGCGTCCGCGCCCGTCAGGTAATGGACCAAATCGCTGACCCCGGGGTTGTGGCCGACGATGAGTCCGGTCGGCCGGTCGCTTCCCCACCCATTGACCGTTTGCAGCCAAAACCGTGCGGGGGCGAGGTACCCCTCGCGTAGCGGATTTGGAAAGCGCCAACCCCATGCCGCTGCAACGGCTGCGGCGGTCTCCCGCGTCCGGCGAGCAGCGGAGACGGCGCCAGGCGAGTCCGGGAGGAGTCGCTCCTTCAGCACCTCTCCAGCGCGTGCGGCGTCGCGGTGTCCGCGCGGGGACAATGCCCGGTCGAAATCGGCGAGGCCGGAGTGGGGGCGTTCGGCTTTGCCGTGCCGCAAGATGAACAAGGTTTTCATGAGGTAAAGGTAGCTTGACGCTGATTTGGTTCATCATGAAAATTTATTTTTAGTCCTGCCTAAAAAATGAATTAACTTTGCCACATGATTACGGTGCAACCCAGCGCGAGCCGAGAGGATTACCTCAAAGCGATTTACGTTTTAGAAGACGAGGGGCAAGGGCCAGTTTCGACGAATGCCCTGTCTGAGCGGGTGCAAGCGAAGCCCGCCTCGGTATCAGGCATGCTGAAACAACTCGCCGAAGGGGGATGGGTCGACCACACCGCCTACCGCGGGGTGTCGCTGACTGCCGCCGGACGCGGCATCGCCGTGGATGTCATTCGCCGGCACCGGCTGTGGGAGGTGTTTCTCGTGGACCGGTTGGGATTCGGTTGGGACGAAGTGCACGATTTGGCAGAGCAGCTGGAGCACGTGGAGCATGCGGAACTGATGAACCGGCTCGATGCCTTCCTCGGGCACCCGGCGTTTGATCCGCATGGCGACCCCATTCCGCGCTCGGATGGCACGGTGGTGGATCCGCGTCGGCTCATCACGGCTGACGCCCTTTTGCCCGGGCAATCGGCGGTTGTGAAGGGCGTGGTTGACAGCAGCGACGGGTTTTTGCGGCACTTGGATGCGCTGGGAATCGGGCTCGGGACGGCCTTTGAGGTGAGCGAGTGGCATGGATTTGACGGCAGTGCGACCATTGCAGGCAAGGGGTTGTGGACGGCGGCGGTGTTGCGGAATTTATACGTGGAAATCAACGGGTGATGGAACAACTGATTGCATGGTTTGATGAAGTCGGGCCGGTTTGGGCGGCTTTGACAGCGACCACAGGAACGTGGTTGCTGACGGCGGCGGGCGCGTCGCTCGTTTTGTTCTTCGGGACGTTGCACCGCAAGTGGCTCGATGGGATGCTGGGGTTCACGGGCGGCGTGATGGTGGCGGCGAGCTTTTGGTCGCTGCTTTCGCCTGCGATTGAAATGTCGGAAGGAGCGGGGTTCGCTCGTGTGGTGCCGTCGGCAGTGGGATTCGCGCTGGGCGCGCTGTTCATCTTCTTTTTGGACAAAATGACGCCGCATTTGCACATCAATTTCAGCAAGGATGAAGCGGAGGGCCCTGCGACGAAATGGCACCGCTCCACGCTGCTCGTCCTCGCGATCACGCTCCACAACATCCCGGAAGGGCTGGCGGTGGGCGTCATGTTTGGCGGGGCGGCTGCCGGGCTGCCGGGAGCGAGTGTGGGCGCCGCAGTGGCCCTCGCCATCGGCATCGGTCTGCAGAATTTTCCCGAGGGCTTCGCCGTGAGCATGCCGCTGCGGCGGGAAGGGCTTTCGAAGTGGCGGGCGGCGTGGTTTGGCCAGCTTTCAGCCATCGTTGAGCCCGTGGCCGGGGCCCTGGGGGCCTTTGCGGTCATGCAGGT
Organism: Flavobacteriales bacterium; assembly: GCA_023264155.1. Classification (GTDB taxonomy): domain Bacteria; phylum Bacteroidota; class Bacteroidia; order Flavobacteriales_D; family Sanyastnellaceae; genus JALQTD01. Next base: position 6,448 of record JALQTD010000001.1, on the reverse strand, counting down.
CCAGGCCATTTTGCCCTATGCGCTCGCCTTCGCGGCCGGGGCCATGATTTACGTGGTGGTGGAAGAGGTGATTCCAGAGACGCAGCGCGACAAGTACACGGATTTGGCGACGTTGGGCTTCATCGGCGGGTTCATCGTCATGATGGCCCTGGACGTGGGGTTGGCTTAACTCGGTTGGTTTCCAGGCCAAACCGCACCGCTGAACCACCCAGAGCTCATCAACAACACCGCGCGCGGCCCCGATTGCCACGTGGCCCAGAGCGCCTCAAGCGCCGCCCGGTCCGTGATGACGCGCACGTCTTCCCGCCCAAAGCACGCCCGCACGGTTTCGGGATCCAATTCCGGTAACCGCTTGTGCGCCAAAACGTCCGGGTCGAAATAGACCACGGCTTCATCGGCGGCGTCCAAGGCCCCCGCGTACGTGGGCAGGAAATCCCGGTTCAACGAGGAAAAGGTGTGGAGTTCGAAGCACGCCAGCAGCCGCCGGTTCGGGAAGCTCGCCCGCACCCCGTCTGTGGTCGCCCGTACCTTCGATGGCGCGTGGGCAAAATCCCGGTATACCACGGCGTCCTCCGTTTCCTCGATGGCCTCCAACCGCCGCGCCGCTCCGGAAAAGTCCGCGATGGCGCGATCGAAATCGGCACCGTTCACGCCGAGCACTTGGCACAACGCCCGCGATCCGGCCAGGTTTTGGAAATTGTGCGTGCCCACCAAGCCGGTGATGCACCGGGAACCATCCGGAAAGGAGAGCTCGGTCCCGCCCTCCACCGCGCGCCAGGCCGGGGTTTGGTAAGCCAACGGCACGATGCCATCGGCCTGCTCAACGAGGGCTGCAAGCCGCTCATCTTCAGTGCAATACACCACGGTGGCCTGCGGCGCGAGCGTCGTCAAATAATGGGCGAACTGCGCGATGTAATCCGCCTCCGTCGGAAAGACGTTGATGTGGTCCCACGCAATGCCTGTCAGGAGCGTCACATGCGGCTTGTACCAGAAAAACTTGGGGCGCCGATCGATCGGTGAACTCAAGTATTCATCGCCTTCGAAAATGGCCAAATCCCGATCCGCCGAAAGCCCCACCATCCGATCAAACCCCTCCAATTGCGCTCCCACCATGTAGTCCGTGTCCCGCCCGAGCCGGTGCAGGACATGCAGCACCATCGAGGTCACCGTCGTCTTCCCGTGGCTGCCGCCCACGACCACCCGCTGCTTGCCAGCGGTCGCGTGGTACAAGAATTCCGGGTAGCTCTGCACAGAAACGCCCATCGCCTGGGCGGCCGCCAATTCCGGGTTGTCCGTCCGCGCGTGCATGCCGAGCACGATGGCATCGATGTCCGGGGTGATCCGCTCCGGGAACCACCCCGTTTCCTCGGGCAGCAACCCGGCGGCTGCAAGCCGTGACCGCGACGGCTCGAGGATTTGGTCGTCCGATCCGGTCACGGCGTGCCCCGCGTCATGCAGGGCCAAGGCCAGGTTGTGCATCGCGCTCCCGCCGATGGCAATGAAATGAATCCGCATGCCCTGAAATTCCCTCCAATTTCGGTGCGCCTGTGGGATTTTCGTCGCAGGTTACGCACATTGCACCATGGAAAGTTTCAAGTCGTTTGGGGCGGGGCTGCGCGCATACGGGAAAAGTTTCCGCACCATCCGCGAGATGGGGCTGCGGCGGGTCTACCTCTTCGCGGCGGCGATGACCGCGGCCTTCGTGGTCGCAGGGGCGTGGGGAATCGGGTGGCTGGTCGATGAATTGGGCGCCGCGTACCGGCAATGGGTGGGATCCGAGGTGGCTTGGCCGTCGGAGGCATCGTGGTGGGAGCAGGCCAAATGGCTAGCCGCAGCTGCGGGCGAAGTGGCGGTGCAAGCGGTGGCGTGGGTGGCGTTGTTTTGGCTCAAAGTGAAGCTGACCAAATACGTGGTGCTCGCCTTCCTCGGCCCGGTCATGGCCTGGATTTCGGAACGCACCGAGGCCCACCTCACGGGCGAGGTGCGGGCGGTGGGATTCCGGCTCATGCTCCGTGAATTCCTGCGCGGATTGCGATCAGCCGTGCTGCTGTTCTTCGTCGAACTCGCGTTCGGAGTCGCCTTGTTCGCCGCGTCGTTGCTGGTCAGCCTGTTCGCGGGGCCCCTCGTGGTCGTGCTGTCGCCGGCCTTTGCCGTTCTGTCCTTCCTCGTCGGTGCGTGGTTCTACGGGGCGTCCACCTTCGACTTCATCTGGGAGCGCCAAGGCATGGGAGCGCGCAAAGGGCTGCGCGCCAGTTGGGGGCTGCGCGGCCGCGTGCTCGGCGTAGGCATTCCGTTTCAGTTGTGGATGATGCTGCCGGTCGTATCGTGGTTCGTGGCCCCCATCTTTGCACCGGTTACGTGCGCCGTGGCGGCGGTGCTGGTGTTTCCTCCGGCAGCACTCAGGGCACCAACACCCGCTGCGCCCCAGCCGGGCCGACCACAATGACCCACCCGCTGGACACATCGATGGCAGGTCGGTCTTCGGTGCCCGTTGCGACGAGTTGCCCGGAGCTGTTGAACACGCGCCATGTCGCTCCGACGGGCCAGTTCACGAGCTGCAATTGGCCGTCGGCGACAACCGCCTTCCACGCGTGGTCCGCGAACTCGGTTACCGCGATGGGATCGCACGGCCCCGCGGACCAAGTGGCCAGGCCACCGCTGTACCACGCTTCACACGGATTCGCATACGTGAGTCCGTCGCAACCGCACACCGGCTCATCGGTCTCCGGGCATTGCATGCCCGGCACCACCCGGGATGCGTCGAAGCAGTCTCCTGCACACGGCCCCGCGTTGTAGGACGACACCCAGTCCATGTAGGTGGCGGTGCAGGGATTCAAGTGTGACAGGCTGTCGCAACCGCAAACGGGCTCCGGCTCGAACGGGTTGCAATCCACCAAGGGGTCAGCCAACGAAGGGTCGATGCAGCTGGCGCCGCAGGAAGCTGCACAGTCCTCGAGGCTTGCGAAGCTGTACACGCTGTAGTCCACGCCATCGACGACCCAGCCGCAACCGCTCAGTTCAACGCACGAACCGCCCACCCAAGCCGGCCCCATGACCATGTCACAGAAACCGAAGTCGATGCCGGCGAGGTCCGTGCAGGAACTGCCGCATGTGGTTTGGCACGCTTCCAACGACTCGAAGCTGTAGACGCTGTAATCGACCCCATCCACGACCCAGCCGCAACCGCTCAATCCCACGCAATCTCCGTTGATGAGCGCGACCCCCATGGCCATCGTGCACACGCCGAAGTCCACACCCGCCAAATCCTGGCAGTCGCCTCCGCCGCACGCCGCCAAGCAGTCGCCCGTGTTCTCAAAACTGTACACGCTGTAATCCACGCCGTCCACGACCCATCCGCACCCGCTGATGCCGGTGCAGCTGCCGTCCACTACCGCCACGCCCATGACCATTTCGCAATCGCCGAAGTCGAGGCCGCCAACATCGAAGCAGTCGCCGCTCGATTGGGCGCATTCTCCGGATACAAAACTCGTCACCCCGCCGAACACTTCGGCCTCGCAGCTGTTGCCGTACGTCACCCCATTGCATCCGCATACCGGGTCCCAAATCATCGGGCAAAACGCAAAGGGGTCGATCAAGGTGCTGTCGATGCAAGCTTGCGCGGTCATACGCGTGCTGAACATGCTGAGCGCCACAAGGAAGAGCAGGGGAATACGCATGCCGGAAAGTTAGGCAATCACTTGGATTTCACCCACTGAACGACAGCCCCCAAGGATTCGAGGTCGTCGAAAAATGCGGGGTAGCTCTTCGCCACACATTCCGCGCCCACGATTTCGATGGGGGCACCTGCCAAACCGAGCAAGGCCGCAGCCATGGCAATGCGGTGGTCGCCTTGGGCGTCGATGCGCGCGGCAAGCACCTTCTCCTTGCCCTTGCGCGGGATCACGACGAGGGCATCTGCCGCTGTGTCATGCTGCACTTCAATGCCCGCCGCTTCGAAGACCTGTTGCAGCGCTTGAATGCGGTTGGATTCCTTGTGCACGAGGCGGTGCGCGCCTTTCAGGGTGCTCGGCTTGTTCGCGAACGCCGCGAGGCTGGCCAAAACCGGAAACAGGTCCGGACTGTCGGTCAAATCGATGTTGAACGCACGCACCGGCCGCCGGGCCACTTGAACCCCTTCATCCGTCCCGCTCGCCGCGCCCCCCGCGAACAAAAGGGCGCCCCGGATGGCTTCATCGGCCTGTGGGTACACCGTGTTCAACCCGTCCACCGTGATGGCGGTTTCGGCCGCGAGCATGCCCGCCACGAGCAGGGCGGAGGCGCCGCTCCAGTCCCCGTCGATCACGCCTTCCCACGGCTGGTAGGTTTGGCCCCCAGGCACCTGAATGCGGCCCTCCGATTCCGTGGTTTCAATCCCAAAATCTGCCAGCACCGCCCGCGTCAACTCCACATAAGGCCGGCTCACCAAGTCCTTCACAATCAACTCGCTATCCCCAGAGCAAACGGGTAGCGCGAACAGCAGCCCGGTCAAGAATTGCGAGCTCATGCTGCCGTCCACCTCAATCGTGCCCGATTGCAGCGGTCCCTTCACATGCAGAGGTGGCAGCCCACCTGCTCCGGTCGTGCAGGTCGCTCCCAAGGCGCGGAGCATTCCCGTCAGCGGGGATTGCGGTCGCTGCAGCAAGCTCCCTGTGCCGGTGAGTGTGAGCTCCCCCGGGTGCAGCGCCGCCATCGGCGTAAAGAGCCGCAAGCCCAATCCGCTTTCACCCACGTTGATCTCCGAAGTGCGCGGAGCGAGTTGCCCCGCCACCCCCGTGATGCGGATGGCGTCTTCGCCGAGTTCGATTTCCGCACCGAGGGCGGCTGCTGTCGCAAGCGCCGCCGTGCAATCGTCGCTCTCGCTCGGGTGGTGCAGCATGGAGGCGCCATCGGCGAGCAACGCACCGGCCACCACGCGTTGCATGACACTTTTCGATGGGGGAGCGAACACAGTGCCGCTCAGCATGGACGGGCGAACGCGCAGGATCATGCGGGGTCAGTGAGGGGTTTCCGAGCGAGGTAAATCGACGCAATGCCGCCGGTGAGCGGGAGGTCTTGCGTTTCCACATAGCCGACCCGATCGAGCACATCGAGAAAGGCCCGGCCCTCGGGGAAGGCTTGCACGCTTTCTGGGAGGTAAGCGTAAGCAGCGTTGTCTTTCGATACCAGCTTGCCGATGGTGGGCATGATGAATCGGAAATAAAAGGCGAAGAGCTGCTTCATGGGGAAACGGCGGGGTTTTGAAAACTCCAAGATGATGCCGAGCCCACCCGGCTTCAGCACCCGCATCATTTCGCTCAACCCCTGCTCGAGCTGCTCGAAGTTCCGCACGCCGAACGCCACCGTGTAAGCGTCGAAATGCCCATCGGCAAATGGAAGGTCCACGGAGTCGCCTTCCATCAAGGTGATGGCATCGGTGTACCCGCGCTTGGCCACCTTCTTGCGGCCGACCTCGAGCATGCCCGGGCTGATGTCCACGCCGGTGATGCGGGCATCCGTGAGTCCCATGCGCACCGCCTCGATGGCGAAATCCGCCGTACCGGTGGCCATGTCCATGACCTCCTGGGGCTGCTCTTTGCGCAGGATACGGATGGCCTTCTTGCGCCACAGCACGTCGATGCCAAAGGAAAAGAGGTGATTCAGGAAATCGTAGCTGTGCGCGATGTTGTCGAACATGCGCGCGACTTGCTGCGTTTTCGCCTCCTGTTCAGGCGAAGTGTAAGGGGTTATCTTCGTTCCCATGCGTTATCCGACCATCGTGTGGCCTTCCGGGTATTTGAAGTGATTGTGGACCAAACGACCGCCAATGGCAAAGGCCACGGTTAACGTACCAACCCGGCCCACGAACATGCTGGCACTGATGATGAATTTTCCAGCGGTGCTCAGGTCGGCGGTGATGCCCGTGCTGAGCCCGACGGTGCCCATGGCGCTGACTTGCTCGAAGGTCAGGTCGAGGAGGTTGCGGCCGTTTTGGGCCAAAATCTCCGCCTCCGTGATGCTCAGCACAAAGATGCACAGGAGGTTGCCGACGAGGAAGAACAAGAGCACGCTGTACGCCCGCGAGCGCAGGATTTCCGGGATGGTGCGTTGAAACAACTGGACGTATTCGAACCCGCGGATGGTGCGCCAAACGTCGGCCAGCACGATGGCTAAGGTGCTCGTTTTGATGCCCCCTCCGGTGGAGGAGGAGCTGGAGCCGATGAACATCAGTACCGTGAGGAGGAACAACATCGGAACGCCGACGGCACCGATGTCGACGGTGTTGAACCCGCTGGTGCGGGTGGCGCTTTGGAACACGGAAGTCGTGATTTGGCCCCAGGTGCTCATGCCCTTCAACGTGCCTTCCTGCTCGAGCAAAAAGTACGCCGCCGAGCCGACGACGACCAGGGCAATGCTGAAATACAGGGCAATTTTCGTGGCGAATCCGATTTGTTTCCAGGGCTGCTTCATG
>JALQTD010000019.1 GCA_023264155.1 Flavobacteriales bacterium | reverse complement strand
ACTCCCTCCTCGGCACGCCCTACTTCCCCGATGTGACCGGCGCTTGGCTGCTGCTCGAGGACCTCGACGAGTACCTCTACCACCTCGATCGCATGCTGAACAGCTTCCGGCTCGCGGGCGTGTTCAAGCGGATGCACGGGCTGGCGATGGGCTCCTTCACGGACTTGCACGACAACACGATTGCTTCAGGCCAAACGGCAGACAACCCCTTCGGACGGACCCTCCGCGACATGGTCGCCGACCACGTTCCGGCAGGCAAACCCGTGGTCTGGGAAGTGCCGGTGGGGCACGGCAAGGAAAACGTTCCGGTGGTGCTCGGCTGAGGGCGGTTGAAGTACATTTGGCCTACAAAATCAACGCCATGTACGGAAAGCTGCAAGCCCACCTTCAAAATGAATTGAAAGAAATCGAAGCCGCCGGCCTCTTCAAGCGCGAACGCATCATCGCGGGCCAGCAGGACGCGGAAATCACGCTGACCGACGGTTCGAAAGTGCTCAATTTCTGTGCGAACAACTACCTCGGGCTGAGCAACCATCCGCGGATCATGGACGCGGCGAAACGCGCCATCGACAGCCACGGCTTCGGCATGTCTTCCGTGCGCTTCATCTGCGGCACCCAGGACATCCACAAGGAGCTCGAACAGGCCATCGCCGACTTCCACCAGACCGAGGACACCATCCTCTACGCGGCCGCCTTCGACGCGAACGGCGGGGTCTTCGAACCCCTGCTCGACGCGGCCGATGCCATCATTTCCGACAGCTTGAACCATGCGTCCATCATCGACGGCGTGCGGCTCTGCAAGGCGGCGCGTTACCGCTACGCGAACAACGACATGGCCGACCTCGAAGCCCAGCTGAAGGCCGCCAACGAGGCGGGCCACCGCTTCAAAATCATCGTGACCGACGGCGTGTTCTCCATGGACGGTTACGTGGCTGCCATTGACCAAATCTGCGACCTCGCCGACCAATACGATGCCCTCGTCATGGTCGACGAATGCCACGCTACGGGTTTCATCGGCAAAACCGGCCGCGGCAGCATCGAACTCCGCGACGCCATGGGCCGCGTCGACATCATCACCGGCACCCTCGGCAAGGCGATGGGAGGGGCCATGGGCGGCTTCACGACCGGCCGCAAGGAGATCATTGAGCTGTTGCGCCAACGGAGCCGGCCGTACCTTTTTTCCAACTCGTTGGCACCTGCCATCGTCGGGGCGGGCATCGAGGCGTTCAAGATGCTTTCAGAATCGACTGAACTGCGTGACAAGCTCGAGGCGAACACGGCGTACTTCAAGGAAGGCATGCGCCGGGTGGGGTTGCCGTTCAAGGATGGGGAAAGCGCGATTGTGCCGGTGATGTTGGGCGATGCTCGGTTGTCGCAGGTCATGGCCGACAAGCTGCTCGAGCGCGGCATTTATGTCATCGGATTTTTCTATCCCGTGGTGCCGAAGGAGCAAGCGCGCATTCGGGTGCAATTGTCGGCGGCCCACACGCGGGAGCATTTGGACCGTGCGATCGAGGCCTTTGCGGACGTAGCGCGGGAGCTGGAGGTCATCTGAGGTGGCGCGTTGGTTGGTGGTCGGCGGCGGGCTGGCGGGCACGCTGGCGGCGGAGGCCCTTTGGCATGCCGGTGAAACGGTGGTCCAGCGGGACGCGGGATTGCCGAGTGCGTCCCGGGTGGCTGCAGGCATGTTCAATCCCGTGTCGTTTCGCCGGGTGGTCGAGGTCTGGGAGGCTGAGGAGCACCGGACCGTGGCCGCTCAGGTGTATGCTCGATTTGAACGGTTGTTGGGAGGCGTGTATTGGCATGAAGTTCCGGTGGTGCGTGCCTTTCCTAATGCGGATTATGCCGCCGTTTGGGAGGCGCGCTTGGCGGAAGGACATGCTGTTTCAAAATGGATTGAACGGGTAGATGAGCCGGGAGGTTTGTCCTTTGCCCATGGGGCAGGCCGCGTGCAGGGGTCGGGTTGGGTGCATGTGCCGGCATTGCTTGACGATTGGAAGGCCTTGGCCCAAAACCAGCCCGAGCGACTCGCTTGGGAATCGGGGTCTTGGCAGTGGTCCGATGGGCTTCCCGCGGGCTATGATGGATTGGTCGATGCCCGCGGAGTAGGGGCGGTAGCAGATTTGAGGCAGTGGGGAATACAAGTGAACCCCAACCACGGTGAAGTCCTTACCCTGCGCCCCGGCGCGTGGTCGCATTCGTTCACCTTGAATGCCAACAAATGGGTGCTCCCGCAACCCGATGGCCGCGCCCGCCTCGGTGCGACCTACGCGTGGGGCATCGAAGATGACCGCATCCAGCAAGCGTCTCAGTCGGAACTACTCGCCCCTTTTACCACGTGGGGACTGTTCAATTCAGATGATATTGAAGAACACCGCGCTGGATTGCGTCCTGCCTCTCCCGACCGCCGCCCCATGGTCGGAAAGTTGAGTTTGCGGCACCCTTGGTACGCCGTGTTGAATGGGTTGGGCACCCGAGGTGTGCTCGTGGGGCCTCGGGCAGCCCAAGACCTCGCACGTCAATTGTTGACCGACGTTCCCCAACGCGATTTGACCAATCCCACCCGATTTCGTAGTTTCAACGAAATTTGAATCAAGGGATGGCGAAAAAGAAGAAGGGGAAGAAGAAGGAGAAAAAAGCAGGCCAGGCGCCCGAAATTCCGAGGATGGCGGAAGAGGAATTCGCCCCGATTCGGGAAGGATTCGTTCAGGAATGGTCGAAGCTGATGGTGGGGTGGGGGTTTCCCAAGGCGCTGGGGACCGTTCATGCGACCTTGCTGGCACAGGCCGAACCCGCTTCGATGAGCGAAGTCATTGAGGCCACCGGGTTGAGCCAAGGCACGGCCCACACCATGCTCAAGCGGTTGGTAGCGATGCGGTTGGCCCACGAAGAGCACCGCCACGGTTCGCGGTTGGTGCGGTACATCGCGGAGCGGGACGTTTGGCAAGTGGCCTTGGCGGCGTTGAAAGCGCGACGCGAACGGGAATTGGAGCCGCTGCTCGCGATGCGCGAATGGGTTGAGCGGTTGCCTGATGTGGACGGCCAGCCGGTGATGAACGAGGATGGGGTGGTGGATTCGGCGGCGGTGCTGGGGGCTACGATGCGTCCGGTTTTGCGCTGGGCGGAGCAAGTGGATGAGCTGTTCAAGGCGTTCGAAGTGGAGGATGAGCGGTGGTGGATGCGGTTGGTGAAACGGTGGAAAACCCGCTCATGATTTGGCTTGAATTCACAAGCTTTGGAGCAGATTAGCCGTAATTTTCGACCAAATCCAGGACCATGCTCAAACCAGAAGTCGCCACCGCCTTGAACCAACAAGTCGAACTGGAAGCACAAAGCTCCCATGCCTACCTCGCGATGGCGGTGTGGGCTGAAACCCAAGGGTATGACGGCACAGCGAACTTCCTTTACCGCCACGCGGAGGAAGAACGTGGCCACATGTTGAAACTCATCCGATTCATCAACGAACGCGGCAGCAAAGCGGTCGTGCCGGCGTTGGGCGCCCCGAGTCCATACTTCAGTGGGCTGAAAGAGGCCTTCGAGTCGGTTTTGGAACATGAGACCCGGGTGACGGAAAGCATCAACGAGGTGGTGGACGTTTGCTTGCGGGTCAAAGACTATCCGACGCACAACTTCATGCAGTGGTACGTCGCGGAGCAACTTGAAGAGGAGGGCATGGCACGGCGCATTTTGGATCGGCTGGCCTTGGCAGGCGATTCATCTGGAGCCTTGTATCATTTCGACCGGGACATCACTTCCATCGAACCGATGGAGGAGGGCCAAGGCGCGTAACCCTCGCCGATGAAACGGTATCTCGCTTCGGCTTTGGTGCTGATGCTCGTGAGCTTTGCTTGGGCAGCAGCCACTTTGCGGAGCGGCGGGCAAGCAGACCAAAAGGAGTACGGTATCGATCTGTTGAATACCTCCGCAGCCATGGAGTCCTGGGTGGTTTGCGGTTTCACGGAGGGATTCAAGTGGCCGGATGATAAGAAAACCGGCACCTTCCGCATCGGTGTGCTCGATCACCCGGAGATGCTGAAGTTCCTGATGAACAGCTGCAACATGCAGCCATCCGGAAGCCAGGTGGTGGAAGTCAGTTCGTGCCCCCCCACACCGGACGATACGTTTTACCACATCTTGTACGTTGGGGACCTAGCGGGTCCGGCATGGTCGGCTTGGAAAAGCGCCCTGGGAGCGGACCCCACCGTGGTGGTGACCCGCGCTGAAGGAGGCATTCCGGATCAGGCGTTGGTGAATTTCCACTACGTCGATGGGGAATTGAAGTTGCAGTTGGACTCGGAGCGGGCTGATCGGTTACAGATTTCAATTGGAAATGAACTGAAGTCATGGGTGGAATGAAAATCATGCGCGTGTGTGCCTTGTTCGCTTGGGCCACAAGCTCGGTGTTGTTCGCGCAATCCCCTGTGGAGCAGGCTATTGTGTTGGGTAATCAAGGGGCCTGGGAGCAAGCGGCCGCCGTGTTGCAACCGGCAGTGAACGGGGACTATCGGTCGGACGCACAGGCGTGGTACATCCTCGGTTATGCCTTGAAGGAGCAATACAAAGCGTCCGGAGACCTGTCCATCGAAAACAAGGAACGGCTTGGCGCCATCCAGTCGTTTCAGCGGAGTCGGCAACTCCAACAGCAATCGGGCCAAGTAGACGCTTCCCTCATCGACGCCATGGAGGTCATGGCGGAAAGCTTTTTGAAGGATGCCGCTAGGCGCGTCATTCAATTTGCTCCTGGGGATGATGGGGCCATTTTAGAACTGTTGCGCCGTTATGAGGCGGAATGGGCGCAGTTGCATCCAGCGGCCCGTTTCGAGGACCAAGAGTTCGACCTGTACTTCATGCTCGCTGAGGCAAATGCTGCGCTGTTGGACCCCGATTTGGGGTTGAGTGAAGCGGTCCGGGAGGCGGCATTTGGGCAGGCGGTTGCGCATTACCAAGCGGCAGAGCAATTGCGGCCTGAGGACGACCGGGCGCATTACAATTTGGCTGTCACCTGGTACAACGAAGGTGTTCGGAAAATCCGCGCCATCGACAACCAAGTCACCCTGTCCGAACTGATGCGCATCCAGTCGGAATGCGTCCAGTTTTTCAAACGCGCCCTCGATCCCATGCAGTCGGCGTACGCCTTGAACCCGAAAAAGGCCCGCACCCTGAACGGGTTGATGATCATCCACCGGGCACTGGAACACCGCGATGAAAGCGAGCGATTCAAGGATGAATTGGAAGCCCTACAGGGCGGCCATTGAAGTGGGGGTTATTGACATCCGCCGGTGTACGCCCCGTTGAGAAAGGGGTTGATGGCGAGGTGATTCCGCCTAAATTGACCCCATGATTCGCAGGTCAGGTTCCATCGGTACAGAGCGTGCCCCACTGGGCGATGCAGCCGAACGGACGAATGCGGGGCCTCGGCCGGGCGTGAAAATCAGCGGCACTGGACGCTTGAAGTTCCCGATTGGGTGGCGAATGGGCATCGGTTTTGGGTTGTTCGGCGTGGCTGTTTCGGTTCAATTCATTTTGACTCGAAACACACTGGTGGAGAATGGGCGGCTGAGCGCGCAAGTGGATGAGGTGTTGACGCCGAGTTTGGACGCCCTCCATGATTTGGAGTTGACGATAGCAGAATCGGAATCGCACGTGATCCAATGGCTCTACGTGCAGGCGGACTCCGATCACCCGAAGCGGAAACGGTTGCTCGCTTTGCAGGATAGCGTCATCCCGGCCCAGCGCCAACAGATCGACCAGTTCGCGATGTCGTGGTCGCCCGAGATGCAGCAAGAGTGGGATGACTTGAAGTATCATTTGGACCACATGATCATCTTGTACGAGCGGATCGAACGTTTGCTGCCAACGTTTGAGTCGTACAACACCCCCTCTTTTCCGAACGCGGCGCGTCGGGATGTGCTGCTGAACCCGGGGGAGGGGGGCTTGGAGTCGGTGTATGAGGCCATCGATGCGTCGATCATTCGATTGAACGCGGCAAACCGTGAATTGACGAGGCTTTCGATGGCACGCATGGACCAGCTGAGTTCGCGGTTGCGCCTCTATGCGGGCAACGTGGCAGTGGGGGTTTTGATGTTGGGTATTGTGATTGCGTATTTGGTGACGCGGTCGATTTTGACCCCGGTGCGGGATTTGAAGCGCACCTTGCTCTACATGGGAAGGGGGGTGCAGCCCGACCAACCGGTGAAGGTCAGCCCCGATGAAATCGGTGAGATGGCGAATGCGGTGAACCGCTTAGCGGAAGGGTTGAAGCGGACGCGGAGCTTTTCAATCGAAGTCGGTAAAGGGCATTTTGAAACCGAGTACATTCCCCTCAGCGAGGACGATACCCTCGGGCATGCCCTGCTGAAGATGCGCGATGAACTGGCGTCAAACGAGAAGGAACTCGAGCGCAAGGTGCGGTTGCGCACCACGGAGGTGGAGGAGCAAAAGGCGCGCATCGAGTCGCTGTACACGGATTTGCGCGACAGCATTGATTATGCCGAGCGGATCCAAAAGGCCATCCTTCCCACGCAGAGCGAACGGGACCAGGTGTTTTATGAAAACGCCGTGTTCTATCGTCCGCGGGATGTGGTTTCGGGGGATTTCTATTGGTTCCACAAGGCGGGTCGGGCGCGGATGTTTTCGGCCATCGACTGCACAGGGCACGGGGTGCCGGGCGCTTTCATGAGTTTGATCGGTCACAACGCCCTCGAACGGGTTTCCAAGGTGTTTACCCAACCGGACAAGATGCTCACGCACCTGAATCGCATCGCTTGGGAGGTGTTGAGCCAGCAGTATGGGAAGCGGGTGGTGGCGCGCGTGGGGGCAGATGCGATGCCGGAGGTCATGGAGGAAGGAGCAGGGTATGCGGGGATTCAGGACGGCATGGATTTGGCCATGGCGAGCATCGACATGGAGAACATGGTGCTGCAATACAGCGGTGCGAACAATCCGCTCTATATCGTTCGGCGTCGGGAGGTCATCACGCTCAATCCCGACAAGATGGCCATTGCTTCATTTTTGCCTGAAACTGCTCATTACACGAACACGGAGTTTGAATTGGAGCCCGGGGATTTGATCGTGGCCGCCACGGATGGCTACGTGGACCAATTCGGTGGACCGCTTGGAAAGAAGTTCATGCGGCGCCGGTTCCGCGAGTTGCTCGTTGAATTGTCCGCCCAGCCCATGCCGGAAATTCAGCGCATACTGGAGGTGACTTTTGACCGGTGGAAGGGCAATGAAGAACAGGTGGATGACGTGTTGGTCATCGCCGTGCGGGTGTGACGCGCAAAAAAAGACCGGCCCCCACGCGGGAAGCCGGTCTTGAATGACAATTCAATTTGAATTAATTGCGGGCGAAGACGGAGTTGCGGATGACCCGTGTCTCTTTCGGATTCAAGATGAGGACCGGAATTTCGGCTTCGTTCGTGATGACTTGCTGCTCGTAGGTTTGGCCTAAAATGCCCATCAACGATTTCTCGTGCAAGTTCATGATGCTGATCAAATCCGCATCGATGGAAGAGGCGTAGCGGATCACATCCTTCACGAAAGCGCTCGAGCTGTGCTCGGAGACCTTTGCCGTGTGCTCAATGCCCAAGTCTTCGAAGTATTCCTTCGCGTAATTCACGTTGCGGTCGAGCTGGTTCTTCAAGAACTCGTCGTCTTCTGCAGGGGAAATCAAGTGAACCCGTCCCTTGAAGTACGTGGCCATTTCAGCCACGATTGAAAGTTTCTGCTTCGTGTCTTGGTGCAAGTCCAAAGGCACCACGATGTCGTCGTAGCCGGAATCCCGGATGCCCTTCTCTTGGGTGATGATGGTGGGCACCGAACAGTTGGTCACGATTTTCAAGGCCCGGCCACCGGTAATGAATTGCATGCCCTTCAACCCGTGCGTTCCCATGATGATGAGGTTCGCCATTTCCTCTACACTGGCATCGTCGATCTCTTCAAAGATGGACCCGATGCGGATGGTATAACGGATGTTGTGGGGGTACTTGTTTTTGCAACGCTCGAGCAGGGCTTCCATGCGGGCCCGGGACTCGGGAAAGTCCTTTTTGTTGCCAACTACATGAAGTAAAATGATCTCGCTGTCAATGGCTTTGCCCACGACAAAGGCGTGTTCAATCGAGATTTCGCTGACGGGCGTGAAATCAAAGGGAACGAGGATGCGGTGGTTCGGCATGTTTTTGCAGTTTGCGGCGAAGGTACGTCTACAACGGGATTTTTTCCCTGATACCTTTGCGCCATGTGGCAGGCGACGTGGAAGAATGTCCAACCGTGGTTGCGGGGCTGGCTGAAAAGCGAGCAGTCCCTGCTGGCTTGGGCTGCCTTGATCGGCATGGTGGCAGGGGGCATGACGGTGGCGTTGAAGAACGGAGTGGCGTTGCTGCGCCGAGGACTGTTGGGGTTGGAGGCGGTGACGGCTTGGGATGGGGTGTTGGCTTTGGGGCCTGTGCTGGGCTTGGTGGCGACGGCTTGGTTCGTCCGGCGAGGGGCGAAGGGAGACCACCCGGGGCCGGGGGTGCCCGCCACGTTGCACGCGCTGAGCCGCCGGCAGGGGCGGCTGAAGCGGCGTTGGATGTACTCCCCTTTGGTGGCGAGCTGGTTGACGGTCGGGCTGGGGGGGTCGGGTGGATTGGAGGCGCCGGCTTTGCAGGCGAGCGCGGCATTTGGATCGGAGGTGGCTTCGGCGACGCGCAGGAATTTCAACCGGAGGGTGTTGTTGATTGCTTGCGCGGCGGCGGCTTCGCTGGCGGCCACGTTCAAGGCACCGGTGGCGGCCATCATCTTTGCGGTGGAGGTCATCATGATCGACCTGACGGCGGGCAGTTTGGTGCCGTTGTTGTTGGCGTCGCTGAGTTCCCTGCTCACGGCGTGGTTTCTGCTCGAGGGTGAGGACGTGTTGGCGGCCCCCGAGCTGGCGGCTTTCGCGGTGGAGCGGCTGCCGTTTTACGCGGGATTGGGGCTGTTGAGCGGGGCCGGTAGCGTGGTGTTTTCCAAACTCTATCTCTGGTCGAGCGGCCGGATGCGCCGCGTGCGGGGCAGGGCGGTGCGCATCACGTTAGCAGGGATGCTGATGGGGGGGGCGGTGTGGCTGTTTCCGAGCCTTTACGGGGAGGGATATGAAGTCATCAACGGCTTGTTCTCCGGGGAGTCCACGGGGTTGGCGGCTGACATGGCCATTCACTTGTTCGCTCCCGAAGGGCTGTTGCTCGTGCTGGTGTTGCTCGCGGCTTGGGCGTTGAAGCCGATGCTGACGGGTTTCACCGTGGGGGCGGGTGGGGTGGCTGGGGTGTTCGCGCCGGTCCTTTTCGCGGGTGCGGTGTTGGGCTACGTGTTCGCCGTGGGGCTGAATTTGATCGCGGGCGATGAGGTGATGCCGGTGGGCAATGCCGTGCTGGCGGGGCTTGCCGGGATGCTCGCAGGGGTGCTTCACGCGCCGCTAACGGCCGTGTTTTTGGCGGCAGAGGTCAGCGGGGGGTACGATTTGTTCGTGCCGGTGATGCTGACGGCCGCGTTGAGTTTTCAATTGGCCCGTCACTTGTTGAAGCACTCGATTTACACGAAGGAACTCGCGGAGAGCGGGGATTTGCTGTCCCACAACAAGGACCAGGCGGTGCTGACGTTGATGTCCTTGAAGGATGAGGTGGAGAGTGATTTTGTGGCGGTGGCGCCGGATGCGACGTTGGGGGATTTGGTCCAAATCATCGCCCGCTCCTCGCGCAACCTCCACCCGGTCCTCGCCCCCGACGGTGAACTGCTCGGCATCATCGACCTGCAGGATATCCGCCAAATCATGTTCGATCGCGACCAATACGAAACCCTGAGCGTCCACGAGTTGATGGCGGCTCCGCTCGCCACGCTCGAAGTGCACGCGCGCATGGACGATGTCATGGCGCAGTTCGAACGGACGAAGGCGTGGAACCTCCCCGTGGTCGCTCAGGGCAAGTATGTCGGGTTCGTTTCGCGTTCACGCCTGTTCAGCGCTTACCGCCGCTGGCTCCGCGAAACGCACCAAGATTAAGCGCTCTGGCCTTGCTGGAACCCTTCGGGGTTCACCACCGGCAATACCGCACGGTGCAAGTACGTGCCCTTGAAGGTGGACCACATGACCCCACGCATGGTGCTGATGGCCACGCCGTTCAACGTGCTGATGAGGTCTTTCGGGAGGCCGATTGAACCATCCTCTTTCTTCTTCGTCAATTGCGCGAGCCCATCCACTTGGAAGACCATGCGGCCGGAGAACGAAGCGAGTTCTTGGTTGCTTTCGTCGTGGGTCGTTTTCACCATACAAATCACGCCGATGGCCGATTCCTTGTCCATGATTTGGTGTTTCAATTGAACATTGAAGTTCATCTTGTGGTCCGGGGCAAATCCGGGTGCCGGCTCAGCGAGGGTGCAGCTGAGCAAATCCATTCCGCCGATGCGGTAAGTGAAGGTGTTTTCTGGTGCAGTCATGCTATTCAAAATTCGTTGAATGTGCTTACCTCTACGGAGCAAATGCAGAAAGGTTCGGCCTTTTTTTCAATCCAAATTGACTTTCGTTCTAAACCAACAACTTACAGGGTTCAATTTAGAAAGTCGGAAGTGACCTCGAAGAATTCATCCGGTTGTTCGGCATGCAACCAATGCCCGGCACCTTCGATGGCGTGCGACTCGAACTGCAAAAAAGCGGCGTCGTAGGCTGCCAGGTCCGCTTCGCTCACGTAATGCGACCGCGTGCCATAAATGGCGAGCATCGGCAAGGTGTTTACACTCAGTTCAACGGCCCCCACAATGTCCGCAAGTGCGGCTTCCAACACGGGCAAGTTTGCCCGCCAGGCATAGCCCCCCGCCTTCAGGCGCCGCAATCCCTTCATCAGGAATCCGACGATGGCGGGATCGCCCAACCGGGCACTCACCGCGGCTTCCACCTCGGCCCGGTCGGCCACCTGGGCGAGGTCAACCGATTGCAAGGCGTCGAAGATCGGTTGGTGGTGCACGGCATAGGCGCGGGCCGCCATGTCGGCAATGACGAGCCGTTCCACCCGTTCGGGGTGGGTCAGTCCGAGGAGCAAAGCCGTTTTGCCCCCCATGCTGTGGCCGAGGATGCTCGCCCGTTCGATGCCCTGTTCGTCCATGAAGGCGATGACGTCCTCTACCATCGCGGGGTAGGAATGCACCGAGTCGTGCGGGCTGCGGCCGTGGTTGCGCGCGTCAAGCAGCCGCACGTCATGCGTCTCGGCGTAGCGTTTGCCGAGCGTTTGCCAGTTGTCGGAGGAGCCGAGCAGGCCGTGCAGGATGATGAGCACGGGGTTGCCGGGCTGGCCGAGGGAACGGTGGAAGAGGGGAATGGGCATGGCGGTGCAAATTTGGCCCAAAACCCAGCCGCACCCAAGCGCCCGCTACCCCCTCGGCTGCAAGCAGTCCAAATACCGCTTCACCGTCGCCTCCAGCCCCCAGTACAGCGCATCCGAAATCAGCGCATGCCCGATGCTCACCTCGGCCAAATGCGGCACCGCGTGCACGAACGCAGGCAGGTTCTCCGCGTTCAAATCGTGCCCCGCATTCACGCCCAAGCCCAACCCGTGCGCGTAAGCCGCCGCCCGCGCAAACGGCTCCACCGCCGCCGGATCCGGGAACCCCGCCGCGAACGGCTCCGTGTACAGCTCAATCCGATCGGCACCGACCGCCGCCGCCGCATCCGCCAACCGCGGCGCCGTCTCGAGGAACAAGGACGTCCGCATCCCGGCCTGCCGCAACTCCATCACCACTTCCTGCAAAAAGGCAGCGTGCCGCACCGTGTCCCACCCCGCGTTGCTCGTCAGCGCGTCCGGCGGGTCCGGCACCAGCGTCACCTGATCCGGGCGCACCTCCAACACGAGGTCCAGGAAATCCCGCGAAGGGTAGCCCTCCACGTTGAACTCGGTGTGGACCACGGGCCTGAGCGCGCGCACGTCGTCGTACGTGATGTGCCGGGCGTCCGGCCGCGGGTGCACGGTGATGCCATGCGCTCCGAACTCTTGGATCCGCACGGCGGCGCGCACGACATCCGGCAGGCCACCGCCGCGGGCATTGCGCAGGGTGGCGATTTTATTTACGTTGACGCTGAGGCGTGTCATGATGTACCTTTCGGTTTTGAAACGGGCCAAACCGGCCGTCAAAATTACACGCAAACCCCCTCATGTACGCACAACGCTTGCTCAACCGGGACCTGCCCACCGCCCGACCCGACGACCCGGTCGGTCGGGTGCTCGAGTTGATGGACGAATTCAAGGTCCGCCAGTTGCCCCTTGTGGACGGCGACCAGTTCCTTGGGCTTGTGTACGAGGACGACTTGCTGGAGGCGGAGGACACGACGCCGATGGCGCTGCTTTTGGGCCAGCCGATTTTGGCGCAGCCGCACCTGCACGTGTACGATGTGGTGGCGACGATGGTGCGTGCGGAAGTGGACGTGCTGCCGGTGGTGCGCGACGGGCTGTACCTTGGGGCGGTCACGCGCGGCGCGATTTTCAAGTTCCTCGCTGAGGATGGGGCGTGGGGCCATGCGGGTGGGACCGTGGTGGTGGAAGTGCCGGAGGTCGATTTGAGCTTGTCGGAATTGGCGCGGATTGTGGAGTCGAATGGCGCGCGGGTTTTGGCTTATACGCTTGCTGCTCAGGCGGATAACCAAAAAGTGGAGGTCACGTTCAAGCTCAACACGCAGGATGTGGCCCCGCTGCTCGATGCCCTGCAGCGGTTCGGTTACACCGTTCACACCTTCTTCCACAGCCCGGAATTGGAAGAGGAAATGCGCGAGCGCTTCGAGGCGTTCATGCGGTACTTGAATACCTGATCCATGAAAATTGCCCTGTTCGGAAAGCGCTTCGATGCGGCTTACGATGACGCCGTCAAACACGTGCTGCGCCGGGTCCTCGAGCTCGACCCTTCGCCCTGTGTCAACGGGCCGTTTCGCGAGGAGTTGCTTGAGCGGATGGACCTCGCGGAGCACCTGCGGGAATACACCACGCCGGAGGAGGTGGCGGAATGCAATTTGATGGTCGTGATCGGTGGGGACGGCTCGGTGTTGGAGGCGGCCACGTGGGTCCGCCACGCCATGGTGCCGGTATTGGGGGTGAACACCGGTCGGTTGGGATTTCTGTCGAATGTGGGCACGGACGAGGTGGACCTTGCGATGGATGCGGTGCTTGCCGGCAAGGTTTGGTACGAAGATCGGGCGATGTTGGAGGTTCGCGTGGACGGGGAATACCTCAGTGACTTTCCGTTCGCTTTAAACGAGGTAGCGGTCATGAAGCGCGACACCTCGAGCATGGTGACGGTGGAGGTGACGCGGGATGACCAATTCGTGAACACGTATTGGGCCGACGGACTCATTGTGGCGACCCCGACGGGCTCGACGGCCTATTCCCTCAGTGCGGGCGGCCCCATCGTGATGCCCGGGTCCGAGGTGCTGTGCATCACCCCCATCGCGCCCCACAACTTGAACGACCGGCCCCTTGTTGTTCCGTTCTCTGGCCGGCTTGAACTGACCCCGGAAGGACGGGAGCAGCACTTTTTGCTCGGCTTGGACTCGCGCACCTTCCAAATCGCCGCCGGCTCAACGGTCCAGGTGACCCCCGCGCCCTTTCGGCTGCGGTTGCTCAACTTGGAGCACCAGGAGTTTTTCTCCACGGTGCGTGCGAAGATGCATTGGGGGGTGGACCCACGGACGCGGTGATGCGGTGGGTTTTGGGCTAAATTCACATGCCTGTTCGCGCAATCTCTTGTACTTTCGCGCGTTGTCAGCCGAAGATGAATCGTTTGAACCTTTTCAGGACCTGCTTGTTTGCTGCGCTCGTTGCGGGGCTGCTTGGTGCGCCGTTGCGCGGGGCGGCGCAGGGAAAATTCGACCGGTCGAAGGAGCTCGGCCTGATGCTCGGAACGTCCTACTACCTCGGGGATTTGAACCCGGGTGGCCACCTCGGCGGCCGCAAACACGTGGCATACGGTGGGTTCTTTCGAAGCAATTTGAATCGGCGTTTGAGCGTGCGGGGACACGTACTTTCAGGCCGAGTTGAAGCTTGGGACGTGGACAGCGAGGCCGCTTGGCAGCGCAACCGAAACCTGCACTTCCGCAACCACATCACCGAGGTGGGTGGCATCGTAGAAATCAATTACATCGACTACCAAATCGGCGTTCCGAGCCGCAAAGTCTGCGCCTACCTCTTGACCGGGCTGAGCATTTACACCCACATGCCGGAGGCCGAGCTCGACGGAACGTGGTTTGAATTGGCGCCGCTGAGCACGGAAGGCCAAGGCACCACGTGGGGCGATGCCTATGGCGTGGGACATTACGCATTGACAGGCCTGGCGCTGCCTTTTGGGTTCGGATTCAAAGTGAATTTGGGTCCGTTTGCGGGATTCAATTTGGAATGGGCGGTGCGGAAGACGTGGAACGATTACCTCGATGATGTGAGCGGCGTGTATGCCGATCCGCTGGTGTTGAACGAAGAGCGCGGCGAGTTGTCCGTGCTGTTGGCGGACCAAACCCTGTACCGCCCGAGCACCCTGTCCTCCAACACCGGCCTGATGCGCGGCGACCCCGGTCGGGACGACGCGTACGGGTTTGTGACCGCTTCGGTCACGTTTCGCGTCGGTAAGAAACCCACAACGTGCTGGAATTGATGGCTGCTGAACATCCGACCGCAGAGCGCCAAACGTTCTTGGCCAAGCACGGCGTGAACGCCGACAGCGTGCCCCAGCACGTGGCCATCATCATGGACGGCAACGGCCGGTGGGCCAAGGACCGCGGTGAGGAACGGGTATTCGGGCACATGCACGGGGTGGACTCGGTGCGCGCCGCGGTGGAGGCGTCCTTGAAATCCGGCGTCCGTTACCTTACGTTGTACGCCTTCTCCACCGAGAATTGGAACCGGCCGAAGCAGGAGGTGGACGCCTTGATGGACTTGCTGGTGCGCACCTTGGTCCACGAGCTGGAGGATTTGATGAGCAAGGGGGTGCGCCTGCGGGCGATCGGCGACTTGTCGTCCTTGCCGGAGGCAGCCCAGGCGCAGCTGAAGGAGGCGGAGGAGCGGACGGCGCATTTGACGGGCTTGGATTTGGTCCTCGCTTTGAGTTATAGTGCGAAATGGGAACTCGTGGAGGCGGTGCGCCAAATCGTGCGCGAGGGCCTGGCTCCCGAGGACATCGATACGGCGACCTTGGACCGCCACCTCACGACGGCAGACTTGCCCGACCCCGAGCTGATGATCCGCACGAGCGGGGAACGCCGCATCAGCAACTTCATGTTGTGGCAGCTCGCGTACGCCGAGTTCCACTTCACGCCGGTCATGTGGCCCGACTTTCGGGAGGCGCATTTCTTGGAGGCGATCCGCGACTACCAGCGGCGCGAGCGGCGATTTGGCGGGCTTTTAGATACGAATCACAACGAATGGAATCAGGAGGCATGATGGGAGTTTTACGACGCACGGGCGCGGCCCTGTTGCTGGCCTTTGCATGGGCGTTCAGCGCTTCAGGCCAAATCAACATGGACCTGCCACACGCCTACCGCATCGCCGGCGTTTCGGTCCTCGGTGCCGACTACTCCGACGTACAGGCCATCAAGCTCTTCGCGGGATTGCAGGTCGGGGAGGAGATCACGCTGCCCGGTGAAGAGGTCAGCAAGGCGATCCGCCGGCTCTGGGAGCAGGACCTCTTCGGCGACGTGTCCATCGAGCTGGCTGAAGTGCGCGGGGACGATGTGTACTTGGTCATCCGGGTGGAGGAACTGCCGCGTTTGACCCGCTACACCATCACCGGAGTGAGCCGTTCGGAGCAGGAGACGCTGAAGGGCAAGATGGACTTGCTGACCGGCCGCATCGTCAACGAAAACGTGATGGCCACGGCGCGCAAGCGGCTCTTGGATCACTACGACGAGAAGGGGTACTGGGACGCGGAAGTGAACATCCGGCAGGTGCCGGACACGGCCTTTGCGAACGGCGCGATGCTCAGCATCGAAGTGGACAAGGGGGAGAAGGTGAAGGTGGGTGAGGTCCGGGTTTTGGGCTTGGAGCAATTGACGGAAAAGGAGGTCAAGCGTGCGATGAAGGACCTCAAGGAACGCGCTTGGTTCCGGCTGTTCAAGTCCACCAAGTTCGTGGAGGCCAACCTGGCCACGGCGCGGCAGCAAATCCTGGGACTCTACAACAACCAAGGGTACCGCAACGCGCGCATCCTGCGGGACACGATTTACCGGATGCCCGAAGGCGAGGTGGGTGTGGCCTTTGAGGTGGCGGAGGGCAACCCGTTCTACTTCGGGGACATCACGTTCACGGGGAATACGAAGTACCGTTCGACGCAGCTCGATTCGATTTTGGGCATCCGCACCGGCGAAGTGTACAACCTCGAGCGCCTCGAAACCCGGCTGTTCATGGACCCGAAAGGGGTGGACCTCAGCTCCTTATACCAGGACGATGGCTATTTGACCTTCCAAGCCATCCCGGTCGAAACGTCCATCGAAAACGACACCATCGACATCGAGGTGCGGATGATGGAAGGCAAGCAATTCCGCATCGGCAAAGTCATCGTGGAGGGCAATACGAAGACGAATGACCCCGTCATTTACCGCGAGATCCGGACCCGGCCTGGGGATTTGTTCAGCCGGACGGACATCATTCGGACGCAGCGGGAATTGGCCCAGCTCAACTACTTCAACCCGGAGGCCTTCGGCATCAACCCGATCCAGCACCCGGAAGACGGGACGGTAGACATCGAGTACCGCGTGGAGGAAAAGCCTTCCGACCAAATCGAACTCAGCGGTGGCTGGGGCGGTGGGCGCGTGGTGGGCACCTTGGGCATCAGCTTCAACAACTTTTCCGTCAAGAACCTGTTCAACGGCGATGCATGGCGCCCCATTCCGACGGGTGATGGCCAGCGGTTGAGCATCCGCGCGCAGTCGAACGGCTTGTATTTCCAGAGCTACAACTTCAGCTTCACGGAGCCGTGGTTGGGCGGTCGCAAGCCCAATTCGCTCTCCTTTTCGGCCTGGCATTCGGTCCAAACAAATGGCCAGGCCCGCAAGGTCGACGGGGAAATCAACCCGTTGCGCCAAAGCCTCGACATCACGGGGGTGCAGGTCGGCCTTGGCCAGCGCTGGAAGAAGCCGGACGATTGGTTCGTGATGCAGGCGGCCTTGAGTTACCAGCATTTCGTTCTGAACGATTACGGGGTGTTCTTCAGCTTTGCGAACGGGGTGTCGAACAACTTGGCCTTGACGTGGAGCTTGGGCCGGAACTCCGTTTCCGATCCGATTTACCCGGTTTGGGGATCGAACGTCAACGTGACCGTGAAAGCCACGCCACCCTACTCGGCATTCCGCGGAGACGATGTGGACTACGCAGGCATGTCCGATCAGGAGCGATTCCGTTGGGTGGAGTACCACAAATGGAAGGTCAAGGCCGAATGGTACACCCCGTTGACCCAGTCATCGGGCGAAAACCCGAAGACGCTCGTCTTGCGGACGCACGCGGGCTTCGGCCTCATCGGTCAGTACAATCGGAACGTGGGGCTGTCGCCGTTTGAGCGCTTCTACCTCGGCGGGGTGTTCTTGAGCGGTTTCGTGCTCGACGGGCGGGAGATCATCAATTTGCGCGGCTTCGATGATTTGAGCTTGACGATGCCGAACCAAAACACAGGCGCCCCGGTCATCGCCAAATACGGCGCCGAACTCCGCTACCCCCTCTCGACCAATCCGAGCGCGACCATCTACTTGCTGTCCTTCCTCGACGCCGGCAAAACGTGGGCCGACGCCCGTGAATTCAATCCTTTCCAAGTGTACCGTTCGGCGGGCGTGGGCATGCGCATCTTCCTGCCGATGTTTGGTTTGCTGGGTTTGGACTACGGTTGGCGCCTCGACGACATCCCCACTGCCCCCAACATGGCCCGCGGCCAGTTCCATTTCAGCATGGGCATGACCATTGGGGAATTGTGATGAACCCTACCTGCACAGACCTTTGTATCTTCAACCGCTCATGAAAACGACCCTGCTGACCGTGCTGCTCGCCACCTTGACCCTCGGGGGGTGGGCCCAGAAATTCGCCTACATCGATTCGGATTACGTGTTGCTCCATGTTCCGGAATACGCTGAGGCACAACAAACGCTGAATCAGTTGGCCATTGATTGGCAAGCGGAGATCGAGGCCAAAATGGAAGCCGTCGAACGCCTCGAACTCGCCTACCGGGCCGAGCGCGTCCTGCTCACCCCGGAGATGCGGGCCAAGCGGGAATCGGACATCCAAGCGAAGCGCGAAGAAGCGCGCGCACTCCAGCGTGAGAAATTCGGGGTGGAGGGCGAGCTGTTCCGCCAGCGCCAAGAGCTCATCCAACCCATCCAGGACCTCATTTTCGAGGAGCTCAAGGAGATCGCTTCGGGTTCGAGCTACATGGTCATTTTTGACAAAAGCAACCAGAGCAACATGCTCTACACCAACCCGAAATACGACATCTCGGACCGCTTGATCAAGGCCTTGGGCTACGTGCCGGGTGAGACCATCGAGGCCGAGGAGTCGGAGGATGGCAAGGAAGGCGGGGAGAGCATGCTCGACAAGGCCAGAGGGGCGATGGATCGCGGCACCGAATCCGTGCGTGGAGCAGTGGGCGGTGCGGTTGAAGGCGCGCGCGGGGGCATTGCGCCGGGTGCCAGCCGTGACAAGGACTGATTTTGGCACACCTTGTGTAAAGACCATTCCACAGAAACGAGATTGAAACTACATTCGCACTTGAATAAGAACATGATGAAGCATTTGATGATGGCCTTGGCCCTGGTGGTGGGCATGACAACCGCTGCCAGCGCACAGAAGTTGGGGCATGTGGACACGCAAGCAATCCTGATGGAGTTGCCGGAGCGGACTGATGCCCAAGCCGCGATTGAGGCCCGTGCAGCGGAGTACGAAATGGAAATGACGAGCATGCAGCAGCAGCTTCAAACCAAGCTTCAAGAGTACCAATCCAAGGCAGAGACTTGGCCCGCCGCGATCCGGCAGCAAAAAGAGCGCGAGTTGCAGGCCCTCGACCAAGGGTTGCAGGAGTTCGCCGCCACCGTTCAAAACGATTTGGCCCAAATGGAGCAGGAGCTGCTCATGCCGATGATCGAGCGCGTACAGCAGGCCATCAACGACGTGGGCGATGAGCTCGGCTTCTCGTACATTTTCGATACGAGTGCGGGTGCGACGGTTTACGTGGGCGGCGAGGATGTCGGTCCCGCCATCCGTGCCAAATTGGGCATGTAAGGCCGGGCACGCGTATGCGTCCACTGGGCATTTTTGATTCGGGCATCGGCGGTTTAACTGTAGCCCGGGCAGTGGCGGACCGGATGACCGGTTCGCCGCTGTTGTATTTCGGCGATACGGCCCACTTGCCCTATGGGGAAAAGTCGCCGCACCTGATCCGCCACTACGCCTCCCGCATTTCGCATCACCTGCGCGATGAGGGATGCCGGGCCATCGTGGTGGCCTGCAATTCGGCTTCCAGCAATGCCCTCGAATCCGTCCGCGATGCCGTCGGACCGGACATCCCCGTTGTGGACGTCGTGGAGCCGGTGGTGGCCCACCTCCGCGACCGATGGCCTGGCGGGCACATCGGGGTGATCGGCACCCGTGCGACCATCGAATCCGGACTGTACCAACGCCTGCTGACGTCGGCGGGGTTGGAGGTGACCGCGCGCGCCACGCCGCTCCTGGCGTCGGCCATCGAAGAGGGCTTTCACCAAGGTGCTGTGAGCGAGGCGCTCCTTGCCGCTTACCTCGGAGACGGAATTTTCGATGCGGTCGATGCCTTGGTCCTCGGCTGCACCCATTACCCCTTGATTGCGGACCAAATCACGGCCCACTTGCCCCCCTCAGTAGAGGTCGTCGACAGCCCGGCCATCGTGGCCGAAG
This sequence comes from Flavobacteriales bacterium, assembly GCA_023264155.1. GTDB lineage: Bacteria > Bacteroidota > Bacteroidia > Flavobacteriales_D > Sanyastnellaceae > JALQTD01. The sequence goes on along the minus strand of JALQTD010000019.1, from coordinate 5,115 downwards.
CCGTGGCCGCCCTGTTGCCTGCCGAAACCGGCGCATCCCCGGATCCGGCCCACCGTTTCTTGGTGTCGGATTGGACCGATTCGTTCGCGCACGGGGCACGCCGGTTCTTCGGCGATGCCATCCAACTCGAAGCGAGCGATTTGTGGAAACGTTAACGGAACCAGCCGGCGTATTCAACGTAGCGGTCCGCGGTGTCGGCTAAGTGCTGGCGCAGTTCAGGTCGCACGGCTCCTTTTTCCTTCGCCGGCGCCCCAGCCCATAGGGTGTATGCGGGCACCCGGTAACCTGCCAGCACGACCGCACCGGCTGCGATGACGGCTCCCTCCCCGACCACTGCACCGTCCATCACCACCGCCCCCATGCCGATGAGCGCGCCCTTTCCAATGTGCGCTCCGTGTACCACGGCCTTGTGGCCGATGGAGGCCCGGTCTTCGATGACCGTTTCAGATTGCTCAAACGTCCCGTGGATCACCACCCCGTCTTGGATGTTCACCCGCTCCCCAATCCGAATCGGTGCCACATCCCCGCGCACAATAGCTTGGAACCACACCGTCGATTCGCGCCCCATCGTTACTTCACCCACTACGGTAGCGTTGGGGGCGAGCCAACAAGATGCGTCGATTTGGGGTGCGTGGCCGCGCACGGGCAGGATGAGGGGGGCGTGTTCCATGGGGGCAAGGTAGGCATTCATCCACGGTGTTTTGGACGCTCAGCACTCCAGGCGCTTTCCAACCACCCCGCCCGATCGAACACCCGGTATTGTAGGGCGATCGCAGCATCCTCTTCATCTACGTGGTGCCGTTCGAGGCAAAGCGCGTGCGTTTCAGCCACTTGCCGCAAGCTGGTTTGGGCCCGCCCGGACAAACGCCACCGCCGCATGCCTTGGCGAAGGCAGGATTCGGCCGCTTCGGTCCACGGCACATTGCTTCGATCCGCCTGCCGCACTCGCTGCACCAGGGCCCGTGCCGCCGCCGCTTCGGTCGGCCATTCCCACTGCTCAGGATTCACGGGCGCTGGCGCAACCCGGGTTTCCAGGTGGATGGGGAAGCGGTCGATGAGCGGACCGGAAAGCCGCTTGAGGTAATTGCGCACTTGGGCGGGCGTGCACCGGCATCGGCGTTCCGCATCCATGAAGTACCCGCACGGACAGGGGTTTGCCGTGGCTGCCACGAGGCATCGGGCGGGGAGTTGAATGCTTCCCGCTGCACGGGCCAAATCCACCACCCCCCGCTCCAAGGGAATCCGCAGCGTTTCCATGGCCGGCCGCGACCACTCGGGCAGTTCATCAAGGATGAGCAACCCCCGGTGAGCAAGGGACAGTTCGCCCGGCAGGAAGGCCGCCCCTCCGTCGACTTGATGCCGACCGCCTGCCCGCGAGCCGATCAAGGCGGCCACACCACTTCCCGCATGCGGGCTGCGCAGCGGAGGCTCCCACGGATCGGGCCGAATGAGCCCTTTGGCGGCGTGGAGGCGCCGAAGCGTTTGGGACTCCGCGCGGTCCAAGGCCGGCAAGATCCCGTGGAGCGCCCGGGCAGACAGCGATTTCCCGGTCCCGGGAGAGCCCAACATCAGCACGTGGTGCTCCCCGGCTGCCGCGAGCAGCACCCCCCGTAAGTGATGCTCATCCCCATGCAAGCGGTTGAGGGGCACTTCGGGCTCTGCTGACGCGGCTTGCGCCCGATGCACCCACCGAGGCAAAGGCCGGGCCCCTGTCAAGTGGTCGACCACTTCCCGCAAATTCCGGGCGCCGTAAACCGGTGCGTCCGGTCCGCTCCCCGAACTCGCCGGCAGCACTTCCGCCGGAACGAGGGTGGCCCGGCAGCCCGCTTCTGCTGCGGCGAGGGCGGCGTGGGCACCGGTGGGGTGGCCGCGCAAGGAACCGTCGAGCCCGAGGGAACCGACGCTGCACAAGTGGGGAAGTGTGGTGGGGGGAATGGCCCCGATTTGGGCCAAGACCACGAGCGCCAAAGGCAGGTCCAGGTCTTCCGGATGCAAGCTCGCATGCCCAGGACTCAAGCTCACGGTCAGCGCCTCCCGCGGCCAGGCCCAACCACCCGCCTGCAACGCCCCCCGGATCCGCAGGAATGCGTCCCGCGCCAACGACCCACTCATCCCCGCCACATGAAACTGGATGCCCCGCCCCGAACGCAACTCAACGGACACAGGTAGGACATCGACCCCGCGCGAAGCGGCGCCGTACGTGCGCACAAACATGGCCAGTACCGATCAGCAGAGCGCCCGCTCCACGTGGTCAATCAAGGCGTGGATGACTTTGATGTGCACCTCCTGCACCCGGTCCGCATATCCGTCCCAAGGTACCCGCACCTCCACGTCGCAGCATCCGGCCAATTCGCCGCCGGATTTGCCGGTGAGGGCGATGACCCGCATGCCCAGCGCTTGCGCCTTCCGAGCAGCCGCCACCACGTTGGCGGAATTGCCACTCGTGCTGATGGCCAACAGCGCATCTCCTGGCCGCCCGATGGCTTCCACATACCGTGCAAACACTTGGTCGAAGCCGTAGTCGTTTCCTACGCATGTGAGGTGCGAAGGGTCTGAACAACTCACTGCCGCGAGGGCCTTCCGATCCTCCCGGTAGCGCCCACTCAACTCCTCCGCGAAATGCATGGCATCGCACATGCTCCCGCCGTTCCCGCACGAAATGGCCTTCCCGCCCTTCTCCAACGTCTCCACCAACACTTGCCCGGCGGCTTCCACGGACTCGAGGAATGCCGCATCGCTCAAGACCCGCTCAAGCAGTTGAGCAGCCTCCTCCAAATGCGTTCGTATGGCTTGATTTGCTTTCATGGGACGAAGGAAGTCATCCTGCGAGCAACCGCCGAAGGGAATTCACGGACGCAGGGGCAGGGTTCATGGGTGTCAGTGGAATGCGGCGAGCCCCTCTTTGAGGAAGTCGATGAACAGCTCGGGATCGGGATCGTAGCCGGCTGATCCGCCGATTTGGTTCCCGTCATGGTCGAGCATCACGTAGAACGGCTGGGCGTTTTGGTTGAATTTCGATGCTTGCAGGTAGCTCCACTTGTTTCCGATGTTGCGGATTTTGAAGTCCTTGCCGCCGTAGCTTTCGACGCGTTGTTCGCCCTCGGGCAAGGCTTGCCGGTCGTCCACATACAAGCTGACGAGCACCACGTCTTCGGTGAGGATGCGCGCCACTTCAGCATTGGGCCAAACCTGCTCCTCCATTTTCCGGCAATTCACGCATGCCCAGCCCGTGAAGTCCAACAACATTGGCTTGCCTTCGGCTTTGGCAGCAGCGAGCCCTTCCTCGTAATCGGTGAACCGTGCTTCGACGTGGCCCGCATGGGATCCGCCTTCAGCGCTCGTGCCGTGCTGCCATTCGCTATAAAAAGCTGGTGGCGGGAAACCTGAAATCATCTTCACCGGTGCGCCCCACATACCAGGGAACAGGTATATCGCGAAGATGAAGGCGACCAGGCCGATGGAGAAGCGGAACACCCCGATGCGCCGGTTGTCGCTGTCATGCGGCAACACGATCCACCCGAAGAGGTAGAAGGCGATGGCCAACGAAACCGCCACCCAAATGGCGATGAAGAGTTCCCGCTGCAGCAACCCGAGTTGCAAGACCAAATCCGCATTCGACAAGAATTTGAAAGCGAACCCGATTTCAATCAAGCCCAACACCACCTTCACGTTGTTCAACCAACCGCCGGATTGGGGCAGGGAATTCAGCCAGCCAGGGAAGGCACTGAACAACGCAAACGGAAGGGCCAGGGCGAGTGAAAATCCGAACATGATGGCCGTCGGTGCAGCATAGGAACCCGTGGCGGCTCCTGCGAGGGCGCTGCCCACCAAAGGACCCGTGCACGAAAACGAGACGATCGCCAAGGTGGCGGCCATGAAGAAAATGCCGATGATGCCCCCCCGGTCGGCGGCTTGGTCGGTTTTGTTCGCCCAGCTCGCAGGCAGTTGGATCTCGAATGCGCCCAAGAAACTCGCGCCAAAGATCACGAGCAAGATGAACAGGAACACGTTGAAGTAGGGGTTCGTGGAGATGACGTTCAAGACGTCCGGTCCGAAGATGGCGGTCAACAACAGCCCCAGTCCCGTGTAGATCACGATGATGAACAGGCCGTAAATCGTGGCATTCCGGATGCCTTGGGCGCGGGTCTTGCTCTGCTTCGTGAAGAAACTCACCGTCATGGGGATCATCGGGAAAACGCACGGCGTCAACAGCGCTGCGAACCCGAGCAACATGCCCAGCCAGAAAACGCCCCAAATGCCTTCTTCCTGATCGCTGTCCTCGTGCGTTTCGGAGGCGGGTTCAACGTGTTCTTCGTCGGCGCCGTGGCAGAGGTGTTGCGAAGGCGGGCAGTAGTCGCTGATGGCGGGACCGACCGAGCCGAGGGCCACCGCGAAGTCGATGTCTTCCGGGGGCAGGCAACGGGCGGAGTCGCAGACCATGAAGGACAGGAAGCCTTTGATGGAATCGGTGGCGGCCGCTTCACCGAGGTCGAGTTGGGCAACCCAGAAGACCTCCTCTTCGAAGAAGTTCAGGTCCATCATGAAGTTGGGGTCGTATTCGGTGATGGGCGCGCATTCGCGGACCTCGCCATCCCAGGTGACGCCTTCGGGCAGTTGCAGCTCGAAGTACGTGGGCAGCGGCCCCATGTCGTTCTCGAGGTGCTGGCTGTAAATGTGCCAGCAGGGCTCGACGCTCGCGTGGAAAACGAGGTCGGTTTTGCCGGATTCGGGGGAAGGGTGGAGGCCGATTTGCCACTTGACGGGGTCCAGGATTTGGCCTGAAACAAGCAAGGGAGTGAACAGGGTGATGAGGAAGGCCAAAGCCAACGCTCCACCGCCGATGTGTCGCAAATTCTTGAACATGGTCCCGCGAAGATACAGCGCCGGCCGCATCTGCTGCGTGACAGGGACTACCATTAAAGGTTAAGCTCCTCGCCGAGCTTGAGGCCGAATCGGTGGCGGACGGCCCACGCGCCGAGGTAGACGAGCGGCGTGTCGGCGAGCGCGACCAACACTTTGAAAACGAATCCGTTGAGGAGGAGGGTACCGAAGAGGGCCCACTCGATTTCGCCGACCGCGCACAGGAGGAAGAGGACGGTGACCGTGTCGAGGAAT
>JALQTD010000199.1 GCA_023264155.1 Flavobacteriales bacterium | reverse complement strand
GCCCATTCGGTGGAGGCGGGATGACGCCACACCGACCCCAATCCAATTCACGGGCTACACGGCACGTCGAGAACCCAGCGCCATCACGGGCGCAGAACGGTTGCGCTACGACTCCGATGCGCCGTGGACTGCGACCATCCCGTTTTACAATCAGTTCGTTGCCGACGTTTGGGCCCGTGTGCCGCAGTATTACATCATTCCCAGCGGCTGGACGTCAGTGGTGGCCAAGCTCCGGGCGAACGGTGTGGCCATGCGCGCCATCGAGACGCCGACCACGGTAGCCGTCGAAATAACGGAATTGCTGGCCTTTTCGAGTGGGGCAACAGCGTACGAAGGGCATCACTTCAACCGCGTGGATTCGTTGGTCCGCCGTCCGGCCGAAGTGGTTCTGCGCCCTGGTGATTGGGTGGTGCCAACGGACCAGCCGGCGCGGCGGTACATCGTGGAGGCGTTGGAATTGGAGGCCCACGACAGTTTTTGGGCTTGGGGCGCCTTCGACAGCGCTTTGCAGCGGAAGGAGGGCTTTTCGGCTTACGTGTTCGAGGATACGGCGGAGGCGCTGCTGGAGCGGGATGCCGAGTTGTCGGCGGCGTTTGATTTGGCCCAAACCCAACACCCCGAGTGGCAATCCGACCCCGCTGCTGCCCTCCGCTGGATCTATGAGCACAGCCCGTTCTCGGAATCCTCTGCAGGTCGCTACCCGGTGATGAAAAGCATGCCGTAACGGGCCGGTCCGACGTACCTTCGTGGCATGCCGCAACCACCGCGTCCTGAGCTCACGCTTCCAGTGCCGTTCCTCAAGGAGCCGGCCCGGTTGCCTTGGCCGTTCGATTGGCCCCTGCCCACCAAGCTGTTGCAGCGGGGCACGTCCATCAGCCGGGTGCTGCGGCGCAACGTGGCGGGCTTGACTCCACAACAGGTGCGGCAAGCATTGGACCAGTTCGCCCGCCTGAATCCCGGCCCGGCTGCGGGCACGTTCATTCCGGTCGAAGTGGCCGGAGTCCCGGTGTTTGAAGGCCGTTTTGAGGGCGTTGATGAACGCGGGATTTTATTGCTCATCCACGGCGGGGGCTTTGCGTTTGGATCGGCACGGAGCCACCGCGCACTCGGAATGCACCTCGCTCAATTGACTGGTCGCAGGCTGTGGATTCCCGAATACCGCCTCGCTCCGGAGCACCCGTTTCCTGCGGGTTTGGAGGATGTCCGGAACGTATATGAAGAGGCGCTGATGTTCAACGGCGATGTGGTCGTCGTCGGCGATTCGGCGGGGGGCAATTTAGCGGCAGGTACCGTGCAGCATGCGCTGGCTACCGGATGGGCCAAGCCCTCCTCGCTGCTGTTGTTGTCTCCTTGGTTGGATTTGGCCCCTGAATCGGAGAGCAATCGGCAGGACCGGCACGACCTGAGCGTGTTCGATAGCGAGGACATGATCACGTACATGGGGCATTACCTCGGTGAGGCCGATCCGCTTGATCCCGCCGCTTCCCCGTTGCGCGGACCGTGGTCTGGTTTTCCGCCGACTTACCTGGAGGCGTCGGTGGACGAATACCTGTGGCCGGATACCGCCCAGGCCCGGGATTTGCTGAAACGAGCAGGGGTGGAGCATTCCTTGCGCACCGAAGAAAAGGCCTTGCACGGGTGGCAATTGTTCCCGGATTTCATTCCGGAAGCGCGCCGGAGCTTGGAAGCCATGGCGGATTTCATCCACCGGGTGGATGCCGGGGAATCAGTGGCTTGAGGTTTGGCCTGCATCCAGGGCCGCTTGCAAAGGGGGCCAAATCCGGGCCCAGTCCGCTTCAGTCAAGTTCAGCGGCGGAGCCATGCGAAACGCCTGCGGCGTCGACAAGAACCAAAAAAGCAGGATGCCTTCCTCGAGGCCGCGCTGGATCACCCGCGTGACCGCCGCTTCATCCGGGAGCTCCACGGCGATGTACAGCCCGATGCGCCTGACTTCCACCACCAATGGATGCGCCCGCAAAAAGGATTCGAGCCGCGCTCCGGCGCGCTCCATGGCTTCCCAGTCGTGGCGGGCGAGCAACCGCAGTGCCGCCGCCGCAGAGGCGCACGGAACGGGGTGTCCGCCGAAGGTCGTAATGTGGCCCAGCGAAGGCGTGTGGGCCAGCTGCCGCATCCAGTCGCGCTGTGCCACAAAGGCGCCGATGGGCAACCCTCCGCCCAGGGCTTTGCCCAAGCAGAGGACATCCGGGACGACCCCGAAATGCTCGAATGCAAAAGGCTTGCCCGTGCGCCCCATGCCCGCTTGCACTTCATCGAAGATGAGCAACGTGCCGGTTTCGTCGCAACGCTGGCGCAGGGCTTCGAGCCAAGCGCGCGAGGGGATGCGGATGCCGGCATCGCCTTGCACGGTCTCCACGATGGCCGCCGCCTGTGAGCCGTCGATGGCCGCGAGCCCTTCAAGGTCGTTGAACGGCATGAACGCGACGTTCGGCAGGAGGGGGGCGAACGGGGCCTTGCGCTCGGCGTTGTAGCTGACGCTCAGGGCGCCGTGCGTGTTTCCGTGGTATGCGCCCGTGCACGCGACGAAGCCCCCGCGCCGTGTGATGCGCTTCGCCAACTTCATCGCACCTTCAATGGCCTCGGCTCCTGAGTTCACGAAGTAGACCGTGTCAAGCGAAGGCGGGAGCAATGCGGTGAGCAACCGCGCCGCGTCGTCCTGCGATCGCTGATGGAATTCGCCGTACACCATGGTGTGCAGGTGGCGATCGATTTGCGCATGCAGCGCCTGCAAAATCTCAGGATGGCCGTGGCCCCAGGCCGACGGACCGATGCCCGAGATGAGGTCCATGATCCGGCGCCCGTCCTCGAGGATCAGGTCGAGGCCTTCTGCCCGGGCGACGCGCAGGCCGAGGGGGTAGAGGGTGGTTTGGGCCAAATGCCCGTCCAAAAACGACTCCGCGTTCATTCCACGTCAATTTGCCATTCATCCATGAACAACCAGGACGGGTTGCCCGCTCCGAGGTGCGATGCCGGCAAAGGGCCATACCCATCCACTTCCACCCTCAAATAGCGCGCCTCCGTCCGCCGCTTCGACTCAAATCGGAGCACCAGCACCTCCTCATCGGCATCGCTGGCGCGGTGTTGCAACCGTTCAATGGCTTCCCAATTCACGCCATCGCGGCTGGCCGAAAAGCGCACCTCGCGGGGCAGCATGATCCACGGCCGCACGTCCCGCAGCGCTCCGATGGACTGGCGCCGAATGGTCTGCAA
>JALQTD010000198.1 GCA_023264155.1 Flavobacteriales bacterium | reverse complement strand
GACAAACCGGTAGGCCTCCACCTCCTCGGGATTTGGCACGGGTGTAGCCACCGCCTCACCCAACACCACATGGTCCAATTCATGCTCGATCATGCCGTGGTCCAACTCCGCCCGGTACAGGAACGAGAACGCCTCCGACAGGTCGGCCGCCATGCCCATTTCCTCCATCAACCGCCGGTGCGCAGCGTCCAACACCGATTCGCCCGGCCGCGGATGGCTGCAACACGTGTTCGTCCACAGCCCGCCCGAGTGGTATTTCGAATGCGCCCGTTGGTGCAGCAGCAAGTGCCCCTCGGCATTGAACAGGAACACCGAGAATGCCCGGTGCAAAACGCCCTTCTCGTGGGCCTCCATCTTTTCCATGGTGCCCACCGGCTCATCCGCCGCGTTCACCAGGATCACGTGTTCCATCGGTTCGCTCATAGCTCTGCTAACGTCTTGAGGACGAATTGTTCAAAGGTAGGGTGAGCACGCCAAACCCCTTCCGCCACCGCCCGTTCGCACCGCACCTTATCCGCTTCAATTTCCCGGAAATAACCCAAAAACTTCGGCGCATTGCCCTGCACACCTAACCGCACCAGTCGCAGGGTGGGGGAGTCCGGGGACCGCGCGATGGCCGCCTCGAGGGTGTCACGCCATTCGACAAAGGTGGTCCACTGCTCGATGGGGTTCCACCCGTGGTTCGCGTAAATCAATTCCGCCGCCGCCCGGAATCCCAAGGCCTCATCTGCCGAAACCTCGGTGGCAGGGGCCTCTCGGCAAAACGACAGGTACGCCGCCGCAGCCGACTCATCCTCCCAATCTTCGCATACACGTTGATACGCCTCAAACCAGGGGTGTTGGGACCATGCTGATCCCAAAGCGAAGCACCCCATGACTAGCAACAGCGCGGAGCGCACCATCAAAGCATGTTCAGCTGGTGCCGAACGAACGAGCCGAAGAAGAGCGTGGCCTTCTTCGAATTCGGAATGCGGATGCGTTCTTCGAGGATCCGCTCGCTCGGGAGCTGCTTGATTTTTTGGAACAAGCGCGTGTAATAGACATAGGCCACATAGACCCCAAGCCGGCTTTCCTTCGGCAATTGAATGATGCCGGCGTAGGCCGCTTCGAAATCCGCGGCAATCTCCGCTTCGATGTGGGCCTTGGACTGGTCGTTGAATGCGTCCATCTCCAAGCCAGGGAAGTACATGCGTCCCATTTCCTTGTAATCGGCGTGCAGGTCGCGCAGGAAATTGATTTTTTGGAACGCGGCACCCAGGCGGCGGGCAGGAGGGAGGAGGCGCTGGTACATGGCGTCGTCGCCGTTGACAAAGACCCGCAGGCACATCAGGCCTACGACTTCTGCTGAACCTACGATGTACTCGTCAAAGCCTTCGCGGTCATAGGTTTGGCGGTCCAAATCCCATTCCATGCTGCGCAGGAACAACTCCACGTGCTCCAGGTCGATGTGGTAAGTGTGGTAGGCCCACTGGAACGACTGCAGGATGGGGTTCATGCTGAACTTGCGCTCGATCGCGCGGTAGGTGTCCGCCTTGAACTCGTCGAACAGCTCGCGCTGGTTTTGGTCGTGAAACGAGTCCACAATTTCATCGGCGAAGCGCACAAAGCCATAGATGGCATACACGGCATCCCGCACCGAAGGCGCGAGGAAGCGAATGCCCAAGCTGAACGACGTGCTGTAACTCTTCGTGGTGCGCACGCTGCACGCTTGGCAAACCGATTCGTAGAGGGCGATTTTATCCATGACAGGGGGTTAACCGATGACGGCGGCTTCTGGTTCAATGCCCACACGCTTCATGTAGCGGTGCGCCTCGTTTGCCGCCACGTCGCCGCTGATGAGGCTGGGAGGGACGCCCGGTCCGGGGGTGGTGAGCTGGCCGGTGAAAAACAGCCCCGGCAGCTTGCTGCGCATCTTCGGCTTCATGAAAGCCGTTTGCTTGAGCGTGTTGGCCAAACCATAGGCATTGCCCTTATAGGCCGAGTAATCCGCAATGAACTCTTCGTGCGCAAAACTCCGCTTGTACACGATGTGGGGCCGGATGTCCACACCGGTGTGCGCCGCCAACCGATCGACCAGCTCATTGAAATACCGATCCCGCAACCCCGGCTCGTCCTTCAACCCCGGGGCCACCGGGATCAGGAAGAACAGGTTTTCGCAGCCCTCCGGCGCCACGCTGGCATCCGTAACAGAGGGCGCACTGACATAAAACAACGGCTGCTCCGGCCACTCCAGCGTATCGTAAATCGTCGATGCATGCGGCCCAAACGGCGTATCGAAGAACAAGTTGTGGTGCTCCAATCCCGGCACTTTGCGGTCGAGCCCGACGTAATAAAGGAGCGAACTCGGCGACATCGTGCGCTTGTCCCAGTACGCCTCGTCGTACCGCCGGTAAGCCGCCGGCAGCAGGTGCTGCTCTACGTGGTGGTAATCCGCCCCGGCGATCACGGATGCCGCTTCGATGCGCTCACCCGTTTTCAAGGCAATGCCCGCGGCGGCCCCACCTTCAACAAGGATGGATTCCACCTCGGCGTTGTACCGGAATTCCACACCATGGCGCTCCGCCACCCGCACCATGGCCCGGATGATTTCGTGCATGCCGCCCATGGGATACCACGTCCCGAGCATCGTGTCCGCGTAGTTCATCAAGCTGTACAGCGCGGGGGTCTGCTCGGGTTTTGCGCCCAAGAAAAGCACCGGAAACTCCATGAGTTGCAGGATTTTCGGATGCTTGAAGTACGTGCGGACGTGGTCACTGAACGACTTGAACAGCGTGAGCTTCGTGGCGTTATATAAGGTGGAGGCCTGTGCAAACTCGAGGGGTGAATGCGCGGTCTTGCGCACAAACTGTCCCATGCCGATTTCGTACTTCACCCGCGCTTCGGCCATGAATTCGACCAATTTGCGGCCTGCACCGGGCTCAAGCGCCTCGAATTGCGCTTGCAACCGCTCAAAATTGGCGTCCACGGGCCAAGCGTCATCTGCAAACCACACCTTATAAGAAGGATCCAACCGCACCAGATTCAGTTCCTGGTGCACATCCGAACCGAACATGTTGAAGTATTCCTCGAACACATCCGGCATCCAATACCAGCTCGGGCCCATGTCAAAGGTGAATCCGTCGGTTTGGAACACCCGGCAACGTCCGCCAGCGTGGTCGTGCCGTTCCACTACAGTTACCCGATGACCTTTGGCTGCAAGTGATGTAGCGGCTGCGATGCCGGCAAATCCAGCGCCGATGACGACGGTCTGGGATTCGCGATGCGT
>JALQTD010000197.1 GCA_023264155.1 Flavobacteriales bacterium | reverse complement strand
CTCCTCCTTCAGCTCCCCTTTCTCGGCCAAATCGTATTCCTTCTTCTCCCACTTCACCGCCTCCACTTCGAACTCCTCTTCGTCTTGCTCGCCGTCGAGGAGGCGGACTTCGACCGAGGTCTTGTGGATCTGCGTGACCTCGGCGAGGGTGCCGTTGCGGTAGAGTTCGTCCGGGTCGTTGCGGACGAACATGACCTGGGCGCCGACTTTCAGTTCGAGTTGAATCGGCGCGGGGGCCTCGGAGGCGTTGAACTTGTCGGCGAGCTCGCCCTTGAAGGTGCGGGAGGCGCCGGGGAGGCGGCCGAGTTCGCGTTCGTTGATGGCCGTGGCGGCGGCGCGGTGGGTGCAGAGGGTGAGGTAGCCGGGCGGGATGTCGTCGAGGATGCCAGGCTGGACGCGGGGGCGCAGGGGGTCGAGGGTGGCCGGGGTGGCCTGGCCGTCGCGCAGGGCGTTCAGCAGGGCGATGAAGGCGGCGTCTTGTTGGCGGTAGACCTTGCGGAGCTCGATGACCTCGGGGGCGAGCCGCTGGAAGGCCTCGGCTTCGAAGAAGAAGGGACTGGCGTAGCGGGCGAGCAGGCCGGGCCGCTCCTCGCGGGTGACCACGGGCGGCAGCTGGTAGGGGTCGCCGATCATGAGGACCTGGGCGCCGCCGAAGGGCAGCACGCGGCCGGCTGCACGCACGCTGTACTTGCGGAGCACGGCGTCGATCACGTCGAGCAGGTCGGCCCGCACCATGGACACCTCGTCGATGATGAGCAGCTCGAGCTTTTCGACGATGCGGCGCTTGCGCTTGGAGAGTTTCACCTGTTGCGCGATTTGGTCCGCAGTCCACTCCGTCAGCGACAGCTTGGGGGGTATGCCAAACATCGAGTGGATCGTCACCCCGCCCGCATTCAACGCCGCAATCCCAGTCGGCGCCACCACGACGGTCCTCCTCGGCGACGCCCCCCGCACGTGCTTCAAAAACGTGGTCTTGCCCGTGCCCGCCCGCCCGGTCAGGAACAGCGAGCCGGTGCCCTGCAGGATGGCCTCGGCGGCGGCCTGGAATTCGCGGTTGGTGGGGTCGGGGGTCATGTGGGGCGCAAAAGTAGCACGCGAGGGGGCTGGGCGGCGGGAGGAATCGCAGGACGATTGAATTTCAAATTCAAGTGGGTGGGAGGCGGGGGGATGCCGGGTTGGTTAGTACATTTCATGGCAAATCACGTCATGTTCGAAAACACATTCAAAAACATCGATGACATCCTGTACAAGGATGCGGGGGCCGACAGTGAAATGGACTACATCGGCCAAACAAGTTGGGTACTCTTCTTGCGGTACCTCCACGAATTGGAACAAGAAAAAGCCGTGGTGGCGGAACTGGAGGGGCGGGCGTATGAGCCGATCATTGAGGAGGCGTTTCGGTGGCATGTTTGGGCGTGTCCGCAGAATGAGCGGGGGGAGCTGGACCATCACCGGGCGATGACGGGGCCGGATTTGGTCGAATTCGTGAACCTCAAGCTGTTCCCCTACCTCGCCAGCTTCAAGGAGCGCGCGGAACATCCGCAAACCATTCAGTACAAGGTCGGTGAGATCTTCTCGGAGCTCAAGAACAAGGTCGATAGCGGGTACAACCTGCGTGAAATCCTCGACCTCGTCGATTCGCTCGAATTCCGCTCCCAGAAGGAGAAGCACGAGATGAGCCACCTCTACGAGACGAAGATCAAGAACATGGGCAATGCCGGGCGGAACGGCGGGCAGTATTACACCCCGCGGCCGCTGATCCGCGCCATGATTGCCGTGACCAAGCCGCAAATCGGCGAGACGGTGTACGATCCGGCCGTGGGTTCGGCGGGCTTCTTGTGCGAGGCGTACGATTACATGTACAGCCAGATGGAGAAGTCGACGGACAACCTGCGGACGCTGCAGGAGCGGACGTTTTATGGGAAGGAGAAGAAGACGTTGGCCTATGTCATCGGCATCATGAACATGATCCTGCACGGCATTGAGGCGCCGAACATTGCGCACACGAACACGCTGTCGGAGAATTTGAAGGACATCACCGAGTCGAATCGGCATCAAGTGATCCTGGCGAATCCACCTTTTGGGGGCAAGGAGCGGAAGGAGGTCCAAATGAATTTCGACATCAAGACGGGCGAGACGGCCTTCTTGTTCATGCAGCACTTCATCCGGGCCCTCAAGACCGGCGGGCGGGCCGCGGTCGTCATTAAAAACACGTTCCTTTCGAACACCGACAACGCTTCGGTGAGCTTGCGGAAGCACTTGCTGGAAAGCTGCAACCTGCACACCGTGCTCGACATGCCGGGCGGGTCGTTCCTCGGGGCGGGCGTGAAGACGGTGGTGTTGTTCTTTACCAAAGGCGAGCCGACAAAGGACATTTGGTACTACGCCCTCGACCCCGGCCGCAGCTTGGGCAAGACGTCGCCCCTGAACGACAACGACCTGAAGGAGTTCGTGGAGCTCTCCGCCACCCGGCCCGAAACCGAAAAGTCGTGGCGCCTCGCAGTAGCCGATGTGGACACGGCGACGTACGACCTGAGCGTCAAAAACCCCAACGCTCCGGAGGAAGCGCCGCTGCGCTCACCGGAAGAAATCCTGGAGGAAATGGTGGCGCTGGACGCGGAAACGCAAGGGATTTTGGAATCGATTAAAGGATTGTTGGGATGAGGTGGGAGGTTAAGACACTTGGGGAGATTGTAGAATTGCAGCGGACGCGGAATGACGATCTGAGTAGAGTTTATATTGGACTTGAGAATATTGAATCAGAAACAGGCAAACTCACCAAAATAACTCAGCGGGCCGCCGACGTGTCAACGGCCTATGCCTTTGAACTTGATGATGTGCTGTACGGCAGATTGCGACCTTACCTGAACAAAGTTTATCTAGCTGAAAAACCTGGATGTTGCTCAACTGAGATCTTTCCGCTTCGGGCAGAAGGTGCTTTACATCCTTCTTGGCTATCAAAGTTCTTGAGACGTCAACCAATTGTAAACGAATTAAACGATTCTTGTACTGGGGCTCGAATGCCTCGCACCAGTCCAAAAGCCATCCTTGAGCTGAGAATTCCTGTGCCGCCGATGGAGGAGCAGGAGCGGATTGTGGAGATTTTGGACCAAGCATTTGAAGCCATTGACAAGGCCAAGGCCAACATTGAGCGGAACCTCGCCAATGCCCGCGAATTGTTCCAAAGCCGCCTCAACGAAATCTTCTCCAATCCCCCCGCCGATTGGGAGGTCGCTTCTTTGGGCGAAGCCTGCTCATTTATCGATTACCGTGGCCGAACACCCAATAAAACTGATTCT
>JALQTD010000196.1 GCA_023264155.1 Flavobacteriales bacterium | reverse complement strand
GGTCGCGAGGGCGCGGGCGATTTCGGTGCGGCGCTTTTCCCCGCCGCTGAGGACGTCGCCCCGGGACTTGCGGACCTTTTGGAGCTGGAATTCGTCGAGGAGGGTTTCGAGCCGGTCGCGTTGTTCGGAGCGGCTCAAGGGCTGCAGTTCGAGGATGGCCGCGATGTTGTCCTCCACGGACAGCTTGCGGAAGACCGACACCTCCTGCGGCAGGTAGCCGATGCCTTTGCGGGAGCGGACGTACATCGGCTGGCGGGTCAGGTTGTCGGGCCCGATGTGGATTTGGCCTGCATCCGGCTGAACGAGGCCCACGACCATGTAGAAACTCGTGGTCTTCCCAGCGCCATTCGGCCCCAACAGCCCAACCACCTCGCCCGGAGCCACTTCGAAGCTCACGTTGTCCACCACGCGGCGCGCGCCATACTGCTTCACAAGGCCCTCCGCGCGGAGAAGATGCTGCTTCGTCATGGGTGCAAAGTTAGAATTCAGCGGAGAAACCGAGGCGCCACCCCCACGTTCCGAGCAACGGGTTCACTGCGCCGTCCATCCGGCGGACCACATCGAGCCGCAAGAACTGAAAAATGTTCTCGATGCCGGCGTTGACTTCCCAATACGTGCCGTTCAGGCCGCGGGTGATGTCGGGCAAGGCGAGCAGCGCTTCATGCCGCGTGTCCCAGCCGCCCTGGATGCCCTGCACCCCCACGACTTCCCGCCATCCCAGCCGCCGGAGCATCGGCAGGTGGTTGAAGACGAGCCCTTCCGCGTGCCATTCCAGCCCACCGCGCACCCACCGGTCGGCGACCAGTTCGTAAAAGTTCAAGAGGTTGAACCCGTCCGAGGACATCAAGATCGTCCCGCTTGCGGGCACCACCTCCATGAACACAAAGGGCGCCTCCCCGAAGTACATGCCCGCGTTGCCCACCCATTCCAACCGCCCGCCAAATCCCAACCGCCACCGGTCGTTGAAATCCAGTTCCACCCGCGTGTAATCGAAGGTACTCCCCGCCACGCCCGGAAACGACCGCGTCACCCCGAGCATCCACATCGCCCGCTCCGAACCCAAGCTGTACCGATCGAATTCGCCCCCCACGTGCCGCTCGCCCGGGGCGAATCGCAGCCGCAGGGTCGCCTCGGACGTCACGAGCCGTTCCAACGGCAGCCCCGTGGCGGGCTCGAGGAACGTCAATTCCCCCCGCGGCGCCACCCGCTTGTGCACCCCTTCCCCGAAGACGCTCCACCCGGTGCTGAACTCCTTCAGCACGTTCGCCTCGAACCGCTCCACTTCGGAAAGCGATACCGATTCCGCCGTTTGCAAGGCGGTGGTCAGCACCGCCCCTTGGCTCAGCAGCCCCGTCATCCCGAACTGCTCCATGTCGCGCTGGGCCTTCAGCCGCACCTCCGTCCGTGGGGTCTTCCGCACGATCCACCTGAGCGAGGTCCCGGCCTTCCACCGCCCATCGAGCTGCCCGTAGGCGGCGTAGATGCGGGGCGCCACGCGGGTGCTGAAGGCGTTGCTCGTCCGCACGTCGAGCCGGAAGCGGTTCCCTTCGATGGGGTTGTACGTGCGCGCCGACCACCAGGCGCCCCATTCGAGCGGGCCGGTTTGGATGAAGCCCGTGCCGAGGAAGTACCCGGTGTTTTTCAGCAGGCCCCATTGCCACATGCTGGTGACGGTGTCGACCATTTCATAGACGCCTTCCTCGCGGGGTTCGAGGGGCACAGGCCGTGGGGTTTCGCGCCAAACCGTGGAATCCCCTCGCTCGAGCAACCCCTCCGCGTACACCCGCGCCCCGCCCGGGGCCCACACCGAGTCCGGCCATTCTCCCGGTGCCCGCTCGAACTCCCGGTGCACCAGCGTCCGCCTCAAATACGCCCCCAACGACCGCTCGCTCAAGCTGATGTCCATGACGCTCCGGTCCTCCGCGAGCACCCACACCGAATCGAGGCGCTCGTACCGCTGGTCCCACCGCAAATCGCGCACCCAGTTCAGGTTGGCCCCTTCGCTCACCCGTGCTTGCACTTGGGCCATCCCCAAGGTCAACGTGTCGATCCACAGTTCCCCCTCGAACGTCATTTCTCCCTGCCGCCGGGGCACGAAGGCGAGGTGGAAGGCGGGCCGCCCCGCCACTTCCACGGTGTCAAGGAGGTAGTAACGGTAGTGGGCGTTGCCGTGGTCATGCAGGGGCGAGGTGAACGCCCGGTCGAGCAGGAGCAGCCGGTTTTCGTACAGGTTGATGTTGGCGAACCGGTCGGCGAGCTCGCCGGGGGTAGCGTTCGTGCCCAGGCCGCTGACGAGGGTGGACTCGACGGTGGTTTGGGTGCGCTTGCCGTCGGCCGATGTGCGCACGCGGGCGTCGGTTTCCGCCATCATCAGCGGGAGGGCGACCCGCGCCTCGCTGCTGTCGAGGTGGTCGAACACGAAGGCGAACGGGCCCCAGTACCAGCGGTGCGCTTGGGCGTAGCTGAGGTCGTTCACGTCGAACTCCAGCTTCGTGTATTCGCGGTAGGCCAAACCGCCGACCCGCGAAGGGTCGTTCGCCGGCTTGGCCTCGGCCACGCGCTGCATCAGGGGTTTGGCGGGGTTGACTTCGTCTTTGTCGGGCCGCACTTCGGCGATGCCGAGGGCGATGGCGGCGGGTTCGAGGGCGAAGTTGCGGGTGGTGGCGATGCCGCGGGTGACTTCCCATTCCTGCGGGTCGTAGCCGACGAAGCTCACGCGGAGCTGGCCGGGGCGCTGCTCGGTCTCGAGCTGGTAGTGCCCGTCGAGGTCGGTGGTGGTGCCGTCACCGGATGCGGTGAAGGCGACCGTGACGAACGGCATGGGGAGGCCGGTGGAGGCGTCGAAGACCAGGCCGCTGACTTGGGTGGTTTGGCCTGAAAGCACCGGGGCCATCAAGGCGAGGGCAAGCAGCACCCCGCCCCAACGCAGGAACGGCGTCATGCGCGTGCGGCCTTGCGTTCTACCCTGCGCGCGATGGCGATGCCGATTTCGTACAGGACGAGGACGGGCATCGAAACCAGGATTTGGCTCGTCAAATCCGGCGGCGTGATGATGGCCGAAACCACCAAAATGCCCACGAGCGCGTGCTTGCGATAGCCCTTCAGGCCCTCCGCCGTGACCAGCCCGGCCTTCGCGAGGAAGTAAACGAGGACCGGCAATTGGAAAATCAGCCCCGCCGCCAGCGAAATGCTCGCCACCGTTTTCATGTAGGACATGACGGAGATCCGCGCTTCCACGTCGCCCAGTTCGTAGTTGCCCAAGAATTGCAAGGACAGCGGCGCGATGACGTAGTAACCGAACAACACACCCAGGAAGAACAGCAGC
>JALQTD010000195.1 GCA_023264155.1 Flavobacteriales bacterium | reverse complement strand
GCGCGACACCGGGGACTCGTACTATGACGACGTTTCCGGAACAACCATGTATGGGGATGCGGACGTTTCACGCAACGACGAGCGCACGGCCGTGGGCGGCGGAATCGTCCTCGGTTACGCCTACTACACTTCAGGTGGTGCGATGCTTGAAGGCTTCATCGGCCCGCAGTTCAAGAGCGTGAGCTTCACGCGGACGTACGACAACTACGACAACGTGGAAGACGGCGACCTCTATTTCGACCAGAAATACATCGACGTGTCGCTCGGTGGAGCAGAGAGCACGGGCATGGGCGTTCGCTTTGGGGTGAACATCGGCTTCGGCTTCTGATTCCTGCTCGCGGTGAGCGAGGGAACGGTCCGGTTAGCAGTGGGGGCGACAACGCTCGAGCTGCGGCCGGACCGTTCTGCGTTTTGGCCGTCGCGGCAGGCCTTGCTCGTGGCGGATGTGCACCTCGGCAAGGCCGGGCATTTCCGGCGGCATGGGCTGGCCGTGCCGGGCAGCGTCAATGCGGACACGATGCGGCGGTTGGCCGATGCGTTGGCGGCGACCGGTGCGACGACCTTGATCGTGCTCGGCGACCTGTTCCACAGCGACCGCAATGCCGAGTGGGATGCTTTCATTGATTGGCGGGCGGAACAAGTGGACTTGGAGCGGGTGGTGCTCGTGGCGGGGAACCACGACATCCTTGGGGCTGAGGACTGGTCAGCGGCCGGGGTGGACGTGGTGGAGCGGTGGGACGAGGCCGGGTTGACGCTGACCCACGCGCCGGAGGATCACCGGCCGGATTTCGGGGTGCACCTGTGCGGCCACGTGCACCCGGGCGTGCGGCTCCAAGGGGCAGGCAGGCAGTCGTTGACCGTGGCGTGTTGGTGGCGTCACCGCGCGCTAAACCAGCTCGTGTTTCCCGCATTCGGCGGGTTCACGGGCAAGCACCGCATCACGCCAGCAAAGGGCGATGCGGTTTACCTCCCGGTGACAGGCCGGCAGGTCATTGAAAAAGCGTGTTAGTCGATGTTGACGACGAAGGTGCCGTTGAGCGGCATCTCAAATCCCACGGGGTTGCCGTTCACCGTTTCCTTGATCAGCATTTCAAAGGTGACCGTTTCGGTGCCACCGAGGAAGGCGGGCGTGGGTTGGATGATGGCGTTGGTGGCGATGAAATTGCGGACGGGGAAGAGGTCGTCCCCTTGGTTGATTTCCTGCATGCCATTGACGATGCCGTCGGCGGGCACGTAGAACACAGGCCGGTTGATGCTGTCGAATTCCAACGTCACCGTGAAGTCGTGGGCGGGCGCGTGGGCCGTCACCTCGTCGGCCGTGCGCATGTCAGCCACCAAGTGGTACCGACGTGAAAGCGGCTGAAGCGAATCCCAAACCACCGCCTCCGCCATCTTCAACGGCAGCTCCTGCCCATTGAGTGTCACCGCCCCGCACTCGCAATTGTACACGGGGTTGATGAAATCCGGGCTTTCGTAACAGCTGCTGAGGCCGGCGGCCGTCGCAATTCCGAGGAGGAGGGCAAAGCGCTTCATTTCGATGAGGTTTGGCCCCGAAGATAGCCCATTCGCCTTGATTTACCGCTGAATGGGGTAGGCCAAATGCGCGCGCCAAACGTCTTCAAACGCCCGGAGCTGCTCCGTCCATTCGGCGAACTGGACGTCGACGGCTGCTGAGGGGGCGCCGAGGAGCTTCCGGAACGCGTCGGTGCCGGCGAGTTTGTCGAGGAACGACGGGGAGGTGACCCACCCTTCCGGGGAGCCCATGGCGGTGTAGACGTCCAAGACGCGGCGCAGGTCGAAGCCGGACGGGGCGTCGAGCCAGGCGGTGCCGAGGGCGTGAAGGTCGTGGCCGTGGCAGGCCGTGCCTTCGTGCTTGGGGTGCGGTGCGGCGCCGGGGGTGGGCCGGGGGGTGAAGGCGTAGCCGGTGGCCGGGTGGGTGGGGGCGCCGATGCATTCGAAGGGGTGGGGCGTGCCGCGCCCGACGCTGATGTCGGTGGGCTCGAACAGGCAGAGGGAGGGGTAGAGCGCGATGGAGGCGGCGGTGGGGAGGTTGGGGCTGGGGGCGACGGGCGGGTCCCAGCGGTCGCTGTGGGCCCAGCCTTGGCAGGGGACGACCGTCAGGGCGCAGGGCGCGGGGAGGACCGTGGAGTTGATGAAGGCCGCGGCCTCGCCGAGGGTGAAGCCGTGGAGGAGGGGGACGGGGATTTGGCCTACAAACGAGGTGAACTCCGGCTGCAGCATGGGGCCCGCCAAATGGTGGCCATGCGGATTCGGGCGGTCGCACACCACCACCGCCACGCCCGCCTCCGCCGCGGCCTCCATGACGAGGGCGAGCGTGCTCAAGTACGTGTAGAATCGGGCGCCAACGTCCTGAATGTCAAAGACAATGGCCCGCACGTCGGCCAAGTCCTCGGGCCGCGACTTGCGGCGATCTCCGTGCAAGCTCACCAGCGGCAAGCCCGTCCGGGCGTCCACGCCGTCTGCGATGTGCGCCCCGTTCGCAGCGTCCCCGCGGAAGCCGTGCTCGGGAGCGAAGACTTTGCGGACGTTGACGCCGAGCGCCAGCAGGGTGTCCACGAGGTGGGTCGGGTTCGGCCGCACGTCGGCCTGCAACACGGAGGTCGCGTTCGCCACCACGGCCACGCCACCGCGCCCGAGCATCGGCACGAGCTCCTTCAGCTGCTCGTTGCCGAGGACGACCCGCCGGGGGGGCACTGTGCGTTCGGCCACGTGCAGCTCGGCGGCCTGCGGTTCGGCAATCAATTGCGCTCCTGCTGTGTACGACCACAGCGCGAAGGGGAGTAAAAATAGGCGCAGCATGCGTCTAATTTAGCGCTCAAACCTCCAGGAAGTCGAGGTGATTATGAACCGTGTTTGTTGATGCTATTTTGCTGAAATGTAGCCAGTTGTGGTTTTGTTGTCACATGATATGATGTCATTGCAACATAAATACAACCGATACTCACGCATGTATTGATGTTTCCTCTTTGGTGTAATAATAGTTTTGAGTGCGAATTGAAGCGACCAACAGGTATGCTCAATCCACCGATCACCAAACAAAGGCAGAATGCTTACTTTCCGAAACCTCCAGCGCACCCTTGTGTTGTGCATGCTTGCTCTCCTTGCTTCCATCAACGCTGTGTTGGCCCAAACCACCATCGCCATCGACCCTCCCTATAATCCTGACGCCAATGAAGACGGTACGGTTGGGGTGGCGGATTTGATGCAATTGCTCGGTGTATTTGGTTATGATTTTATTCCCGATAGCATCATGGTGGACGGCCTCACGCTAGAGGAATACCTCGCGGAGCTCACCTTGTGGATTGCAGATTTGGAAGGCCAAATCGAAT
>JALQTD010000194.1 GCA_023264155.1 Flavobacteriales bacterium | reverse complement strand
GTTTTCTGAAACCACCAAGATCTCAGAAGCCGTGTCCTTGACGCATACCATGCCGATGACTTCGTCTTGCTCATGGCCGAGCGTGACCCCCTTCACCCCCATCGCGGTTCGACCGACCGCACGTGCCGTCGATTCGTTAAAACGAATGGCCTTGCCGGAGCGGAGGGCCATGATGATTTCGTTCGAACCGTCCGTGAGGCGAGCTGTCAGCAATTCGTCGCCCTCGCGCACCGTGATGGCATTGATGCCGTTTGCCCGGGGCCGTGAATACGCGGCAAGCGTGGTTTTCTTGATGAGGCCTTTTTTGGTGGCCAACACCACAAAGTTGTTCTCCACGTACTCCCGGTCCTTCAAATCAATGACGGGGATGTAGGTCAACACCTTGTCACCCGGCTCGAGCTGGATCAGGTTTTGGATGGCACGACCCTTAGAAGACTTCGAACCTTCCGGTACTTCATAAATGCGCATCCAGAAGCAACGCCCGTTGGCCGTGAAGATCAAGAGCCAGTTGTGGTTGGTAGCAGCGAAAATGTGCTCCACGAAATCTTCGTCGCGCGTGGAGACCCCTTTGGAGCCCACCCCTCCCCGGCTTTGCGAGCGGTACTCGGCGAGCCGGGTGCGTTTGATGTATCCGGCGTGGCTGATGCTGATGATGACTTGGTCATCGGCAATCAAGTCCTCCATGCTCACGTCGGCACTGCTCAACTCGATGCTGCTGCGGCGGTCATCCCCGAAGCGTTCGCGCATGTCAAGCAATTCTTCCTTGATGATTTCCATCCGGCGCTCAACGCGGTCGAGGATGTCCTTCAAATCGGTAATGAGGGTCATCAATTCGTCGTACTCAGCGCGCAGCTTGTCGCGCTCGAGGCCCGTGAGCCGTTGCAAGCGCATGTCCAGGATGGCCTTCGCTTGGATTTCGCTGAGCCCAAACCGGTCCATCAAACCGGTTCGCGCTTCATCCGGCGTGGCACTCGCGCGAATGAGCGAAATCACCTCGTCGATGTTGTCGAGGGCGATGATCAGTCCTTGCAAGATGTGGGCCCGCTCCTCTGCCTTGCGCAACTCATATTGCGTGCGGCGCGTGACCACCTCGTGGCGGTGTTCCACGAAGTACTTGATGAGTTGTTTCAAGTTGAGCAACTGCGGACGACCTGCCACCAAGGCAATGTTGTTGACCGAGAAGGTGCTTTGCAGTGCCGTGTACTTAAATAGCTTGTTCAGGACCACGGTGGCCATAGCGTCGCGCTTGATCTCGTACACGATGCGCATGCCATTCCGGTCGGATTCATCGCGGATTTCGGAGATGCCTTCGATCTTTTTATCGTTGACCAATTCCGCCGTCTTCCGGACCATATCGGCCTTGTTGACCATGTAGGGAATCTCCGAGACGATGATTTGTTCACGGCCGGAGGGCAGCTCTTCGATTTCGGCACGTCCCCGCACGACGACGCGGCCTCGGCCGGTATGGAACGCTTCCTTGACGCCATCCACGCCGTGGATGATGCCGCCCGTCGGGAAATCGGGGGCTTGGACGTGCTCCATCAATTCGTCCACGGTCACGTCGTTGTTGTCTATGTACGCCACGGCGCCATTCACCACCTCGGTGAGGTTGTGAGGCGGCATGTTGGTGGCCATACCGACGGCGATGCCGCTCGCCCCATTGATGAGCAAGTTCGGCAACTTCGAGGGCAGAACAGTGGGTTCCTTGAGGCTCTCATCGAAGTTGGGACGGAAGTCGACGGTCTCCTTGTCGAGGTCCGCAAGCATTTCCTCCGCGGCCTTGCGCAAGCGTGCTTCGGTGTAACGCATAGCGGCCGGATTGTCGCCGTCGACGCTGCCGAAGTTTCCTTGTCCATCTACCATGGGATAGCGCAGGGACCAGTTTTGGGCCATGCGCACCATGGTGTCGTAAACGGAGCTGTCCCCGTGCGGGTGGTACTTACCCAAGACCTCACCGACGATCCTCGCGGACTTTTTATACGCTCGGTTCGACAACACGCCGAGGTCCAACATCCCATACAATACCCGGCGGTGCACCGGTTTCAAGCCATCTCGTACGTCCGGAAGCGCCCGGGAGACGATGACCGACATCGAGTAATCGATGTAGGCTGATTTCATCTCATCGGCGATGTTAATCTGGACGATTTTCTCTCCTTCTGCCATGTTGTCAGGTTCTGTTCATGCTGCCTCGCGTCCGCGCGGGCAGTCGAATGAACGAAAATACATCCCGTTTCTCGGCGGCGGTCGCTCGGAAGGCGTCAATTCTTCACAAAATTGGGTTTTGCGTTGTGGAAAAACCGTGGGAACGGCAAGGTCTTTGCCATGAGTGGAGCGTAGTTTTAACGCTGCGAAACCTTGCGCCGGGATTTGGCGTAAGCGAAAACGTACTCAACCGAGCCCTCCGACATGGATGCAAAATTTTCACCCCGCGTCAAAGACGTGATTTCCTACTCCCGCGAAGAAGCCCTGCGCCTTGGGCACAACTACATCGGTGTTGAACACCTGCTGCTCGGCATCATCCGCGAAGGCGAAGGCACCGCGGTCAGGATCCTGGAATCCCTGAATGTGGACCTGCAAAAGTTGCGAAAAGTCGTGGAGAGCAGCATCCGTCCAACGGCCGGGAAATCCGTGGGATCCGGTAACATTCCGGTCATGAAGCAGGCTGAGCGCGTGCTGAAGGTGACCTATTTGGAGGCAAAGGTGTTCAAGAGCGGCACCATCGGCACGGAGCACCTCCTCTTGAGCATCCTGAAGGATGAGGACAACGTAGCAACAAAATCCCTGTATGCATTCAACATCGAATACGACGTGGCAAAAGAAGAATACGAGAACCTCTTGAATGAGGAAGGCGGGCGCACCGACTTGAACCCGCGGGCCGATTCCACTGGCATGGGTGACGAAGACGACGATATCCCAGGCATGGGGGGCGGATCAGGCAGCGGAGGAGCGGGCAGCGCGGGCCGCAAGGTGGACCCGAAGAGTAAGACGCCTGTGTTGGACAACTTCGGTCGGGATTTGACGAAGATGGCGGAAGAAGGCCGCTTGGACCCGATTGTGGGGCGCCAGAAGGAAATTGAGCGGGTGTCCCAAATCTTGAGCCGCCGGAAGAAGAACAACCCCATCCTCATCGGAGAGCCAGGTGTGGGCAAGAGCGCCATCGCCGAAGGACTTGCCTTGCGCATCATCGAAAAGAAGGTGTCGCGGGTGCTGTTCAACAAGCGCATCGTCACCCTCGACGTGGCTTCGCTTGTGGCGGGCACCAAGTACCGCGGCCAGTTCGAGGAGCGCATGAAGGCCGTGATGAACGAGCTTGAGAAGGCGCAGGACATCATCCTGTTCATCGACGAGCTACACACCATCGTGGGCGCCGGCGGTGCCTCCGGGTCGCTCGACGCCTCAAACATGTTCAAGCCGGCACTCGCACG
>JALQTD010000193.1 GCA_023264155.1 Flavobacteriales bacterium | reverse complement strand
CCGATGCAGCAGCCTGCCGCCGTTTCTGTAGCGGTACCCCCGCAGTCACCGTTGCAGTCGCCCGTGTAATTGCAAAGGGAGTTGTCAGTGTCTACCGTGGGATCTGCATTGTAGTTGCAAGCCGAGGGGTCTGTGCAGTCCGTGACTTCGTCATCGTCGCAGACCCCATCGCCGTCGGCATCGCCAGACCCGACGATGACGGTGCCGGTGCCGTCCGTTTCGCCGCTGCACAATTCGCAGCCCGTTGGGTACGCACAGCTGCCGTTGTTGTCGGTTGCAGCGACATCGTAGTTGCACGCGGTAGCATCGGTGCATCCCGGGATTTCATTTTCGTCGCAGACCCCGTCGTTGTCCGCATCGCCATCGATGAGGGTACCGGTCCCGTCCGTAGCGCCAGAGCAGCTGTCGCAGCCGTTCGCGAAGATGCAGCTCCCGTCGCCGATGGTCGCTGCGGTGTTGTAATTGCAGGCCGTGGCGTCGGTGCACCCGTTCACCTCATTGCAGTCCAGCACTTCGTTGCCGTTGGTGTCCGCATCGGCCACCCCGCATCCGCAAGCGCCCGGGGCTGTTTTTGCGGGGTCGTCGGGGCATGCATCCCCGGCTTCCAGGACATAGCCGGCGGGCAATTCGGCGCAGTAGGTCGTGGTGGTCGCGGGATCGCCGGCCCCGTCGCCATCGGAATCGGCGTAGGCGGTTTGGCCTGAGAAATCGCAGAGCGAGGCGTCGTGGTAGTCCGCTGAAGGATCGTAGTTGCAAGCGGTGTTGTCAGTGCAGCCGGTGTACCGTTGCATGCACCGGATGGAGAATCCGTGCGGAATCGTATACTGTTCGGTGTAGGCGGTGGCGGCATCCCAGCGGACGGCGATGACGTATTTTTCCTGTACGGCGAAAGTTGGATCGGTTACTGCATAGTCGCTGGTCCAGTAAAGCCCATAGGCGCGGAAGCCGTTGTTGAAGCTCGAGGGCGTGGCGAATCCTGCGCCCTGCAGGCCCATGCCGGACGCGTTGGTGGCGCCGGTGTTGGGGGCATTCCATGTTCCGTTGCCATCGGTCGTGTTGCCCGTTTCCTTCAGTGGGCCGCCTGCCACGAGGCTTCCGCCGTAGGCTTCGACGAGGGCTTCCCAGGTGGCCAAATCCGGAACCTTCCATCCACTCGGGCAAATCCCACCATTCGACGCCGCCCCCCCGTTGTACAACCATCCGAACTCCGAAACCCATCCGGTGCTGCCACCGGGCGGCAAACGGTAGGGGTTCGCGCCCGGATACTGCCACGACATCCCCGTGATGGCATGGGGCACCTCGGTGGTCCCGTCGTTCATCGTCTCGGCCCGCAAGTTCTCGGCAAACCAGCACCGTTCACCGACCGCCGCCAACGAGTAGGTTTCTCCGAGGTAGTCGAGGGTGAACACGTTTTGGCATGGGACAGCTTCCTCAATCGCAAAGGAGATGCTGTAATTCGATCCGTTGTTGCTCTCGTAGCGTGCCTCATCACATCCGCCGTACGTACCACCTTGGTAGCTCCAGAAAAGTTCCAGCGTGTACATTCCTGGGGCCAAACCCGCAAGCAGGTTGATGTCCGCTGCAGCCGTGCTCCATTTCTGATCACCGTTGAAACCGATGTTTTCGGCAAAAGGCAGGTTGACGGGATTGAAATCGCCCGGAGTTGCACCTTCTGCGTGGATGCGGTAGTGGAGGTTGCCACCGCAGACATTTGAACTGCCGTTTTTCCACGTTTTGATTTCGCCCCCAGCAAGGATGAAAGGGTCCACTCCTTCCACAAAGGTGAACGCGTTGCCGAGGTAAGCCGGTGCGCCATCTGCGTTGGTGTTCCCTGCGTAGCCCACCACGCCGTCGCCGGTGTCAAGGAAGACATAGGTTTGGAAAATGCCCCAATCTGCCCATGCGTGGTGAAGACTGCACAAGGTGAAGAGGCTCGCAAGGCACAGCTGCAATAGGGTGGACGTTCGCACGTACATTGTCGCTCATTTCGATTTGCTACACAATGTAGCTAATTATCGACTAATCAGCAATATGAATGGTCTAAAAGCGGGTTTTTTGTAAACGAATGGCTGGGTAGGTTGGTGCTTAAGTTGAGGCCAAACAAATCACGTGAGCGCTTAATGGGTGCAAAAAAAGGGAAGCGCGCTTCCCTTTTTCAAGTCGTAAAATGAGGCTGACCGCGCACCCACAGGTCAGGCCCTTGGTTTCGTTGCGATCACTTCCCGCTTGCGAACGCCACAATGGCGCTGTCATCGGGCTTGACAGCACTCCGCATGGAGGCCACCAACTGGCCGTTCGCGTCAACGAGGAACTTGTGGAAATTCCACTTCACGCTGTGATCGCCCACTCCGTTCAGGTTGGCATTGCAGAGCCAAGCGTAAACCGGATGTTGCTCGTCGCCTTTCACGGCGACCTTTTCCATCATTTGAAAGCTCACGCCGTAGTTGCGTTGGCAAAAGGCGCCGATTTCGTCGGCTGAACCCGGTTCTTGTTTGCCAAAGTCGTTGCACGGGAATCCCAAAATCACAAAGTCACCTCCCTTGTGCGCTTGGTACAGCGCTTCGAGGCCCTCGTATTGGGGAGTGAACCCGCATTTGGAAGCGGTATTCACGATGAGCACACGCTTGCCTTTGAGTTGGTTGAAGTCGAATGGTTCACCCTCGAGGGTGTTGGCTTGGAGGTCGTAGAAGGATTGCACGGGAGTTTGCGGAGAATACGTGGTTTTGCCCTTAGTCAGTGTCCAAGCCGTCAATGCGATGGCGGCGATGGCAGCGATGGAAAGGAGGAGGAACATGTGTTTCATGGTTCGGTGTCTTGGTGCTGAAACAAAGGTCGGATTGTTTTGGTTCAAAGTGGTGAAATCTATTGAACCTTTGCCTATATTTGCCCCCGCTTAGGCGATCGGGGCGTGGCCTAGTCCGGTTACGGCGCCTGGTTTGGGACCAGGAGATCGCAGGTTCGAATCCTGCCGCCCCGACTTCAAAAGCTGTCTGTAATGGGCAGCTTTTTTTGTGCGCCGTAATCGGTGTGAATAACTGATTATCAAACTTTTACAATGGTTCTTGCGCTCAAGAACCTCCACTGAGGCCACGCCTGGTTAATGATGTATGAAGGTAGGCGTGGGAGGGTTACCTTTTCTGCATGAATCGATTGCTCTTCCTCGCCACCGTGTTGGCTTACGCGTGCAAGATCCCCAGTCCATCTCCCGAGCCGCCGCCCGCAGCGGAGGATCGGCCGGTGGCGCCTTATCCGCTGGACGCGTTTGAAGATGCGGAGGGCCGGTTGTGGCTGGGGTCGGTGGGGAGTGGGGCGTTTTGTTGGACGCAGCTCGGATTGATGGAGTTCCATGCGGCGGATGGACTGATGGGGGAGCGTAACATGGGCTTTGCGGCGGGGCCGGATGGCACGTTGTGGTTCACTTCGGCGGAGGCGGATATGGGAGGGCGG
>JALQTD010000192.1 GCA_023264155.1 Flavobacteriales bacterium | reverse complement strand
CATGACGGCATTGAGGTTGTCTTCCTCAGCGCTGAGCATGTTCTTGAACTCGAGCTCATCGACCGCCTCTTGGGCCGCACCAAACGCCTCGTTCACCTCCGACTCTTCGGCCTCCCCTGCTTTCGCGAATTCGAGGAGCACCGCCGCGTCTTCCACGGCCGACTCGCACGACGCGTAGCTCTCCGTCCAGGACTTCAACGTACGGATGCGGCGCATCACCGCCTCCGCCTGCTTCGGATCGTTCCAGAATTCAGGGTCTTGGGTGTGCTTTTCCTCCTCCGCGATTTCCAACAGTTTCGCTTCGATGGCCAAATACCCTTTCAGGTCTTTGACGCGGGCCCGGAGGCCGTTGATTTGGTCCGACGTGATCATGCGTTGCAAAAGTACAGCACCGGCGGTGATGGCACAGCGACTTCAACCGCCGCGCTCCAACGCCTCCAATTCAGAAAGAATTGAACCGAGGGAGAACCCCCGGGACAGCAGCCACCGAATCAGGCGGTCCCGGCCTTCGGGCAACTCGTTCACTCGGCGCTGAACCAGCTCGGCGAGCGACGTGTCGAATGCCTTGCCTTCGAGGGCAGCAAACCCGGCTTCGATGGCCGCATCGGGCACGCGTTTGGCTTTCAATCCGGCTCGAATCTTGGCGGGCCCCCATCCCTTGTAAAGGGCGCGCGCACGCACAAACGCCTCAGCAAAACGCTGCTCGCTCAAAAAACCCTCGGCCTCCAGTTGCGCCTGGATGGCATCCGCCGTGGCTTCATCGGCCCCCTTCCGTTGTAACCTTTCCCGCACGTCATGCGTACAGCGTTCTTGCGATGAACACCATTTGCGCAACCCGTCGAGCCAGGCTTGCTCCTCATTTTCCATCATCGGATGTGAATTTGGCTCCAAATCACGGGTTAAGCAAAGGATTCTTCGATATTTGCCATCACATTTTTCCCAAAAACCCAGCCCCATGCGGTCTGACATTTTGAAACGTATCCAAGACCTTCTCCAAAACGAGGACTTGGAGGCCATCCGCAAGGATGTCCGCAGCGCCATTGAGGACTTCCGTGCCATGAACCACGAAGACATCCGGAACCAACGCGAAGCTTGGGCGGCGCGAGAAGACCGGGATCCGGAAGAAGTCTTCGAGTACGTGCACGCCCCAGAACAGGAGGCCTTCGATGCCGCCGTGATTGCGTTCAAGGAGCGCGAAAAAGCTTGGCGGCACAAGGTGGCTGAGGAACAGCGCGCGAATTTGGCCTTGAAAGAAGCCATGCTCGATCGCTTGCGCAAAATCATTCAAGAGGAGGAAAACATCGGCGCTGCATTCGCCGCCTTCCATGAAGTGCGCGAGGAATGGGAAAAAGTCGGCGATGTGCCGGGCGATAAGTACAAGGAAATCCACGACACGTATTACCGTTTGCGGGACGATTTCTTTTACAACATCAACATTTACAAGGAGCTGCAGGAGAACGACCTGAAGCGCAACTTGGTCGCGAAGGAAGCGCTGCTTGAGCAAGCGAAAAAGCTCGGGGAGATTGAGGACATGATGGAACGCGAGAAGGCGGCGCGCAACTTGCAGCGACAATGGCTCGACGTCGGACCTTCTCCGCGGGAGAATTACAAGGAGCTCGGGGACGAGTTCTTCGGCATTGTCCGTCCGATTTACGATGCCGTCAAGGAGCATTACGATGCGTTGCGTGCAGGCCAAACCGTGGCCGCCGAAAAGAAGGAGGCCCTCATCGAATCCATGCGCGCCTTGGTCGCTGAAGAGGTGGAGGACAGCCACCCCGCTTGGTCCGAGGCCACGGGCAAAATCCTCGCACTGCAAAAGGAGTGGAAGGCCACGGGGTTTGCAGGGCGCGAAAAGAACGAAGAGCTGTGGACCCGGTTCCGGGATTTGGCTGACGTGTTCTTCAAGCGCAAGCAGTTGTTCTACGACCAGCTCAAGGAGCAGGGCAAGGCCAACCGCGAAAAGAAGGAAGCCCTCATTGCTGCAGCAGAAGCCTTGAAGGACAGCACCGACTGGCGGAACACCAGCGATGAGCTGATCAAGATGCAAAAGCAATGGAAGGAAATCGGCCCTTGCTCGGCTGGTGAGGAGCAACGGCTTTGGCGCAAATTCCGCAAGGCCCAGGACGTCTTCTTCAAGGCAAAGAAGGCCCAATTTGCGGACCGCCACGAAGCAGAAGCCGCGAATTTGAAAGAAAAGCAGGCCCTCATCGACCGCATTGAGCAGTTCGAATTGACGGGCGATCGGAAGGCGGATTTGGACCAGCTGAAGGCCTTTAGCACCGAGTGGAACGGCATCGGGCACGTGCCGCGCAAGGACCTCGACAGCGTGATGACCCGCTTCCGGGCGGCGATGGATGCCAAATACGATGCCCTGAGCGCCCTGCGTTCGGAGCGTTCCATCGAGCACTACCGGGAACGCGTGGACAACCTCGCGAGCAACGATTCCAACCAATTGCGCCGGGAGCAGAACATCCTGCGCGAGAAAATCGACCGGCTCAAGAACCGCGTGACGAAGACCGAAGAGAACATCGAGCGGTTCACCGGCAAGGGCGCTGAGGCCATCCGCGAACAGTACGAGAAATCCATCCGCGCCGACAAGCGCGAGATCGAAGAAATCAAGGAGAAGTTGCGGCTTTTGCGCGCCGCAGCGAACGCCTGATTCAAATTCAATTGAACTTGAAAACCCGCTTGCACCTTGGTGTGGGCGGGTTTTTCTATTCGGTGGGGAGCGGGTGGCACGCGTAGCCCTCCTCGCGGAGCCAGGCGAGGTAGCGGGGCAGGACTTCGAGCATGCGCGGGGCGGCGCGCTCCGAATCGTGGAAGACGACGATGGCGCCCGGGCGGGTGTGGGTGCGGAGCCGGTCGAAGCAGTCGGACGGGCTTTGGGTGGCGTCCCAGTCGCCGCTGAGGACGTCCCACATCACGATTTGGGTACGGCGGTGCAGGGCTTCGGCTTGCGGGCGGGTGATGCGGCCGTAGGGGGGGCGGAACCAGCGGGCGTCTCCGACCAAATCCCGGCACGTGAGGTAGCTGCGCAAGTAGGCCCGCGTCGGGGTTTCCCAGCCGGATTCGTGTTGGTGGAGGTGGTTGCCGATTTGGTGGCCGGCGGCGCGGAGTTCGGTGGCGATTTCGGGGTGGCGTTGCAGGTTTTGGCCTACGCAGAAGAAGGCGGCAGGGGCGGCGAAACGATCGAGGATGCGCATGACCTCGCGGGTGATCTCGGGGTGCGGGCCGTCGTCGAAGGTGAGGTAGACCGCGGGGTTTCCGCCGACCTCAGGGGGGCCGCTCCACGTGAGGTGGCTGGCCACGGCCTTGAGGATGGGCGGGGTTTTCGAGAGGTACATGCACGGGGTTTGGCCTGCACAAGTTAGGGGATTCAAGGCGACCGCCGCGCGCGCTACCTTTGCGGGCAGAAATTCAGCAGGCAACCATGGATTACGATTTTCAATCGATTGAGGCGCATG
>JALQTD010000191.1 GCA_023264155.1 Flavobacteriales bacterium | reverse complement strand
ATAGCCCGGCGGGCTTCCCGGATGGGGCGGTGAACATTGCGGCTGTTCCGGACACCGATCCCCAGATCCCGATTACCATTTCGTCGGTGAACAACCAAATCAACGACGCCTATTACATCAACAACCCGGGGCCTCAGTCCAGCACGCCGTGCATCAACGGATACACCACCCCGTTCACGGCATGGCATGAGGTGGAATGCGGGGAGACCTACCACATCAAGCTGACCATCGCCGATGGTTCGGACACGGCGCTCGAAAGCATTGTGGTCCTGGAGGCCGGTTCTTTCCAATCGAACGCGGTGGTGCAAATTGATTTGAGCATCGACGTGGGGGGGCCGGATGCGAACACCATTTACGAGGATTGCGGCACGGCGACGCTGACGTTTGAACGGCCCGTGGAAACGGTCTTGGAGATGCAGGAGATGGTGTACATCGATTACAGCAACAGCACGGCCATCAACGGGGTGGATTATGGTCAGCCGCAACCCGACGGCTCCCTGCTGCCGCTGCCCGATTCCGTGGTGTTCGAGCCGTTTGTCCAAGTGGTGTCGTTCCAGTTGGTGGCGGCCATCGATGGTCCCGGTGAACCCGATGAAGTGGTGGAGATGGTCATTGACAACGTGGCGGCCTGCAATGGCGGAGGACTTGAGACGTTCTTCACCTTCACCATCGCCGAAGAGCCACCGCCGTTCGTAGTGACAGGATTGGAAACGGAGGCGTGCTTGGGATACGAGCTGGAAGTTGCCCCCGTGGTCGAGGGCGGATACGGAAACTACACGTTTTATTGGGAATGCACCGAAGAAACCTCGAGCAGCATTGTGGTGAGTCCCGAGGACGATTGGTCGTGTTTTGTGACGGTCGGCGATACGTGCGGCATCGTTTCTGAGACGGTAGAAGTGGAGGTGGAGATTTTGGAATTCCCGCCGTTTGAAGTGTCGATGAGTCCCGATGCCGTTGAACTTTCGTGTGGGGGTACGGCCACCGTTACGGCGGAAGCAACAGGGGGCAACGGCCCGAATACTGGCGGGTCTTACGACTACGATTGGTACGATCAAGATGAGGACAACG
Organism: Flavobacteriales bacterium; assembly: GCA_023264155.1. Classification (GTDB taxonomy): domain Bacteria; phylum Bacteroidota; class Bacteroidia; order Flavobacteriales_D; family Sanyastnellaceae; genus JALQTD01. Next base: position 2,411 of record JALQTD010000191.1, on the reverse strand, counting down.
TGCCGGGCAGTTGGTGGGATCCGAGTTCAGTGAATTTGCAAGTTTGGCAGAACGTTGAAATGCTTTACGTCACCGTGACCGACGCGTGCGGGTTCCAGGAGACGGATTCCATTGAAGTCACGTACGACATCCCCGAGTTGATTTTGGATGTCGCCGAAACGTTGGATGTGCTCTGCAACGAGGATTTCACTGTGGGACCTTCTGTGACCGGACAAGGACCGTTTTCTTATCAATGGCTCGAAAACGGCAGCAACATCTGGAATTGGAACCAAAATTACACGGGGGCAACGGACGCGGACATGACCCTTGAAGTGGTGGTCACGGATGCCTGCAGCCAAGAGGAGTCCGCGGTCATCGAAGTGGAGGTCACCGCGCCGGAGGTGGTGGTGGCCATGCCAGAGGAGCTCGTAGGCCCGTGCACGACCTTGTTTGAAGTGGAGGCGGATGTGACAAGCGGTTCGGGGGGGTACACCTACACGTGGTACCAAGACGGCGCGCTGTTGGCCGGCGAGAACAGCGAACAAGTCTACGTGGAGTCCCTCGTCAATACAGCCATTGAAGTGGTGGTCAACGATGGGTGTGGTCAATCCGGCACAAACGCGACGGACATCACCATCGAGAACCCGCCGTTGGTCATTGAATTGGGAGATGCAATCAACGCTTCTTGCGTCGACAACACACCCATTGCCGTCGACATCATCAGCGGAGCAGGGGAGTACGTTTATGCGTGGCAAGTCAACGGCAGCGCCTACAGTTCCGACGAGGACATTGTGGTTCAGAGCTTTTTCACGGTCCCCATTTCGGTGGAGGTGACCGACGGGTGCGGTGGTGCGGCCTCGGATGAAGTGGAATACATCATCCCCGACATCCCGCTCAACATCACCATCTCGGAAGATGTGACCATTTGCGCAGGGGACGGAATTTCGGTGGAAGCCACGGCCACGGGAGGAGAGGAAGGATTTGTTTACTACTGGCCGACCTTGAACGCCTATGGCCCGTCGCAGTATTTGACCCCGACTCAAAGTTTGACTTACCCGGTGGTCGCAACGGACATCTGCGGCTGGGAAGTGGAAGCTGAAACGGCTGTGGATGTGCAATACCTGTTCAGCAACTTCACGGTGAGCATGTTGTCCCAAACCGAGGCGCAGTTCACCGCGAATCCGTCGCCTGCCGAGCCCTTTGACGGCGCCTTCGTGTACCACTGGAACTTCGGGGACGGCTACACGTCCGATGAACCGAATCCGATTCACCAGTACGACGGGCTCCAAGATTACACAGCGAGTTTGGCGGTGACGAGTTGGATCGGTTGCCAGGACTCAGCGTACACGAACATCCCTGGGCCCGTAAACTTCTACATGCCCACGGCCTTCACTCCCAACAACGATGGGCTGAACGACGCATTCCGCGCGCACATGACCGGAGTGAAGGATTTCGAGATGTGGGTGTTCAACCGTTGGGGGGAGGAGGTGTTCCACAGCACGGATCCAGAAGAGGCTTGGATTGGCGAGGTGCAACAAGGCGAATTTTACGCGCCAAATGGGGTGTACAATTGGGTGGTTCGGTTGAAGGGCTTCAACACCGACGCCCAAGAGTTCACGGGGACGGTGCAGTTGATGCGCTAACCGCCCGTTCTTGCGCAGCAAACGCCCGCACGGCCTTCCGTGCGGGCGTTTGCTTTTGCGGCACATTTCCTGCGCGGATTTCCGGCGTTGGGGAATCCCGTGCTGCGGAGGTGGGAGGTCATCGGTTTGGTCGCTATTTTGCCGGCCATGGAACAGACGAAATCCTCCCGCTACTTGATGCCGTTCCTCGTGATGACGGCGCTTTTCTTCATGCTGGGATTCATCACCGTGTTGGTGGACGCGCTCATTCCCCGTTTGAAGGAGGTCTTTGAACTGACGTATTTGCAAGCGGGCTTGGTCCAAATGGCTTGGTTCACCGCATACGGCGTGTTCTCCATACCAGGCGGTGGCTTCATCGCCCGGTTTGGGTACAAGTCGGGCATCATCGCGAGCTTGGCCATGGCGGGTTTGGGATGTGCCTTGTTCTACCCGGCAGCGGACACCCGGACGTACGGGTTGTTCCTCTTGGCCTTGTTCGTGGTGGCGGGGGGATTGGCCATCCTCCAAGTGGCCATCAATCCGTACATCTCGGTGTTGGGGAGCCCGGGAGGAGAATCGCGGCGGTTGAGTTTGGCCCAAGCCTTCAATTCACTGGGAACAACCATTGCGCCCATCGTGGCCGCCACCTACCTGCTGAGTGACCAAATCAAATCCTCGAGCGACATCGATGCCATGCCCGAGGCAGAAAAGCTGGCCTACTACGCCCAAGAAGCAGGGGCCGTGCAGGGACCCTTTCTGTGGCTTGCGGGAGCGTTTGTTTCCCTCGCGGTTTTGGTAGGGATCATCAAA
>JALQTD010000190.1 GCA_023264155.1 Flavobacteriales bacterium | reverse complement strand
GGTGTTGAGCGTCGAGAAGTTGGGGCTGTCCTACATCTTGTTTCGGTGGGTGCATTGGTTGGTGGAGAACCGCCGGGGGCGCATCGAGCGGTCGGATGTGCTGACGTTTTTGAACTACACGTTCTTCTTCCCTACGATTTTAGCGGGGCCCATCGACACGTATCGGAACTTCGCCTACGGGGAGGGGCACCGGCCGCGCCGGGCGGAACTCGCGGGGGCGCTGGCGGGGGTGTGGCGCGTGGGGTTGGGGGCGTTCAAGACGCTGGTGTTGGTGCCGGTGGTGCGGCCTTGGGCGGTGGACTGGGAGGCCGTGGGGTGGGGACCGATGGCGTCGATGGGGACCTCGCTCGCGGCCTATTCCGCGTACATTTTGCTGGACTTTTCGGGGTACACGGACATCGCGGTGGGCGTGGGGCGGTGGATGGGATTCCGGGTGCCGGAGAACTTTGATCGGCCGTATGGGTCGCGGAGTTTGGGGGAGTTTTGGCGCCGGTGGCACATGACGTTTTCGCGGTTCTTGCGGGCGTATGTGTTCCTGCCGCTCATCGGGTGGATGAACCGGTGGGAGGCGCTTCGGGGGAGGCGCTTGCTGGTCACGTCGGGGGCGTACGTGGTGACGTTCCTCGTGTGCGGGCTGTGGCACGGGGACCGGCTGCATTTCGTGCTGTGGGGGGCGTGGCACGGCGTGGGGCTGGTGGTGAACAAGCTGTGGCGGGAGCGCTGGCGGCCGGCGGGGTGGCAGGGACCGGGGTATGAGGCAGCGAGCGTGGCGGGCACCTGGCTGTTCGTCACGCTGGGCTGGGGATTGTTCCATTATCCGCTGGGCGCGTGGGCCGCGTGGTGGCAAGCGTTGATGCGATGAACCGTTTAGGCCAAACCCGTTCCCAAGCCGCCCGTGGGCGCTTCCTCCTTGCGGTCCTCGCGGCCGCCCTCCTCCTCGGTCCCTGGCTCATCCCGGAGTACCGGCCGACGGCGCCGGCAGGGGTGCCGCTCGAGGCCGTGAGCGGCGTGGCGTGGCGGCACGACGACCACGCGGAGGTGGCGCACTTCCTCGAATCGCTCCGGTTGCACGACGGCGTGCTGTGCCTCGGCACCTCCGAGACCACGAGCTTGCCGGGCGGCAACTGGCCGGACTTCCTCAACGGGGTGGAACCGCGGTTTGCCGTGCTTGCGGGCGCGGGGAGGACGGCGGGGGTGCACTTGCCGGTTTTGGCCCAGCACGCCGACCAGCTGCGAGGGCTGCAACTGATTTACTACATCAATCCGGTCTACTGGAACGCGGAGCACGGCCCGATCAACCCGACGTACTGGACCCGGTACGTCGATCCGCTGCTGCTCGGTGGCTCGGGGGACCTGCCTGCCGCCATCGCTCGGCCCATCGCCGAGGGCCGCGCCGCCCTGCCCCTGCCCCAGCGCTTCAACCCCGCCGGCCTGCTGCGCCGTGCCCGCAAGGCCTGGTTCAAGGACCTGCGCGGCTGGGTGGCGTCCAAGCCGCTGGGCACGCCGATCCGCCCGTGGGAGGGCGAGCCGCCGACCGCCCCGGACCCGCGCACCGATTTCGAGCGGGGGGTGCGGGCGGACTTCCACCACGACGCCTGGTTCAAGCCCGTGGCCTCCGACCCGGCGGTGCTGGAAGCCCGGACCGCCGAGCTGCAGGGCTTCATCGCCGCCTGCGCCGAGTGGGGCATCGAAGCGACCTTCATCCTCGGACCGTTCAACGCGCCCTTTGTTCGGAGCCACGCGCCGGAGGCGGAGGCGGGTTATGTGCGGCTGCAAGCGGATTTGGCCCAAATCCTCAGCGCCTCCCCCTTCCCCTGGATCGACGGCCGCGACCTCAACGACACGCCCGGCGCATTCCGCGACCACCAGCACCACAGCAGCTACGGGGCCGCCCAAATCGCCGAAAAAACCCTCGCCCATGATGCGTTTTGAACTCCCCCGCTGGGCCTGGCGCCTCCTCATCGCGGCTGGCGCGCTGGCCCTGCTCCTCGTCTCAGAAGGCGGGGAAATCGTCACGCTCTACGCCGGATTTTGAATCCTCCGGAGGCCCCTATTCCCCAAAATTACGTATTAATTGGGGAGTGTATTCGCGGAAAAACATGTAATATTGGGGATTATGTTCGTGCGCAGCTTACAACCCATCATCGAAAGTCGGTTTCACCAAGGCAAAACCATCCTGATTCTTGGCCCGAGACAGGTGGGAAAAACCACCTTGATCAACGCCTGCCTCGCGAACAAAAACACCTTGTTCCTCGATGGCGACGACCCGCACGTGCAGCGCGTCCTTCATCAGGCCGGTTACTCGGAACTTGCGCGCCTCATCGGCTCATTCAAGTGGGTCTTCATTGACGAAGCCCAGCGCATTGACCGGATCGGTTTGCTGGCCAAAATCATGCACGACCAATTTCCCGACGTGCAGCTGCTGATCAGTGGTTCGTCAGCCCTTGAAATCAGTCAATCCACGCAGGAACCGCTGACCGGACGCAAATTTCAGTACACCCTCTACCCCATATCGTGGGGCGAATTCGAGGCCAAGGCGGGGTACCTCGAAGCGGAAGCACAACTCGAGGAGCGATTGATTATGGGGAGCTATCCCGATGTGCTGAATCACCGAACTGATGCGCATGAAATCCTTCAACAGCTCACCGAAAGCTACCTGTACCGCGACGTCCTATCCCTAACAGGTATTCGCCGACCTGAACTGCTTGATCGGTTGGTGAAGGCCCTCGCCCTGCAGCTGGGAAGTGAAGTGTCGTACAACGAACTGTCCCAGTTTTTGGGCATCGACAAGGCAACCGTTGCCAAATACATCGACCTCCTCGAACAGGCCTTTATCGTGTTCCGACTGCCCAGTTTGAACCGCAACCCGCGCAATGAAATCAAAAACTCGCGGAAAATCTACTTCTGGGACAACGGCATCCGCAACATGGTCATCAACAACCTGAACCCCCTGAATTTGCGCAGCGACAAAGGCGCGCTGTGGGAGAATTTCTTGATTGCCGAACGATTGAAAATGAACGCTTATGAGCGCACACCGATGTCTCCCTACTTCTGGCGCACCGTTCGACAACAAGAAATCGATTACGTGGAAGATCGGGGCGGACAACTGATGGCCTTCGAATTCAAATGGGAGGCCAAACGCCCAGCAAGGACACCGAAACCTTTCCTCGAACATTATGGCACCACGGTCACCACCATCGACCGGTCCAACTTTCGATCGTTCATCCTGTCGCACTGAGCAGAAGGAGTGCCGTTTCACGACCGTGGACCCTGCATGAACCCGATCCGCTTTCGCTTGTTTTACCCCCATGAACCGCATCCATGCTGCTGCAACTGCCATCGCTGCCCTGGTGCTCCACGTGTCCGCTTGGTCCCAATGTGAAGCCGATCACGTCATCGCCTTGGCTGACTTTTATTTCGCCCCCTCCGAGCTGGTCATCGCGCCGGGAGAGAGCGTGGCTTTCGTCAATGCGCAAGGGACGCACGATGTGAAT
>JALQTD010000018.1 GCA_023264155.1 Flavobacteriales bacterium | reverse complement strand
GGTTTTGGACCAAATCCCGCAGGGCTTCAGCGCCACGTTCACCCCGCCCAGCAGCGGAACGGTGGAAGTCACGGTGTCCAACGGTGACTGCTCCATCGGCGACAGCATGGAATTCAATGTGGTTCCGGCATATACGCCCTCTTCCTTGCAAGATGCAACGCTGTGCAACGGGGAATCCATCACCTTGGACGCGTCCGATGCGGGATGGAATGGCGACGCCCCTGCGTTTGATTGGAATGGGGGGCCGGATGCCGCCACTTGGACGGTTGACGCGGCAGGCTCCTACACGGTGACCATCGAGGCAGGTGGTTGCGAGCAGGTGGCTTCCGTAGAAGTTGCGGTATCTTCTGTGGAACCCATTGACCTCGGGGAGGACGTGGAGATCTGCGCAGGCGAAGGAGCGGTGTGCTCAGTGGATTACCCCGCCGGATGGGTCAGTTGGTTCCTCGATGGGGGGCTGGTTTCCTCGAATGCAGCGACTTACGTGGCCGACGCCGAAGGAACGGTCACCTGCGAGGTTTCCGATGGCGTATGCGTTTCCACGGACGGCTTGGAAGTCACGCAGCTGCCCGTATTCGATGCCCAGCTGCCTTTATCGGTTTCCTTCTGCGAAGGCGAAACCGCAACGGTGAATGCGGCCCCCGGCGCCGCGAACTACGATTGGTCGGTCAATGGGGCGGGGGCCAGTGTGGTGGTGGATGCCCCCGGTGTCATCCAATTGACCACCACGTACCTCGGATGTGAGGCCACCGCGTCGTTCACGGCTGTGGAGGTGCCTTTGCCGGTCATCGATCTCGGCCCGGATTTCGGCGTGTGCGAGGGAGAGGCCGTGGTGCTCGAGGCGGTTGTTCCCGGAGCGGATTGGATCCAATGGAACGGCCTCCAATTTGGTGAAACCTTCAACGTCTATGGCCCGGGCACCATTGCGGTGGAGGCCTCGGTCGACGGTTGCACCAACACCGATGAAATTGCGGTTGATTTTTACCCATCGCCGGAGTTCGATTTGGGCCCCGATCAGCAACATTGCTTCGGCCAATCCGTGGTCCTCGAAGCGTTGGACGTGCCGGCGAATACGGAGGTGACGTGGTGGCCGAACAATGTGCAGGCGAACCCCATCGTGGTGAATTCCACCGCGACTTACGTGGCGCAGGCCTCCTTGGGCGGTTGTGTGTACACGGACAGCATCAGCGTTGCGTTTGCAGCGCCCTATGCGCCGGGGTTGCCGGAGGCGTTCGAGTTGTGTTTGGGCCAAACTGCCGTCCTGACAGCCGACCCCGCCGACCCCCTGTTCACCACGTGGTACGCTTGGGAACCCGGGGGCAACGGCCTCTCCGTGGAAGTCGACCACGAAGGGACCTACGTCTTTTCCGCGGGCAACGCCTGTGGCACGTGGAACCAAACCGTCGAGGTGGCGGTTGAGGATTGCGATTGCTCCGTGTTTGTCCCCAGCGCTTTCACCCCCAACAACGACGGACGGAACGACCGCTTCATCCCTCAAATGAGTTGCGAGCCTGTGGATTACAGTTTTGAGTTGCTCGATCGGTGGGGTGTTCGCTTTTTCTACACCGAAGACCCGAACGAGGGGTGGATTGGTGAGGTGCCTGACGGTGAAGGGGATGACCGTCCCTTCTTTGGCCAGCAAGACCTGTACATCTACCGCGTTGTGGCCGTGTTCGAGGCGAATGGGGTCGCGCGCCACCAAGTCCATACGGGCCAAGTTTTGTTGCTGCGGTGAGCGCCACAACAGGTGCGCAGAATGCGTAACTTTGCGGCATGTCAAACGAAGCGGCGCACCCGGTAAGCGATTCCGGATCGGAGGAACGCAAGTCCCTCAACTTCATCGAGCAGAAAATCGAGGCCGATTTGGCCGCAGGCAAGCACGGCGGAAAGGTCATCACCCGTTTTCCGCCCGAGCCCAACGGTTATTTGCACATCGGCCATGCGAAGGCGATTTGCGTGAGTTTTGGCCTGGCAGCCAAGTACGGCGGGGTGACGAACCTGCGCTTTGACGACACGAATCCTGAAAAGGAAGACACCGAATACGTCAACAGCATCCGCGAGGACATCGCGTGGCTCGGTTTCGACTGGAAAGGCGGGGAGTTTTACACGAGCGATTACTTCGAACAGCTTTACGCGTTTGCGTTGCAATTGATCGACGAAGGAAAGGCCTATGTGGATGACCAAACCCCAGAGGCCATCGCCGCTCAGAAAGGCGCCCCTGGCGTCCCCGGCACGAACAGCCCCTTCCGCGACCGCACCCCGGCCGAAAACCGCGCGCTGTTCGAGCAAATGCGCGCGGGCCAGTTCCCGGAAGGTGCATGCGTCCTCCGGGCAAAAATTGACATGGCGCACCCGAACATGCTCATGCGCGATCCGCTCATGTACCGGATCAAGTTCGCGCACCACCACCGCACGGGCGATGCGTGGTGCATCTATCCCATGTACGATTTTGCCCACGGCCAGAGCGATTCCATTGAACACATCACCCACAGCTTGTGCTCGTTGGAGTTCGAAAACCACCGGCCGCTGTACAATTGGTTCATCGAGCAATTGGGCATCTACCCGTCCGAACAAACCGAGTTCGCTCGCCTCAACCTCAACTACACCATCATGTCCAAGCGCAAGTTGTTGCGCCTCGTCCAAGAAGGCGTTGTGGACGGTTGGGACGATCCCCGTATGCCCACCATCAGCGGCCTGCGTCGCCGGGGCTTCACGCCGGCTTCTATTCGGAATTTCGCCGACCGGGTGGGCGTGGCGAAGCGCAACAACGTGATTGATTTCAGCTTGCTCGAGTGGGCTTTGCGCGACGATTTGAACCGCGTGGCTCCGCGTGCCATGGCCGTCTTGCGTCCGCTGAAGTTGGTGGTGGTGAACTACCCGGAAGACCAAGTGGAGTGGATGGAAACCGTGGTGAACCCGGAAGATGAATCCGCGGGGACCCGGACCATGCCTTTCGGCCGTGAGTTGTGGATGGAGCAAGACGACTTCCGGGTCGAGGCGAACAAGAAGTGGTTCCGCCTCGCCCCGGGCAAAACGGTCCGTTTAAAAAGCGCATTCATCGTGGAATACGTTGATCACCTCACCAACGACGAAGGGGAGGTGACCGAGGTCCATGTGCGTTACATCGAGAACAGCCGCAGCGGTCAAGACACGTCAGGCGTGAAGGCAAAAGGCACTTTGCACTGGGTGCATGCCGGTCATGCCGTCGATGCTGAAGTGCGCCTGTACGACCGGTTGTTCAGCGAACCTTCGCCCGACAAGGACAGCGAAGTGGATTTCATGGAATACCTGAATCCGGATAGCTTGGAAATCATTCAGGGGGCCAAGGTGGAGCCCCTGTTGGCCGAGGCTGCGCCGGGCATCACCTACCAATTCACACGCTTGGGGTACTTCGCGGCAGATTCGAAGCACAGCAAGCCGGGCGCACCGGTGTTCAATCGGGCGGTGACGCTGAAGGACGGCTGGAAGGGCTGATTAAGCTGGCTTTCGTGGGCGGCGAGGACGCCGCTTTCGCGGGGCAGCAGGTGGTGCGATGGCGAGCTGCTTCGGCTTGGGTTCCGGATCGGGCAAATCCTCCACGTCCATGACCGGCTTGAGTCCCATTTCGGCTGCGCGTTCGATCATGAACTGCTGGGCCGCCGTGCGTTCGTTCGGAATGACGCCATCGAGGATGGCCTCCTTGATCAGGTTTTTCAAATCTCCGATGGGCCGGCTCGGCGGAATGTCGAACAAGCGCATGATGTCCTCGCCGGTTACCGGAGGCTGGAAGTTGCGCACGTGGTCCTTTTCTTCCACCTCCTTGAGCTTGACAATCACGCGGTCGTAATTGGCCAAATACCGCTTCACTTTCGCCTCGTTCTTCGACGTGATGTCCGCCCGGCACAACACCATCAAATCGTCGATGTCGTCCCCGGCTTCGAACAACAACCGCCGCACGGCACTGTCGGTGATTTCCGTTTTCGTCAAAGCGATGGGGCGCAAATGCAGGAGCACGAGCTTCTGGACGTACTTCATCTTGGCGTCCAGCGGAAGTTTCAATCGCTTGAAAATCTTAGGCACCATGCGGGACCCGCGGTCCTCGTGGCCGTGGAACGTCCAGCCCGCATCGGGGTGAAACCGCTTCGTGGGAGGCTTGGCGATGTCATGGAGGATGGCCGCCCAACGCAACCACAAGTCGGAACTGTGTTCCGCCACGTTGTCAAGCACTTCCAAGGTGTGGTAAAAGTTGTCCTTGTGCCCGATGCCATTGCGCCACTCGACCCCCTGTAGCGCGACCATTTCGGGGAAAAACTCGTGCAGCAGTTTCGATTTGAACAGCAGCTTGAACCCCTCCGAAGGAACGGGGGCCAAGATGATTTTGTTCAACTCGGTGTGGATGCGTTCGGCAGTAATGATTTCAAGCCGTGAGGCGTTTCGTTGAATGGCTTCAAAGCAGCTGGGTTCGATATCAAAACCGAGCTGAGTGGCAAAACGCACAGCCCGCAGCATCCTGAGCGGATCGTCAGAAAACGTGATGTCGGGATCCAACGGCGTTCGGATGATGCCGCTTTTCAGGTCATTGAGTCCGCCGAAGGGATCGACCAAATCCCCGAACGTCGCTTTGTTCAGGGACAACGCTAGGGCATTGATGGTGAAATCGCGGCGGTTTTGGTCGTCGGTCAACGTGCCGGGGGCGACCTCCGGGTTGCGGCTGCCGCGCGAATAGGATTCCTTTCGCGCCCCCACGAACTCGATTTCGAGGTCGTTCCAACGGAACATCGCGGTGCCATAGGTCTTGAACACGGTTACGCGCCCGGCTTTCAGCGCTTCGGCTGCCGCGCGGGCGAGTTCGATGCCGCTGCCTTCGCAAACGATGTCGATGTCCTTGCTTTTCCGCTGGATCAACAAATCCCGGACGAATCCCCCGATGGCAAATGCCCGAACGCCTTGGGCATCGGCGATTTTTCCGACGGCGCGAAACACCGGCAAGTACAAGTCAGCTGCGTAATTCATGTTGGAAGCGGCAAAGGTAGTCCCTATGGGCGCAGGACAGAAAACCGACCGGCCTCATCGAACCGGACCATCCAAGAAGGACGTGCCGCGTGTTGCGGTTCCCACGCCCCTGTGGCATCCACCGCGTGGAGTACTTCCGCCGACACCTCGGTCAAGGCCGTTGGTGTCGGGGCACCACTCACGTTCGCACTCGTCGATGCCAAGGGCCTTCCGAGCCCGCGAATGATGAACTGCATGTACGGCTCCGACACGCAGCGCACGCCGAGCGAACCGTCCGCGCGCACCATGCCCGGCGCGAGTCGGTGACCGGCGGCGACTTGTCCCACCACGGTCACCGGGCGGTCCGATTGCTCCATCAATTCCCAGGCGGCTTCTGGCAAGTGGGGCAGGAGCCGTTCCATTTGGCCTTCATCTGCGACCAACGCCAGGAAGGACTGCTCCATGGGCCGCCCCTTGATCGCAGCCATGCGGGCCACGGCCTCCGGCGAGGTCGCATCGCACGCCAATCCCCAAACCGTGTCCGTCGCCGAGACGATGACGCCTCCGGACTTCAATGTGCGCACCAGGTGCAAGGCATCCTCATGCCAGGGCTGCTGCTTGCTCATGCGGGGTGGGCTGCAATCCACGCTTCGACCGCGTCGCGGACATCCTGTTCGGGCGCCTCAGATGCAGTTCCTTCAAACGTCGTCCCAGTGAGCCGTTCGAACAGTTCGATGTAACGCCCGGAGACCACGCGGATGAAATCTTCCGGCAGATCGGGCACGGTTTGGCCGTCCTTGCCCATGAAATCGTGGGCCATGAGCCACTCGCGAACGAACTCCTTGCTCAGTTGCCGCTGCGGTTGTCCATTCGCTTGTCGCTCCGCGTAGCCCTCAGCAATGAAGTAGCGTGAGCTGTCCGGCGTGTGGATCTCGTCGATGAGCATCAATTCGCCGTCGCGCAGGCCAAATTCGTATTTCGTGTCCACGAGGATCAAGCCCCGGTCGGCCGCCATGGCGGTGCCGCGTGCGAACAGGGCGCGCGTGACGCGCTCGAGTTCTGCGTACAATTCCGGGGAAACGATGCCCCGCTTGAGGATGTCTTCCTTGCTGATGTCCTCATCGTGACCTGCTTCAGCTTTCGTCGCTGGGGTGATGATGGGTTCCGGAAAGCGGTCGTGCTCTTTCAGCCCGTCCGGCATCGGAACGCCGCAGAGGGTGCGGTCACCGCCGCGGTAGGAGCGCCACGCATGGCCGGTGAGGTACCCCCGAATGACCATCTCGAGCCGGATCGGTTCGCACGTGTGTCCAATCGTCACCGCGGGATGCGGGGTGGCCAGTTTCCAGGTGGGGACGATGTCCGCCACGGCATCGAGAAAGTGGCTCGCAATCCGGTTCAGGACCTCGCCTTTGTATGGGATGCCTTGCGGCAGGATGACGTCGAAAGCGCTGATGCGGTCGGAAACCACCGCTACCATGCGGCCGCCCTCGAGCGTGTACATGTCGCGGACCTTGCCGTGGTAAGCTTGGGTTTGGCCGGTGAAGTGAAAATCCGTGGAGGCAATGGTGTTCATGGCGTGCAAATCGGGTGCAAAGGTAGCGAGGTCAAGCTGTTGTCGGTCCGGTGTCGGTTCCTTTTGCAGCACGTGCTGCTCTCCTCGCTTCCGCCCGTGCACGTTCCTCCTTTTCGATCTCCGCATCGGTCTGCTCGAAGGCCTGGATGACGGCCTGCACCAGCCGGTGCCGGATGACGTCCTCGCCCGTCAACGTGATGAATTGCAGGCCATCGGTGCTCCGGAGGGCGCGCACGGCATAGGTGAGTCCGCTCTGCTGCTTGCGCGGCAAGTCGATTTGTGAGGCGTCGCCGGTGACCACGAATTTGGCCTCGCGCCCCATCCGGGTGAGGAACATCTTCATTTGTGCGACGGTCGTGTTTTGGGCTTCATCCAAAATCACAAACGCCTTGTCCAACGTCCGCCCCCGCATGAACGCCAGCGGCGCCACCTCGATGACGCCCTTTTCCATGTGGTCGACCAACTTGTCGTGCGGCAACATGTCGAACAGCGCGTCGTACAACGGCTGCAAATACGGGTCGAGCTTCTCCTTCAAATCACCCGGCAAGAACCCCAAATTCTCGCCCGCCTCGACGGCCGGCCGGGTCAGGATGATGCGCTTGACGCGCTTGTCCTTCAAGGCGGCCACCGCCATGGCCACTGCCGTGTACGTTTTGCCGGTTCCAGCGGGGCCCACCGCGAAGACCATGTCCTTCGCGCGGAGGGCTTCGACCAGCTTGTGCTGGTTCGGCGTGCGGGCAGCGATGCGCGTTCCGCCGACGCCGTAGACGATGGTGTCGTCGTTGCGCGCTTGGCTCAGGACCGTGTCGGTTTCCGCTTTCACCAGCCGCAGCACATCGTCTTCATCAATGCGTTGGTAGCGTTCCAAATGCCAAATCAACAGGTTCATGACTTCCTCGAACCTTCCCAGATCGGTTTTGGCCCCTTTTGCGCGAACCCAATCCCCCCGTGCAACCAAGTTCAGCGTTGGAAAATGGGCTTTCAAACAGCGCCAATTCGCTTCATCTTTGCCCATGAACTCCCTCGGATCGATGGAGGTAAGTGAAATTGTAAGTTCTTGCATGTGGATGCAAAAATACGCACCACCTTTGCACCGTGTCACTCATTACGTTGACTTCTGATTACGGGGAAGGGAGTCCCCATGTCGCCCAGCTGAAAGGGGCGATATACAAGCGCGCCCCCTTGGCCAAGGTGGTGGACATTTCACACAGCATCCGGAAGTACGATGTAGCGGAAGCGGTGTGGGTGTTGAAGCAGGTTGCGCCGGAATTTCCGGACAACTCGGTTCATTTGCTGTGTGTGAAGGCCGCTTGTGACCGCCCACTGCGGCTCGTCAAGTACCGACGGCAATTTTACCTCGGGGCGGACAACGAGGCGTTTGGGTTGCTGTTCGATGAGGAGGCGCCGATGGTGTATGACCTGTCCGGGGTGCGCACGGAGGAGCCCTTGCCAACCTTCCCCGAGCGGGAGTGGTTCGTGCCGGCTGCGGCGCACCTGATGACGGGGGGCGCACCGGAATCGATCGGCCGCATGGCGCCCGCGCTGGAGCCCCTGAACCTCTTGCCGCCGCGCCTTGAGGGCAATGAGCTCGTGGGCCAAATCGTGTTCATCGACCACTTCGGGAACGCCGTCACCAACATTTCCCGCGCCTTGTTTGAGGAAGTGGTCGGGGAACGGGAATTCATCATTCCGATGCGCTCCGCGCGCATGGACATTCGTCGGATCTCGACCCACTACCACGAGGTGGCGGCAGGTGACGCCGTGGCTTTGTTCAACGCCTCCGGATTGCTCGAAATCGCCATCAACAACCACAGCGCACCCGGTGGCAACGGAGGGGCAGATACCTTGCTCGGCTTGCGCCGGGAACAGGATGTGCGCATCACCTTGGGCGCATGAACATCACGCCCGACAACGAATTTCCGGTCCTGCGCCTCGTGCACATGACCTTCCATGCGGACACGGCGGCAGCCTTCGTTGCCCTGTTTGAACAGCATCAAGCGGCCATCGCGGCCATGCCTGGCTGCGGTGGCGTCATCTTGGTGGAGCGCCCAGCAGCGGAAGGCATCGGTTACAGCACGGTCAGCCGCTGGCGCAGTGCCGCTGATTTGGATGCCTACCGTGGTTCGCCGCTGTTCGGAACGGTGTGGCCTGCAACCAAGCAGCTGTTTGCTGGCCCGCCCACCGCCACAAGTTTTACACGGCTCCTGTGAACACAACGCTTGTGAAAAGGCGTGCAGGCGTTGCGGGTTGTCGTTAATTTCGCGGCCATGCGCGCATTGATAGCAAAAGAGTTCAGGTCCTTCTTCAGTTCGCTGATGGGGTACGTCGTTGTAGCGGCCTTTTTGATGTTGATGGGGCTTTTCCTTTGGGTATTCCCGGGAAATTGGAACCTGCTTGATGGCGGCATGGCCACGCTCGACCCCCTGTTCGATTGGGCGCCGTGGGTGTTCATGTTCCTCGTCCCCGCCATCACCATGCGCAGTTTCGCTGAGGAGCGGAGGTCCGGAACGTTGGAGCTCCTGCTGACGCGTCCGCTGAGCGAGGGAGCGGTGGTTTGGGCCAAATTCTTTGGCGCTTGGTCGGTGCTCATCGCCGCCCTGCTTCCCACCGCCGCCTACGTATTGGTCATCGGGGCCTTGGGCTCGCCCGCTTGGAATTTGGACCTCGGTGCCACCCTCGGTAGTGCCCTCGGCTTGGTGCTCCTCGGCGGTGCCTTTGTCGCCATCGGCCTATTGCTCAGCGCCTTAACGACGAACCCGCTCGTCGCTTTCCTGAACGCCGTGCTGGCTTCGGTGGTGATGTACATCGGCTTCACGGCGATGGGGACGTTTGACCTGTTGGGGAGCTGGGATCACGCATTCTCCCGGCTCGGGATGGAGGCCCATTTCAGGAGCTTGGGGCGCGGGCTGATTGAACTGGAAGACGTGGGGTATTTCGCTGCACTCATTGCCATCAGCCTCGCCGGGGCGCAATGGGCGCTGCGGGCGCGCCTCGAACGGCCGAGCATCGACGGGGTGCGGTTCCTGTTGACGGCAGCGACCGTGGCGGTGGCTTGGTGGGGCCTTTCCGTGCTCGACTTGCGCTTTGACTGGACGGCTGAACGCCGCCACAGCCTGACCGAGGCGACGTCTGAGTTTTTGGAGGGGCTGGAAGACGAGGTGCTGGTGACGTGCTACTTGACAGGGGAATTCCCGGCTACTTGGCGCCGCTTGGAACGGGCCATTGCCGACAAGTTGGAAGAGTTCGCCTCGGCGAGTGATGGGCAAGTGCGCTACCGATTTGAGGACATTTACGCCATTGATGATGCCCAGACCATAGGCCAAAACGAGCAAACCCTCTACGATCGCGGCCTGCGTTTCACGCGCATCGCCTTCCAGGAACAAGGGGTCAAAGCGTTCAAAACGGTTTGGCCGGCCGCCGTTCTCCACTACAAAGGCGAGGACATTCCGATTCAGTTCTTCAAAAGCGACACGCCGGAGCCCACCGAGTCCATGATGCAGGGCTCCATCAACGCCATTGAGTACGAGCTTGTCACGGCCTTGCGCCGCGCCGCGCGCCAGGAGCGCCCACAAATCGCGTTCCTTGAAGGGCACGGCGAGTTGAACGAGTTGGAGGTGGCGGATTTGACCCGCTCCCTCGAAGTGGATTACGATGTGACACGGGTGCGCCTCGAAGGCAAGCTCCACGTGCTCAGCGAGAAACTCGATGGCATGACCCACCGCCGCAACCGCTTCGACCTGCTGGTCGTCGCCAAGCCGGATTCCACCATCCCGTCGAAAGACCAGCTGCTCATCGACCAGTTCGTGATGAATGGCGGCAAGGTGCTGTGGCTCATCGACCCCATCCACACGGATTTGGACAGCTTGCGGGAAAACCAAGTCACGCACGGCATCACCCGCGACCTCGGCGTCTATGACCTGCTGTTCACCTACGGCGCACGGCTGAATCGGAACCTCGTGATTGACCCGCAATGCGCGCCCATCATGCTCGATGCGGGGCCCAACGGCAACCAGCGCCAATACGAGATGTTCTCGTGGTATTTCGCACCCATCGCATTGCCCCAAGGCATTTCACACCCCATTACGACCAACCTCGATCCCATCCACTTCGATTTCGTTTCGCGCGTGGATCCGGTCGGGGGGGAGGGGGATGTGCGCAAAACCGTGCTGCTTTCCTCTTCGGAGCGCAGCCGGGAATACAAGGCTCCGGTGCGGGTGGCGAGCAGTATCGTGGAGTTGCCTCCCGACTATTTCAACGAGAACAGCATGGGGCGGCAGCCGTTCGCCCTGCTTTTGGAAGGGGAATTCCAAAGCGCGTTCAGCGACCGCATCCCCGAGGTGCTCCGGTCAGATGCTGATTTTGCATTCCGGGAGCGCTCGACGCGGACGGCTCAGGTGGTGGTGGGGGATGGGGATTTGGCCCGCAACAAAGTGGTGGTGGACGCACAAGGCCGGCCGCAAATCGTTCCCCTCGGCTACGACCGCTATGCCCAACGGGTGGTTTACGACAACAAGGAATTCCTGCTCAACGTCATCAGTTACCTGCTCGACGAGTCCGCCGCCATTTCAGTGCGGTCGCGCACCATCGACCTCAGGCCCCTCGATGTGGAGAAAATTCGCACGGGCAGAACGACATGGCAAGCCCTGGCTGTGGGGTTGCCCCTGCTGTTGGTCATGGCCCTTGGTCGCTTGTTTACGGCCTTGCGCCAGCGGAAATACGGAAAACAACACGCCTCATGATGCACGGATCTTCATCCCCTCGTTCGATGCACCGCAACTTGCGGTTGTTCTACATCCTGCTCTTGATGACGGGCGTCGTAGCGGCGGTGAATTGGTATGCGGAGCACCACAGTGGGAACCTCGAAGGGGATGCGGCCACGGACTTTGCCTTGGCGGATACGGCTGCCGTGACGCGGATTTTCATTGCCGATCGCGATGGGGGAGTGGCGGATTTGGAGCGGGTCGCGGGGGAGCGGTATTGGTTGTTGAATGGGGAGCATTGGGCGCGGAAGGATGCGGTGGATTTGGTCCTCAAAACCTTCTTGCGCGCACGCGTGAAAGGCCCGGTACCGCAAGCAGAGCGGGAGCAGGTGGTGAAGATGCTTGCGGCCCGCGGAAAGAAGGTGGAGATTTACACCGGCGGCGATTCCCCCGTCAAAACGTGGTACATCGGCACCGCTACGCAGAACCACACCGGGACCTACATGGTGCTCGAAACCGCGGAAGGCAAGGCGCGCGACCCCTACGTGGTGCACATGGAGGGCTTTACGGGTTTTTTGAGCACGCGGTTTTTCACCGATGAGCGCGAATGGCGGTACACCGGGGTGTTCGATTTTCCGGGGAGGTCGTTGCATCGGGTGGAGGTGGAGGCACACGATCCGGAGTATGCTTCTTACGCGATGGAAATCGCGACCGATGGCGTGCTGACGGTTTGGGGCGCGGATGGAAGGCGGCTGGCGGTGCGAGATACGTTGGCGTGGCAGGACCAGTTTTTGCGGTTCAGGAAGGTGCATTTGGAGACGTACAACCACCACTTGGATGCCCAGGGATTGGAGGCCAAACAAGCGCACCCCCCCGCCTTCACCATGCGCGCTTGGGGACGCGGCCAAACCGACCCCACGACCATCGAGTTGCTTTGGAAAGATCCCGTCGAAGATCAGTATGACGAGGCGGGCGAGTTGATGCCATACGACGGTTCGCGGATGTACGCGCGTTTCCGTGGAGAGGTCGTGCTCGTGCAGCGGTTCGTGTTCGATCCGCTGATGAACGGGGTGGCTGGAGAATGACGCGCGCTGCTGGCGCGGTGGGTCTTGGGCAAGGCGTGAATTCTTGAAGCTACGCGGGTCGTCCCTGTCCTGCGGGTTATCTTTGGCGCCAAACGCGAGAACATGGATGCATACATCATCGACGGGGTCCGCACCCCGATTGGAAAATTGGGAGGGGGATTGTCCGGTGTTCGGGCAGATGATTTAGCAGCGCGTGTCATGCGCGAATTGGTGAGCCGCCATCCTGAATTGGATGCGGCTGCCTTGGGCGATGTGCTCTTCGGGTGCGCGAACCAAGCGGGTGAAGACAACCGCAATGTGGCGCGCATGGCCTCCCTGCTGGCTGGTATCCCACATACCGTTCCGGGTGAAACGGTAAACCGGTTGTGCGCCTCGGGGCTGGCAGCGACCGTGAATGGCGCGCGCATGGTGGCGCAAGGCGATGCAGACGTGGTGTTGACGGGTGGCGTGGAACACATGACTCGGGCTCCGATGGTCATGAGCAAGCCCTCGGCCGCATTCGGGCGCGACGCCCAAATGTTTGACACAACGTTCGGCTGGCGGTTCGTGAATCCGGCGCTGAAAGCCGCTTATGGCGTAGACGGCATGGGAGAAACGGCGGAAAACTTGGTCGATTTGTACAACATCAGCCGGGAGGACCAAGACCGGTTCGCAGCGTGGTCGCAGGCGAAGGCGGCGGCCTCCGTCGCGTTCCGCAAGGAGGAATGCATGGAAATCCGCGTCCCGAGGCGCAAGCAGGAGGACTTGGTGGTCGCTGAAGATGAGTTTTGCAAGCCGGAAACAACGGCAGAGGGCTTGGCCAAATTGCGCCCCGCATTCCGCAAAGAGGGCGGCACCGTCACTGCCGGCAACGCCTCCGGATTGAATGACGGAGCGGTGGCTTTGCTCGTCGCCAATGCGGCTGCGGTTGCTCAACATGCCTGGAGCCCGTTGGCTCGCATCGTGAGCAATGCCGTGGTCGGCGTTGAACCGCGCATCATGGGCATCGGCCCTGTAGAAGCCTCCAACCTGGCGCTGAAACGTGCGGGGCTCCAGCTGTCGGACATGGACGTCATCGAACTCAATGAGGCCTTCGCGGCGCAGGCTTTGGCCTGCATCCGGGCCTGGGGCCTTGCTGATGACGACCCGCGCATCAATCCCAACGGTGGCGCGATTGCCCTCGGCCATCCCCTGGGCATGACGGGCGGCCGCATTCTGCTTTCCGCCGCTCGCGAGTTGCAGCGCACGGGAGGCCGTTACGCGCTCGTCACCTTGTGCATCGGAGTCGGGCAGGGTTATGCCGTGGTCCTCGAGCGTCCGGGCGCATGATCCAGTCGTTCAAGGGCATGATCCCGGTGGTGGATGAAACGAGCTACATCCACCCGCAAGCGACGGTCATCGGCCACGTGACCATTGGCAAGGATTGTTACGTGGGGCCTGGGGCGGTATTGCGCGGAGATTGGGGGCGCATTGAAGTGGCGGATGGGTGCAACATCCAGGAAAATTGCGTCGTGCACATGTTTCCAGGCCAAACCGTCCGCTTTGAAGAAGAAGCCCACATCGGGCACGGCGCCATCATTCACGGTGCACACGTCGGCGCCCACACCTTGGTCGGCATGCACGCGGTCCTGATGGACGAGGTGGTGTTGGGGGAGGGATGCATCGTGGGGGCTTTGGCCTTCCTCAAGGCGAAGAGCATTTGGTCGCCCCGAAGCTTAATTGTGGGCAATCCTGCTCGCCAAATCAGTGAAGTCAGCGATGCGATGCTGGCGCATAAGCAGGAGGGAACCGCGTTGTATCGGCAACTGCCCCGTGAGATGCTCGAGCATGCGCACGAGGTGGAGCCGTTGCGGAAGGTCCCCGAGCACCGCATTGAGGATTTCCCGGATTACGAGATCTGGCAAAACCGCAAGCCCTCGTAGTCGTGGGCAAATCAGGCAACCGAGTTGTGCAGTTCCGCCAGTTCACGGTGCGGGATGATCGCTGTGCCATGAAGGTGGGCACGGACGGCTTGCTGCTCGGTGCTTGGCCCAAATTGGGGGATGCGCGTGCCATTTTAGACATTGGAACAGGATCCGGTCTGGTCGCTTTGATGGCAGCACAACGCGCCACAAACGCACAGGTGACAGCCGTTGAGCTTGAACCTTCCGCTGCAGCTCAAGCTCGGGAAAACTTCGCATGCAGCCCCTTCTCGCATCGCCTGCACCTCGTTGAAGCAGACGCCCTAGCTTGGTCAGCTGAAGCAGTACCCGGTTGGGATGTCATCCTGTGCAACCCGCCTTTTTTTCGCGATAAACCCAAATCCCCCAACTTCGCCCGAAACCTCGCCCGGCATGACGATGCGCTTCCAATTGAAGCACTTTTTCGGGCCATTGATCGGTTGGCTGCAGCGAATGGGGTGCTGCATGTCATTTGGCCTACAGATCGCCTCGCGGACTTATCCAACGCGGGCCAGGCTTGCAGGTGGCATGAGCACGAACGCTTGAGCATCCACGGCACCCCTGAACAACCGGCTGAGCGCGTGATTTCCGTGTGGTCACGCGCACCCATTGATGAGCGGAAGGAATGCTCCATCGCCGTAGAGATTCGGCCCTTCTCGTCGGAAGGAACGCCTGATCGCACGGTGGAATTCAAGCACCTGATGGCGCCCTTCATGGCCCGCTACGCAGCGTTTACGAAGTGAATGTCAAGCGCCCAACACGCGCTTCAGCTTCTCGACCTGCGCTTCCCAAAGCTCCTTCGCGTCCTCCACCTCATCTGCTTCCGCAAAGTCGGTGATGACCAACGCCGTATCCCCTGTCAATCCATCTACCTTGATGCGGAATTCAAAAAAGGTGTTCTGCCCATCCTCCTCATCTTCCATCCACCGGAATTTCGCGAATTCATCCCTTTTTTTCGAAACCAGCCGCGCAGACTCCTCGCTTCCCTCCCAAACAAAAATGTGCACATCCTTTTTGATGTTCACATCATCGCAAAACCATTCCGCTAATCCACTCGGCGTACTGAAAGCGTTGAATAGCACTCCTTTTGAGGAGTTTACGGGGAATTCGATTTGATACTTTTCCTTTTCCATCGTCAGGTTACAAGATAGGCCAAATCTCACAGCTTTCGCGACCTGCTGCACAACCTTGAAAAAAAAATCACTTTCCAAATCGGCGGTGCAATCCCTGTCGTATATTTGCCCCCGCAAAAGTCGGCGGGATAGCTCAGCTGGTTAGAGCGCAGGATTCATAATCCTGAGGTCGAGAGTTCAAGTCTCTCTCCCGCTACAAGAAAAGCCTCGCTTACGCGGGGCTTTTTTCATGTGCCTGAGTAGGTTTAGAATGTTGAGGCAAAAAAAAAGTGGCACAAGGCCACTTCTTTCTTTCAGACATGTCTTCAACGACGCTCGCGTTGTTCGCTTTCATTGCAGCGAATGGAGCGCCCCATCAGTTCTTTGCCTTCCATGGCTTCCAAAGCAGCTTCTGCTTCGTCTTGGTTAGGCATTTCAACAAAACCGAATCCACGGCTCCGTCCAGTTTCACGGTCATGAATGACCTTCGCACGCTCGACTTCCCCGTGGGCTTCAAACGCTTCTCGCAACGCGACGTCGTCGACGCCCCATGCGAGATTTCCAACAAAAATGTTCACTATTGATAAGGACTTAAGATGCCGCAAGGTACGTGGAAACCCGCTCCCCTTTGATGAAAAGCCGAAAAGAATTCACTTCACCGGATCCTGAACTGCGATTGTTCCACATTGACCCGTTAAACACTCAGAATCACTTCGAATTCCCGCGCCATTGTGTAAATTAGCTAAATCAACTCAATCCCACGCCGATGAGAACGTTCACAACCTTACTGCTGCTGGCCTTTTCTACCGCAATGTTTGGGCAAATATGCCCCACACAACCCTCCAACATTCCGGTTTCCGGGTGGTCACAATCTTATGACGCATCGTGGTTTGATGGTGCGTTGTACCTTGATGGCCTCAACCAACCTGAGTTGGGCACGGGGGTGTCGGACGGTCACCTTGCAATTGCTGAGAACAGCGCGATGTCGGCGTTCATCGGCATCAAGCGGCGAGCGGTCATTGCGCCTGCAGACAACCTCCCGTACATCGGCGGCCACTACCAAGCACCGGCGGGCTATTCGCCCACAAGCTATGCTGACCCCACCCCGACGGGGTTGATGACTTGGAATTTTATGGTCTACATGGACTTGGGTGAGCTCACGTTCGCAGATGTGGATGTTCGCTTGTATTTGGACTTTGATCCTTGTTATACGAATACCATGGAAACCATGTTCGAGTTGGACATGGCGGACCTCATGGCGTTGTCTAATTTGGATCCGGCTGAAATCAGCGAGTTAGCCACGAACCAAAACCTAGCAAGCAACGCATGGCAAGTGTTCTCAGATGACAACATCCAAGCCGTCGACCCCACTGCTTCGGGATACTACACCATTGCCCTTGCGGTTTACGACGATTGCGGGAACCAAAAATTGTGGCATGAAGTCCAAGTAGCTGTTGCGCCCACCTTCGCTCCGGACATGGACGGCAATGGTTTGGCGGATGCAACCGAAGTGGGCGGGTGCTCCAACCCGGTCGCCTGCAATTTTGACTGCACGGCTACCTCGGACGACGGGTCGTGCGATTTCGCATCTTGCAGCGGTTGCAGCATTGTCGAGGCGTGCAACTACAACCCGGAAGCAACCATCACGGACGCGGGTTCTTGCTTGTTCCCTGAGGATGTCTACGGTTCGGCCTTGGTTGATTGCGATGGCGTGTGTTTACAGGATGCGGATGGTGATGGTGTTTGCGATGCAGAGGAGGTGGTCGGCTGCCAAGATGAGGCGGCATGCAACTATGTCGCCTCCGCCACGGACTCCGGTGAATGTTCCTACCCTGAAACTGGTTATGACTGCGACGGGGTGTGCCTGTTGGATGAAGATGGTGATAGCGTTTGTGATGCTTTTGAGGTGACTGGATGCGACGATGCCGGGGCGTGCAACTTCGATCCCGCAGCTACCGAAGACGACGGCAGCTGCGACTATTCAACTTGTGCGGGTTGTACGGTGCTCCAAGCGTGCAATTATGACGTGGAGGCGCTCATCAGCGATGCCGCGACGTGCATTTTCCCTGCAGATGGATTGGATTGTTTCGGGGATTGCTTGAATGACACCGACGGCGATGGGGTCTGTGATTTTCAAGAAGTGACAGGGTGCACGGATGCAGCGGCGTGCAACTACATCAGTGTGGCCACAGACGATGATGGCTCATGTTCCTACGCTCCCACGAACCGCGATTGCAGCGGTGTTTGCTTGAATGATGCAGACGGAAACGGCATTTGCGATGAGGAGGAGGTTTTGGGCTGCATGGATCCCAACGCTTGCAACTACGATGCATCCGCCACGTCGAATCAAGGATGTGACACCACCACTTGTGCGGGGTGCATTGATGACGCGGCGTGCAATTACGACCCCGAGGCGAGCCTTGCCGATTACGCATCCTGCACGTACGCAGCCCAATACGCGGACTGCGACGGCAACCCGCTTACGGATGCCAACGCGAACGGCATCTCGGATGAATTGGAAACGCTTGGTTGCACGGATGCGTCTGCGAGCAATTACAACCCACTCGCCGATGTGGATGATGGAAGTTGCGTGGCTTCATTGATTGGATGCGTCATTCCCGGAACCCCCAACTACGATCCGACTGCAACCGTGCAGGGGTTGCCTGTTGAATCCGTCTGCGGATTGGTGATTACGGGCGGTCTGCCGGGCCCCTTTACGGGCAACATGTTGACCGCTGGCTGTACGGTAGCGGAGGCCTGCAACTACGACAGCAATGCCACCGAAGACGACGGTTCGTGTGAATATGCGTCATGCGTGGGGTGCACGAACCCGGCGGCATGTGACTACGATGCGAACGCCATTTACAATTCTGGTTGTTCAGACTTCAGCAGCTGTTACGGTTGCACCAATGACGCCGCGGACAACTTCAATGCAGGGGCCACCATTGACGATGGCAGCTGCGTGATTTCAGGCTGTACTTCGATGGGGGCGTGCAATTACAGTGCTGCTGCCAATGCGGACAACGGCTCCTGCGATTTCACCTCATGCGTAGGCTGCCTAGACGAATCAGCCTGCAATTACGACGCCACGGCCACATTAGCGAGTGGCGCTTGCACCTATGTCACGGGTCCTTGTGACACCTGTGTAGCGGGTGCCGTAGTAGACAACGACTCCGACAACGATGGCATCTGTGATGCCGACGAGGTCGCAGGGTGCGTCAACGCATCGGCATGCAACTACAACGCACTCGCAACGAATGCCGACGGCAGCTGCGTCTTTGCTTCAGGGTGCGATGTGTGCTCGGGTGAAACAGATGGCACCGGTACGGTATTGGATGGAGACGAGGACAACAACGGCGTGTGCGATGCGTCAGAAGTGGCGGGATGCTTGAATGAGGCCGCTTGCAATTTCGACCCGTTGGCCACCCAAAGCGATGGGACCTGTGAGTTCGTTTCATGCGTTGGTTGTGTGGATGAGGCTGCCTGCAACTACGACGATGCGGCCACATTGAGCGAACCGATCAGCTGCATCTACCCACAGGCGGAATATGATTGCACGGGGGAATGCCTGAGTGATGTGGATGGAGATGGCATTTGCGATGCCTTAGAAGTGGCTGGTTGCACGGATGAAACCGCTTGCAATTATGACGCCACCGCAACCGATGATGATGGCACGTGTTCATACCCTGAACCTTATTTGGACTGCGACGGAGCGTGCTTGCTGGACGAGGATGCCGATGGCGTTTGCGACCAGTTGGAGGTGCTCGGGTGCACCAATGAAGGCGCATGCAATTACGACGTGGATGCCACGGAAGCCGATGGATCCTGTGAATTTGTTTCCTGCGCCGTTTGTGGTGATGAGGATGCATGCAATTATGAAGCCGTTGGCTTGGTGCAGGATTTCACCTTGTGTACTTACCCGCCTGCGGGTTATGACGATTGCGATGGCTTGGTCTGCACCGATAGCGATGCAGATGGAAACTGCGATTTCGATGAAATCCCAACTTGCATCGGAGAATTTGTTGCGCCCTCAATGGTAATGCAAGGCGTGGTGGAATTGTCCAGTGAGCCCGCTGATTGGGCATCGTTGGAGCTGTACGATAACGTGATCGATGAGCACGAGGTCACGGTTGATTTCACAGATTATACGGCGCGCCTCGAAACGGGGACATATGCAGTTACCCGGGTGTATGGCTTGGTCGATGCCTGCGGAAATGCCGCAGAGTTTGCTCAATTGCTTTTGGCAGTTGACCAGGCGGAAGGTTGCACCATGGCCGAAGCTTCCAACTTCGACGCGACAGCCGTAAATGATGATGGAAGCTGTGAGTTCACTCCTGATTGCCCTGCGGATTTGAACCTCGATGGCATCATCGGTGCGTCCGATTTGTTGGTGTTGCTGAGCGGATTTGGTTTGCCATGCGCACCCTGACCCATGAAAGGATGAAGTAGAAGAGGGGCCAACTCGGCCCCTCTTTGTTTACCCATCAAGTTGGTAAATCCACATCGGAGGAATGTTTCGCCAAATCATGCGTTGGCGTCGGCACCGAAACCCGCGGTACGCCCTTCGCATGCCCGGGGGAAAATAAGTGAAGCAACGAACCATGGTCCCCTCCTGAATCTTTGCACGCAATGTTGCGAAAAGCGGGTTGCGAATAGCGGGAGGGAGGTTGAAAGGAAGCCCCGAAACGATTAAATCAATGCGCGGCCATCCTTTGTCTGCGACCAGTTGATCCAAAAGGTGCGCACTGCAATGTGCCAGGTCAATTCGCGTTCCGAACCGATGTGAAAGGCCCGCGAGGTACGATTCCTCAACTTCGATTACGAGGATGTGCGCGTCTGCTCGTGCGCGTTGAATGATGTGCTCTGTGAAGACGCCAGTTCCCGGCCCCAATTCGACAATATATGTGACATCTTGCCACGGCACACCTTCCACCATGGCACGGCAGGCATGCTGTGAACTTGGGAATGCACTCGCGTTTTGAAAAGGCGCCCGAAGGAAGTTGAAAAAGAATTGTGTAGACCGGTTCAAAAATGAATGAACTTATTGGTCCTCCGTCTTCATCATGGGTTGGAGCAGCCCATTGGCTTCCATGTCCTCCAAGCGCAGGAGGATTTCACCCAACTGTTCGGCGCCAATTTGCTTGGCCACCACAACCTTTTCGCGATCGAGCAAGAACATCTTGGGCGTGGCGAAGACATCGAACGTGGTCCGGAAGTTGAGGCTTTCCAGGGTGGTGATGCCCTCCCGAATCAGCACCGTGGCGCTGTCCTGGGCGTTGATGGCTGGATTGTCAGACACATGCACCCACTCCGTCAGCCCTTGCTTCTCAACAAACTTTTGCCAAGGATCGGGCTCGAAGTCGTTTCCGATGGCAAAAATGGAAACGCCTTTGTCCTTCCACTCTTCATAGAGTTCCTGGATTTTCGGCAACTCTTTCTTGCAATGGCCGCATGTGCTCTCCCAAATGACTACGACGGTGTATTTGCTGTCGATGTCGTACAAGCTCTCCCATGTGGTTTGGTCCAAGCCGGGCAGAATGATGTTCGGGACGCGGTTTCCGCAAAGGGTTGGACGCAATTCGTCCGCCCGGTCAAGGATTTTCTGCAATTGGTCCTCATTCAGCCACGTTGCCTCTCCTCGGCGGTAATAGCGGTTGACCAATTCAACAAACACCTTGTCCATGCACATGATGGCAGAGGACTCCGCGTTGAATGTGGCGAAATGCAAAATGTACTTGAACATTTCGTCGTTGCCGCGGGCTTGCTCAACGAGGTTCACCACCTCCGTGAGCACCGTATCGGGAGCTTGGGGAATGACCTGATTGATGTACTGGTCAAGGATGCGGTTGAAACTGCCATCGTGTACCAAACGCGGATCTGAAAAATCCACCCGCTTCCAATAGCTGTCGCGGTAAATGCGGTAACGTAACTCGTCGGCGTTCTGTATGCCGTTCAATTCCGGCACCTCAGGCTCCACAAGCATGTTCAGGTACTTGGCAAACAGGTAGTCCGGGTAGGTTGCAATGAGCCGGCGCTGCTCGGCCTCAACCTCTTCCCCAAACGCCATCAATTGTTCTCGGGCTGCATCGGTTTCGGCTTCCGTTGCCGTGCTGTCCATCATCACGGCTTCCAACGGCCCCGCTTCTTGCCGCTTGTCTTGCAAGAATTTCAGGTAATCGTAAAAGATTTCATTTTCCGGGCTTTCGATGACCTCGATAAAGGCAGCGGGTTGAGCAGCTTTCGTCTTGATGTGGATGTCTTCACTCACCGCGAGGAACTCGAAGAACTTGGGGCCGGGAATCACAGCAGCAAACTTACCGCATTGTTCGAATGGACGTCCTTCAAATACCACCTTGCCACGCGCGTCCGTGATGGCCGTGTCTGCGTAAAACATTTTTTCGCCATAGTAGTTGGCCAGGTAAACCGTGTCGTTGCTGAGGCCTTCAATCTCCAATGTGATGGTGTGGGGGGCGTCCTGTGCAGGGATTTGGCCTGTGCATGCCCATGCCAACATCAAGGCGGTCAAAAACGAAAAGCGCTTGTTCATGGTTTCAGTTGTATTGCTTGGGCGAATTTACGGATGTGTGTTGCGATTGTTACAACAACCTTCCCAACGATTCCGAAATTGGCGCAACCTGAGGTCAAACGGAAAGGGCATCCCTTTCGGAATGCCCTTTCTAAAATTTTATGCTGAAGGAATCAGTGGCTGATCACGAGTCGCTGCATCGTGCGGCGCTCTCCTTCCGTCAGTTCGATGAAGTAGATGCCGTCAACCAAGTTCAAATCGAGTTGGGCACCGCGGCTCAGGCCTGAAACCAATTCTTCGTGAACAAGGCGGCCGTTCAATCCGAGGATGCGGACCCAAGCTTGGTCGACGTTGCCCGTCAGAAGGATGGAATTGGTCGCGGGGTTAGGACCGAAAGAAAGTTCCAATTCTGGAGCGGCCTCGGATACTCCCAACGTGAACGTTGCTGCGTCGATGACGATGTCGTCGATGAACCAGTTACCTACCGCCGATGCCGTGCCGGTACCGAAGAAGTTGACCCCGCCGAAATCGCTGTCGAACGTCCATGCACCGACCCAAACATCATTGATGTACACTTGGATGAAGTCGTTGTCCAAGTCAATTTCATGGGTCAATTCAAACCACTCATCCACCGGATAAGTTCCCGTAGAGACTTGGGCATCATCCATGATGTATTCGAATGTGCCGTCTTCTGCGAAATAAGCTTCATAGGCCCAACCCACACCAGGAACGGTGTTTTCTTGGACGTTGTAATACCCTGCATAGTTTGCAGGAATCTTCATGAACCAACTGCAATCGTAGCTACCAGAGGAGAGGCCC
Organism: Flavobacteriales bacterium; assembly: GCA_023264155.1. GTDB lineage: Bacteria > Bacteroidota > Bacteroidia > Flavobacteriales_D > Sanyastnellaceae > JALQTD01. Next base: position 2,513 of record JALQTD010000018.1, on the reverse strand, counting down.
GTGACCATGACAACGTCCATGGGGCCTGTTTGTCCAATGATGTTCAGAGAATTCGAACCGGTATGCGCTTCAGCGCTTGTGATCAGTCCGTCCTCATCCGTTCCTGCAGCATTGTCTCCGCTCCATGGAACCCAAACCGGGTTATCAACGCAGACGTAATCGCCGGCCGCGTACCCCTCAAATCCCTCGCTGTAAAGCTGGGCAAAAGCAGTTGAGGCCAACAACAAGCCTCCGAACAGTAAAGGTGTTTTCATGTGATGAATATTTGAGAGACAAGATACGACAACCCATTGAAATGACGCTCCGGCGGGAGTCACTTTGGATACAATGTGTGTTAATGCCGACGAACGGCCGAATGTGGCCGTTGAAGGAGGTGGTCGCGGGGAGGGATACCCCTTAGTTTTGCGGCATGGTTTGGACAGGAAATCTGAGGAAGTTGGCCATTGCGCCAGGATCGGAGGGCGTCTTGCATTACACCCACACGGGGGCCGACGTGTTGGCCCCCCTCCCTGCATTCGATCTTTCGGCTCAGCTCGGCAAGCACATGCGCATCGACTTTGAAGGCCAAATCCATTGCACCGCCACCGGCAAGCGCATCCGAAAAACATACGGCGATGGCTTGAGTTTTGCGGCTTGGCAAACGGCTCCTCAGGCTGTGGAGAGTGTGATTCGGCCGGAGCTCAGCCGCATCCACGAGGGCATTGCTTTGCGCGATCGCGCGTGGGAGGAGGCGCACCACAACGTGCCGCATTGGGTGTATTTGTCGCAGACGAGCACCGTGAAGGTCGGGGTGACCGGGGCGCACACGGGGAGGCGCCGGTGGTACGATCAAGGGGCAATCGCGGGTACCGTGTTGTGCATCGCTCCGTACCGCGGGCTGGCCGGCGAGATGGAGGTGCTGTTGAAGGAAGTGTTTGCGGACAAGTCGGCCTATCGCGCGATGATTTTGGCCCAAACCCCAGATCTCCAAGCGATGGAAGACGCCCGTGAAGAAGCGTTCGACCACCTCGGAACGGCGTTCGAAGATTTCATGCAATTCGATGCCCCGGTGGAAACCATGCGCTATCCCGCGCTTCATTTGCCTGCGAAAGTGCGTTCTGTGCGGCTGGACAAGCAGCCCGTGATCGAGGGAACCCTGGTGGGGCTGAAAGGACAGTACTTGGTTTTTGACACCGGGGAAGTCCTGAATGTACGCAGCCACATGGGCTACCGCGTTACGTGGACGTTCAGTTGACCGATGGGTCGGGAGGCGTGTTCGCGATGTGCGCGTAGTCATCGCCCAGGCCTGCGATCAGGTGCTTCCACACATCATCCTCTCCGAGCGTGGTGTCCATCAACAAGTCCCCCTTCGCCCGGGTCACGAACCACGACTTGCTTTTGATTTCGTCCATCAACTGGTTGCCCGACCACCCTGCGTAACCGATGAAGAACCGGATTTCATGCTGGGCGAGTGCAGCGGTCTTCAGCCCTTCGATGACATGTTCGAACGTTCCGCCCATGTACACGCCGTCCACCACTTCAATGCTGTCTGTGATGAGGTCAGGCCGTGTGTGGAGGTAATACAAGCTGGCGCTTTTCACCGGACCGCCGACGGAAAGCCGGGTTTCCACCTCGGGGAAATCGTCCATCAAATCGTTCATTTCGAGCGAAATGAAGTTGTTGAGGACAAATCCGAACGTTCCTTCTTCGTTGTGCTCACAAATCAGCACCGCCTTCCGTCCGAAATACGGGTCGTCCAAGAACGGCTCCGACAAAAGGACGTCCCCGACTTGGGGCTGGGCATCTGTTGGGGGCATAAAACGCATCATTGCTGCAAAGTTCCGACTTTTGGGCCACACAATGAAACCGAGTTCCATGCGCCGCATTTTGACTGCCATCATGCTCCTTAGTCCGTTCATTCTGAGGGGCCAAACCCCAGATCAAGATCCCAACGGCTGGCCGCACAACAACATGACGCCCACTTGGGAGGAGGGCGTGGCCGCCTTCAAGGCCCTGGCCGATGCCGATGAACGGGCGCACTGGATGGAAATCGGACGGGCCGATTGCGGACAGCCTATTCATGCGCTCGTGCTCCAAGCTGACCCCTTGCCCATGCCCGGGATTCCCGGGGTCATTGCTGCCCGGGGACAACGTCCCGAACGGCTGCGCGTGTTGATCAACAATGCCATCCACCCCGGCGAGCCGTGCGGGGTGGATGCGAGCTTGGCCTTGGCGCGGGAATTGTTGGGCCAGCCGGTGCTGCCGGACGGGGAAGGGGAGCTTGCATGGGATGAAGCGGCTGCGGGGATTTGGCCTACGAGTGCGCAGCGAAGCTGGTTCGGAGCCCCCACCGACTGGAGCGCAGCCACCATCGCCATCATCCCGTTCTACAACGTCGGCGGGGCGCAAAACCGCAATTGCTGCAGCCGAGCGAACCAGAACGGCCCCCTCGCATACGGGTTCCGGGGCAACGCCCGCAACTTCGACCTCAACCGGGATTTCATGAAAATGGACACGGAAAACGCAGCGGCGTT
>JALQTD010000189.1 GCA_023264155.1 Flavobacteriales bacterium | reverse complement strand
CCACCGGTTCCTCCCACCAACCCGCGTCGCTGGTCAAGTCCGGCTCCTCCGCGACCACCCATTGACCCGCCGCCGGCAGCGCCGCTCCGAGCAAAAAAACTGCGACCCCGCGCACCTCAGTCCGCCACCATCAACCGCCGAAACCCGCTCTCCGCCGACCCCACCAGGTAAAGCCCAGCCGGCCAAGCACTGCAATCCAGCGCCCGCTCCGCGGTCCGCCACTCCTCCACGAGGTGGCCCGTGCCATCAAAAACGCGGACCACCGCCGGCCCGTCGCCGATCCACTCCACCCGGTCGGTGGCGGGATTTGGGTACAGCCCCCACGTCCGCGCCCCCTGCTCCATCACGGCCGACGCCCCGTTCCACGTTTCCACCGGTTCGCCGATGACGACCGAAGTGCTCGCCCCGCCCGACCCCGGAGGTCCTGGAGGGGCAAAATTGTCCTCGGCCACAACGCCCCGGTAGGACATCATGAAATACGGGTAAGCCGGGTTCCATTCGGCATCGACCGTTGCGTAGTAGGCATACGTGCCGTTCGGGTATTCGGGCGTCACCGCGAACCGGCCGTTGTGCACGTCGAGGTGGCCGCTGCCTTCCACGAATTCGAAGTCCTCTGCGTAAGCGCCGAGGTCAGCGGCGACTGCTGCACCACCGGGAGGAAGCACGGGCGTTACGAATGCGCCGATGTCCGGGCCCCATTGCGTGGGGTCGAGTACGGTGCCGTCGGGCAAGGTGTGGCGGTCGGTGATGTTGCGCAGTTGGTAGCTCGTTTCGATGCGGGTCACGCCTCCGGTTCCATCGGGGTTCGCGTAGCCGATGGGCCCGTAGATGGGGTAGCCGTCGAAGGCAAAACCGAGGAGCGGGCTGTGCACCTCGGGGTCGAGGGTGAACAGGCTGGGAGACGGGGCGTTTGAGCATACGTCATTCAGCACGTTCAGGCTGTTGTCCTGCGGCTTGGGGGCCATGTGGTGGTGGTATTGTCCCATGGCCGGGTGTCCGCCGGCGCAGTCGAAGCCGTCGAGTTCGAAGTAGCCGCCGTTTTGGTGCCAAATCCCTTGATCGTTGTACGAAAATGCATCCAACGGATTGAACAGCACCACCCCGTTGACGAAGACCCCGATGTGTCCAAGCCCCGTTTCGGTGCCGCCCGTGGGGCCTTCCGCCGGATTGCGAGGGATGCGGAAAAGGTAGTCTTGGTCTTCTGCCTGCGACGGGTTGCCGTCCGGGAAGGGTCCGGTGGGGTAGCGCGGCACGCCCGACGCCGTGATGTACACGTTGTCGGCCGAATATTGCACGAGTTCGACGTCGCACAACACGCCGTTGTCGATGAGGGCCGCGCCATTCCAATAGCTGCCGGTGGCGCCATCGGTGTTGAGGTGCCACGCGTTGAGTTCGGGTTGGGCGGCGAGTGCGCCGGCGAGCGCACATGCAAGGAAGGTGAGGAAGGGGTGGTTCATGGCCTTGTAGACGCCAAAAAACGCACGAAGTTTAAACCGACCGCCGCAATTGTTCCGACAGCCACGTGAATCCTGTGGCTGCGACGAGGCGGTCCCCTTCTGTTCGGTGGTGCTCGGCTTGGTCGGGTTGTAGGATTTCGCCGAGGGCGTGGTACACGATTTGGCCAAACGCCCAATCGAACGGCAACTGCCCCGTCGGATGCAAATTCGCGAAATGCTCCGTCGCTTCTTCCAGCCGCTGCAGCCGGCATAAAATCCACACCTCATGCAGGTCGAGCAGCGGGAACAAGTGATTCGACTCCACCTGCAACAGCGGTCGCTCGCGCAGGGAACGCAGGCAGTGCAGGTGCTTCTCGAGGTGGTACGCTTTCCGCGAAAGGAGGAGAAAACGGGCGGACATGTCACAGAAATAAATCTCCCAATCGGGCGAATAAGCGGTAGAGTGTTGCGACTTCAACCGGTAGCCGTCGTCCATTTTTGCCCAAATCGCATCCATGCCTTCTCGGTCATTGTCCAACGCGGCGAACAGCCATTGCAGGCCCAAAATCCGCGTTGAGGGCAAGATGTGGACCATGCCTGTCGTCCGAGCTTCCACCCCTTCCACAAGCGTGCGCGCCTCAATGAGGTCCCCCGTAAAGAGGGCAGACATCGACAGCACACCGAGGGCATACAGCCGTTCCTCCTCGGTGGAAGCGTGCTCGAGGTATTGTTCGAACATTTCCTTGCCGAAGCCGCCGATCCAGCTCAGCGGCGGTAAAATCTCCATGACCAAACGCCGGCACCGTTTGCTGCTGAACACGCGCCGGGTTTCCGCGGCGGTCAGTCCACGCGCGTACGCTTCCACGGTCCGCTGGGCGAATTGCTGCAAGAACAGCCCGCTCACTTGCGAGAAAGGCGTGGCATCGATGCGATCCATCATCGTGGCCCAATCTGGCGGTTCGGGCAGTGCAAAATGCTGCACAGCCAACACGTCCCAATGCACCTGGTTCGCTGCAATGAGCCGATCGGCAATGAGGTTGGTGTAATGTTGGAACCCGGATTTCCCCGCGTACCGTGCAAGGGAATTGAGGGTGGTCACCGAAAAACTGTTGTCCGAAGGAAGGAGGTGGAAAAAGCGCCGCAACGTGCTGATCCCAAGCGTAAATCGCGCATCATGTTGTTGCATCAACTGCTGAAGCAACGCGCACTCCTTCGTGGTTTTTATGTCAAAACCACAGGTGGCAACCACATCCATTCGCAGGGTGTCAACTGCGGCAGCAAATTCTGCAGTGGCGTGGTTTCGATGGGCTCGGGGCATTGACGTTCAGCGGATGAATGTGAATGCACGCAAAATTAACTTCGCCGAAGCGATGTTGCTCGGTTTTTTTAGAATTAATTGATGATTTGGAGGTGTTTTGACCCTATATGTCAAAAGTTGCAATTGTATGGAATGCGGGGCTCACACGAGCGCGCCTTCTTCTACGGCATCGGGGCGGTAAGTTGCACTGCCCAAACCGAGGATGGGGTAGAAGATGAAATGGAGCAGGAGGAGGCCGATGCCGAACCCCGTGGACTTGCCGAACAGTTTAGCGAGGCGGAGGGTGTCAATGACTGCAACGAAAAAGGAAGCGAAAGAGCCTACTACGGGAATGAGGACGGCGAAGTAGAGGAGGATCCACCATTTGGGCCGCTTCAACACTTGGGTATAGACGTACAAATTGTAAATCGGGATGAGAATGGCCCAGCCCGGTTGTCCCGCTTTGCTGAAGATTCGCCATGCTGCGATGACGTTAATGAGCAGCAATGGAATGAGGATGATGGCGTAGGCGGCGAATAAGGCAAAAATGCCAGCCTCTGCGAAGTCGGTGGGTTCGAACATGGTGTGGGTATTTTGGGTCAATTTAGGTAAATAAGTGGTGCGGATGACCATAGCTTGAGTTGCGGCGATTGCATGCGGGTTGCGAGCGATCTGGTTGAATCGGCTACTTTCGTGCACATGAAGCGGTCCCATTTTTTGAAGTCCCTCGGTGGATTGTCGTTGTTTCCGTGGTTGACGTTGGAAGGAAAAGGCCAAACCCCTCCTCCCCCGAGCAATTG
>JALQTD010000188.1 GCA_023264155.1 Flavobacteriales bacterium | reverse complement strand
TTCGTCAGCGGAATGAACAGCGCGTTCCAAGTGGGCGTGCTCGTGTCGGTGACGGATCCCGACGTGAACACCGCGTTGCCGGAACCGTCGGTCAGGATGAAGTACAAATCGGGCGCCGTGAAGAAGTCGTCGAGGCCGGCGCCGCCCGTGGACGTCACGTTGAGGCCGGTCAGCACGGGCTCGCTGATGGTGGTCTCGAGCGAGATGGTGTACGTGCCGGGGGTGCCGAAGGTGGTGGTCCAGGCCGCGGCGCTGCTGGAGGGTCCGTTGCTGAGGGTCCAGGCGTGCGAGGTGGTTTGGCCGGGGCCGCCGCTGACCGTGGCGGCGAGGTCGACCGTGAGGCTGTCGCAGCCCGAGGTTTGGGAGACCGTGAAAGTGCCCGTGCCGCCCGGGCCCGCTTCGATGTGCAGGTCGTAGGTGAACGAATCGTTGACGACTTGCTCAAAGCCAAAGAGGCTCGCCACCGCCGAGATGCTGATGGACAAAACGAAATCCCCGGGCCAAGCCGGCACGCCGCACAGGGTGGCGCAGCCCGAAGTTTGGCCGGCTTGCGGTTCGTAGGTGCCATCGGGGTCGCTGAGGACGACCTCCATGCCGAGGGGCAGTCCCGTGATGGACGTGATGGTCACCGACTCGAGGTCCGCCACGGCCCCGGAGCCGGGGTCGGTCACCTGGGCCGGCAGGAAGAAGGTGATGAACTCCTCGTACGGTTCTCCGGTTTGGCCATCGGGCAAGATCTCGGGACAAATCGTCGGAAACCCATCGGTCGACGTGCACCCCGGATCCGGTACGCATTCCGTGCATTGGGCGGCGGCGTGGGCGGTGAAGGCGAGGAGCAGGAGGAGGTTGGCGAGGCGCATGCAAGGCGTATTGGTGGAGCAATTGTGCCCCAAACTACAACTTGCTGCGCTCGAATCTAGGTGATTTGCCCATTTCCCTCACAACACGAGTAAGGACTGCCTTCGGTTCCGTCAGGGAACTTCGGGAGTTTGCACGCACCGAACAGAGCCACCCCAATGCTGCCATTCGTACGCAGTCATGATGTTTTCACTCCCTGCCTCCAGGTAGTACAGGGTGCTTCCCTCTCCTGCTGTTGGAGTCCAGAAGTATGCACGGCCGTCTTTTTCTTGGAAAATGCCGGTGTTGTGAGTGCGCGTTCCTGCTGCGATGGCATTGAAACCGTAGGTGTCAGCACCATCCCAGTGCGTGGATTTGATGTGCAGGGCACCTCCCGTGCCTCCACCAACGGTGGTTTTGAGGTTTTCCCAGTCGGCAACGCTGGAAACGTGCCATCCATCGGGGCACAACCCCAAGATGCTCAGCACCGCGAACTGGTTGTACAAGTAGCCATAGGGTTCCAGGTTCGCGTACGTGGTGTCATACAAGCAACGTCCGTCTCCGTTGGTGTTTGTGGGGTAGCTCCAGGACGCAACGGACGTGCGGTTGGGGATCAAGGTGCCATCCGCGTAGTGGGTGCTGCGCAAGTTTTCGTTGAACCAGCAATCAGATCCGATGCTGACGGTTCCGTAGCTGTAACCATCGAAACTCACGTCGTCACCGCAAGACCAAGTCGCTGATCCGCCGCCACTTTCCAGTGCGGTGATGCGGGTGTTGAAGTTGTTGAGGGTGTCCGCAAGCAAGGCGTTCACACGCGCGTCGGTATAGTAGAGGTTGGTGGACCCTTCGGCGAGTCCATCGGTCGTTTGGTTGCTCAGGCTGCTGATTTGACCGTTGATGACCTTGGTTGCTACGATGCTGTCTGCGGTAAGGGTGCCCGCAACGGAGAGGGCGCTGGCAGCGACGATGGAATCGTTGAAGGTGGCCAAACCGGATGCCGTGATTTGGCTTGCGAGCGTCAAATGACCTGCAACGTGCATGCTGTCGGAAAACGCCGCAGCCCCGTCCTTGCGGATCACCAACGCGTTGCTTCGGTTGGAGCTTGAGCTGCCGTTGCCGATGACGAACAGGGGGTCGGTTTCGACCCAATTCAGCGAATCTGCATCGGGGAAAACCGTGTGATCGGAGTTTGCCCCGAAGATGACTTCGTGAGATGAATTGGCCGTCGAGTTCAAGGCATGAACAAAGGATTGCGTACCATTGGCGATGGACAGGTTGCCCAACGCTACCGTTCCATATTGATTTGCTTGCGCTTGTTCGCCCAACGAGATGGCATGGCTGTATGCTGCGGTAGAAAATTGACCGAAGGCCATGGAATTGTGACCGGAGGCGGTTGCGAAGTAACCTAATGCAAGCGAGTTCGGACCGCTTGCGGTGGATTGGTAGCCCAATGCCCGCGAACCATAGCCGCTCGCGGTTGAAAATTCACCCAGGGCAAAGGCATGGGGACCGCTCGCGGTTGAACTTCTACCAAAGGTGATGGCTTGGTCTCCGCTTGCCAATGAAGATTGGCCGAATGCCATCGCGTGTGACATGGAGGCAGTAGCGCTGTTTCCAAAAGCCATGGAGTGGTACATGTTGGCCGTAGAGCCGTAACCGAACGCCATGGAGTTGACTCCTTTAGCAGTGGAATTCGCCCCCAAAGCAAAAGCAAAGTGCCCGTATTCCGAAACGGTACTGTGGTATCCAATGGCATAAGCGTTGGATACGTCTTTGGTGGTGGAAGACTGGCTGCCTAGCGTGTATGTAAACGTGCCAAGTGCATTGCTCTGAGCCCCAAGCGCTATGGCATGGTAGCCTTTTCCATATTCGGTAGCCCAAGCAAGTGAGTCCGCCGCCTGGCTTTGGTATCCCAGCGCCACGGCGTCACGGGCGTAAGCAACAGCTTCCCGACCCAAGGCCTTCGATGAAGGGCCCCAAGCCTCGGAAAGTGAGTCCAATGCAATGGAATGGTCGCCGTAAGCAATGGCGTAGTACCCCCGCGCAAGCGCAGCGTTTCCTGTCGCTTCGGAGCTGTCCACTTCGAGGCGTTGCACGCGCAGGACGTCGTTGATGGTAAGCCGCCCATCGACGTTGACTTCTGCATCGAAATCCGCATTGCCCGACACATGAAGGCTGTCGGAGAGGGAGGTCACTCCGGTGACCGTTACCGTGCTTCCAAACGTGGCGGCACCGTCCACATTGAAGAGGGCGTCCAGGTCCACATTGCCCGCGACGTGGAGGCTATCGCCCAGGGACGTCACTCCGGTGACGAACAAGGTTTGGCCTATCGATACGGCCTTCACCACCTCCAGGGAATCGTTGAAGGCAACGAACCCATGAACGATGAGCGAATCCCCCAATTCGGACACCCCACTGACGCTCAACCGACCGGTGATGCTTGCGTCCTTATTCAAGATCAAGCTGTCCGCTGAAACCGTTCCGCCGGCCGTCAAGTTCTCGATTCCAAAGGCGTTGAACCCGTCAAAGTCAACGTCCATTCCTGGGGTGTTGCCGTTTTCCAAGGCTTGACTCCAGTCCACTTGTCCTCCCGGTCCGTTACCCGAACCCAATCCCGCATGCAGAAACAGGCTGTCCAGCGATTGCTGCAGCCGGAGGGCATTGATTTCCAAGTACACCTTGTTGCCATGGGTGGTCGAGGAAACGAC
>JALQTD010000187.1 GCA_023264155.1 Flavobacteriales bacterium | reverse complement strand
GGAAAACCACCCGGCGTTTGCGAACATGGTGGATCCCGTGGGGGCGGTGTTGGAATTGGAGCCCACTCCCCTGCCGGCGTGTGTGCCGTGCGACGTGACCGCGGAGGTGACCATAGTTGATGGGGTGGCCTTTGGGCTGGACATCGTGGGGGGAACGCCGCCGTTTGAGGCCGTTTGGACGAACGACGAACTCGGGACTTCCTGCGGGGTTTTGGAACCGACGCCGGAGGAATGCCCGGACTTGTTTGGGGTCGATGGGACATTTTTGACCGTCGTGGTGACCGATGCCAATGGGTGCACGGCGACCGCGGAGGGCGGCTACAGCGGGGTGGACGAACCGGGCCGTGCCATGCGCGTTTACCCGAATCCATCGAACGGGGTGCTTTACCTCGAGGGCGTGGATGCCGAGGTGCGCTTGCTGGATTTGAACGGACGGGTCGTAGCGGCGACGCGCGGAGGTGTCGGGCGGTGGACGCTGCCGGATTTGGCCCCCGGAATGTACGTGGTCCAAAGCGGGAACTTCCGCCAACTCCTTCACATTCAACACGATTAAGATGGCCGATTCCATCCTCATCCAACAGGACGGCGCGGTGCGCACCCTCGTGCTCAACCGGCCGGACGTGTTCAACAGCTTCGACCGCCACATGGGCAAGGCCTTCCAGGCCGCCCTCGACGACGCGGCCGCCGACCCCAGTGTGCGGTGCGTGGTCATCACTGGAGCGGGCCGTGCCTTCTGCGCGGGCCAAGACCTGAAGGAAGTGACCGCGCCCGACGCGCCCGACTTCCGCATCATCGTCGAAGAAACGTACAACGAGAGCGTGCGGCGGATTCGCGGCATGGAGAAGCCGGTCATTGCTGCGGTGCAAGGCGTGGCGGCCGGAGCAGGGGCGAACATCGCGCTCGCCTGCGACCTGACGGTGGCGGCGCACGGCGTGAAATTCATACAGGCCTTCTCGAAGATCGGGCTCATCCCGGACAGCGGCGGAACGTGGATGCTGCCCCGGCTCATCGGACAGCAGCGCGCCACGGCCCTCGCCTTCCTCGGCACGCCCGTCGAAGCGCAGGAAGCCGAGGCGATGGGGATGATCTACAAGGCCGTGGCGGCGGAGGAGTTCGAAGGGTACGTGGCTGGACTCGCGGGGCAGCTCGCGGCGATGCCGACCCGGGGGCTCGGGCTGACGAAGAAAGCGTTCAACGCCGGGTGGGAAGCGGACTTGTCGGGCCATTTGACCACGGAGCGTGACCTGCAAATCGAGGCATCCGAGACGGCGGACTACGCAGAAGGCGTGGCGGCCTTCCTCGAGAAGCGGCAGCCGGAATTCAAAGGGGCGTGATGGACGCGGGCTGGACGGCGGTGGGCGACGCCTTGCCGGAGGACGACCAGCGGGTGCTGGCCTACGTGCCGGGGAACCGGGTGTTTTTGCCGGGGAAGGACCTCGCCTTCGAAGTGCGGGAGGTGCTGGTCTTGCGGTTTTGCAAGGACTTTTATGCGGGAAATGCCGAGAAGGCCGCCAAGCACGGGGTGCACTTTTGGAGCGGCGAGGGCAACAGCAACCATTTTTTCAAGGACGTGACGCATTGGCGGCCGATGCCGGAGCCGCCGGTCGCTCAGGGCTGAGCGGCGAGGTGGAAGCTGTGGACCGCGGCGATGGCCGCCGTTTCCGTGCGGAGCCGGTTGTCGCCGAGGTGGACTTCGCGGGCGCCGCGGGCGAGGGCTGCGTCGATTTCAGCGGGCGTAAAGTCGCCTTCGGGGCCGATGGCGACCCAGGCCCCCGCCGGCGTTTTCTCGGCGGCGCGCAGAAGGTGCGGCTTGCCGGCCTCGGAACGAGCGGGCAGGCAGTGGGCCAGGAAGCCGGGCAGGTCGCTGAGGGCCGTGAGGGCTTCGTCGAGCGGCATGAGCGGGTGCAGCGTCGGCAGCCACGTTTGCTGGCTCTGCTTGAGCGCTGACACGAGGATGCGCATCCAGCGGTCGGGCTTTTCCCGCGTCCGTTCTGAGCGCTCGGTGATCACGGGCCAAATCCCCTGCACCCCCAACTCCATGGCCTTCTCCAACATCCACTCGAAGCGGTCCGTGGCCTTCGTCGGCGCCACCACGAGCTGGAGCGGTCGGGCGGCGGGCGGATCGGTGCGGAGGAGGGCGGTTTGGATGAGGCAGGTGCGCTTGTCGATTTGGCCGATGATGCCCTTGTACAAGTGGCCCTGGCCGTCCGTAAGACCGCATTCATCCCCCTCGCGGGCGCGCAAGACCTTCACCACGTGGCGGGTCTCGTCCGCATCCAACGCGTGGACGGGTTCGCCAATCTCGGGGGCATAGAAAAACCGCATGGCGCGAAAATAAGCGGGGCGGACCGAATCCGGCCCGCCCCGCTGCAATTCATCGCGCCCGGCTTACACCGCCGGCGCCGCTTCAAGGATAGCTGCTGAAGCCATTTCCTCAAACGGCTTGAAGTTCTTAGCGAACAACCCGGCGAGGTGCGCCGCCGCCGCATCATACGCGGCCTTGTCCGCCCAAGCATCGCGCGGGTTCATCAACTCGCCCGGCACCCCAGGACACGCCGTCGGGAACTCCAGCCCAAACGTATCGTCCGTGTGCGAGGCCACCGCGTCGAGCTCCCCGCGCATCGCCGCACCGATCATCGCCCGGGTGTACTTCAACTTCATGCGGGAGCCCACGCCGTAACCGCCGCCAGACCAGCCCGTGTTCACGAGCCAAATCCGCACATCGTGCGCCTCCATCCGCTCGCCCAACATCTCCGCATACCGCGTCGGATGCAGCGGCATGAATGGCGCCCCGAAGCACGCACTGAACGTGGCCGTGGGTTCGGTGATGCCGACCTCTGTGCCCGCCACCTTCGCGGTGTAGCCGCTCAGGAAGTGGTACATCGCCTGCCCCTTATCGAGTCGGCTGATCGGAGGCAATACCCCGAAGGCATCGCACGTCAAAAAGAACACGTCCTTCGGGTGGTTGCCCTTGCCGCTCGGGACGGCCCCAGGAATGTGGTGGATCGGGTAGGAAACCCGCGTGTTTTCAGTCCGGGATGCGTCCTCGTAGTTGGGCGTGACCTCATCGGTCTCGAAGCCCACGTTCTCGAGCATGGCCCCGAAGTGGATGGCTTGGTGGATCTGCGGCTCCTTTTCGGCGCTCAGGTCGATGGTCTTCGCGTAGCAACCGCCTTCCATGTTGAAGACGCCGTTGTCGCCCCAACCGTGCTCGTCATCGCCGATGAGGAAACGGTCCGGATCGCTGCTCAAGGTCGTCTTCCCCGTGCCGGAGAGCCCGAAGAACACGGCGGCGTTGCCGTCGGCATCTTGGTTCGCCGAGCAATGCATCGGGAACACGCTGTGCACCGTGGGCAGCACGAAGTTCATTACGGAGAACATGCCTTTCTTGATCTCGCCGGTATAGGCAGAACCGGCGATGAGGATGGTCTTGCGGGTGAAGTCGATGGCGCTCACGTTGGCTTGGCGCACGCCGTGGCGCTCGGGATCCGCTTCGAAGCCAGGCGCACACACGATGTGCCAATCGAGCTCAGGCACCAAGACCTCGCGCTCCT
>JALQTD010000186.1 GCA_023264155.1 Flavobacteriales bacterium | reverse complement strand
ACCTCGTGGCGGGTGCGGTGAGCGGCCGGGCAGAAGCCCTCGGAAAGGTCAAGGAGTTCCGGAGCTTCCTCGGCGGCATGATCGATCCCCACACGGCGTGGATGCTCGGCCGGTCCATGGAAACGCTGCATGTGCGGGTGGAGCGGCAACAAGCCAACGCCAAGCAGGTCGCGGACGCCTTGCGCAAGCACCCGCTCGTCCACAACCTCCGCACGGCTTGGGCCGAAGACCTTGACCCGGAATCGGCGCGCATCGCCGCTGAGCAAACGTTGGGAGGGGGATCGATGTTGGCCTTCGATGTGGCCGGCGGGCGCAAAGCCGCCTTTGCCTTCCTCGACGCCTTGAAGCACTTCAAACTCGCGGTTTCCTTGGGTTCGGTCGAAAGCCTCGCCGAACATCCTGCCAGCATGACCCACGCGGGAGTTCCGGCGGACATCAAAGCGGCAACGGGCATCACCGAAGGGTTGATCCGCTTGAGCATCGGGCTGGAACACCCGGACGACCTCGTTGCGGATTTGGAGCAAGCACTCGTCGCTGCCCAAGTGGCTGAGATGGCGTAAATTCCGGGCATGCGCTTTGCCTTGATCTTCCTCCTCGCTGTGGGCGTTGCATGCACCGCATCCGCCCAGCGCACCACCGTGTACCCCGACGACCAACTCCGCTGGAACGAAGCCATCGCTCACGTCGAGGGCGGCGTGGTGCGTACGGGAAACGATTGGCGAGGTGAAGTCCTGTTCACGGTGCAAGGGGACCGCATCTACCGCGGATTCTCAAGCAGCACATTCGACTTGCTTTACACCGTGCGCGAAGGCCAGCTTTACCCGGGTGACTCCCATTTCAGCTCGGACATCGCCTACACCTTCAAGAATGGAAGGGTGTACTTAGGCGACAGCGAATACCTGCTCGACCAAGTCTACAACCTGCGGGAGGAACCCCTCCATCACGGCGAGGTCGTGAGCATTTACACCGACGACAACGGAAGTTCGTTTGACCGCGTGTGCTCAATCCAAGGGCCGTTCACGCCGGCGGAATGGTTCGCCCTGATGCTCGCTCAGGGCCTGCTTTAGTTTTCCTGCAAGGCCGCCCAGGCCAAATGCTCGGAAATGCTCTCCATGAGCACATTCAACGTGCGGCCCTCGGCTGTAGCTGCCCAGACTTGCTTGCCGCTCGTGCAATCGACGAGCTTAACGCTGTAGAACGGCTGGCCGCCCATGCACGCCTCACGGATGAGCACCACGCCCTCGGCCCCAGCCAATTGGCCCGCCTCAACGACCGACTGCTCGTCGAACAAGCCGTTCATGCCCCGCGATGCCTCGCTCAAAACCGCCTCCAATCCGCGCCGCTCCAGCACCTCGTAATGGCGCAGCAAACGCACCGCGGCCTGCTCCTCAAGCGACATCACGTCGGACGTACCCCGGCAAGGCTGGGCGCCCAAACCGACTACAAATACTCCACGGGAAGCCGCCGGGTTGTCGCGCAGGGTGATGAGGATGCCCGGAATTTCACGCGGCAGGTCGCCCGGTTCAATTTCAGCAACCGGTTCGGCAGGAGGCAACGAGGACCCGTATGTGCTCTGGTCCGGCTCCAACGTATAATGCACGTGCGAGGGATAACCCAACGTCCAGGCAAGCGGGAAGATGAAGAAACCGCCGGGGAAGATGGCTCCTACGTTAACCGACTTGGTCTTCTTGACGATGGTGTGGCGGGTGGTGTAACCCGGCGCAGCCACCTTCACCCCCAAGCTATAACCACTGACCTTGCGGTCGGTGTGGAAATGGGGGGTGGTTCCGACCACGCGGCCATCAAGGGTGACGATCGCGCCGGACGGTTCGGATTGGATGAGGACCGTGCTGGCGCACGACGTGAGCAGCAACGCTGCCAGCAGGCCCGCCAGCACGCGCGGCATCATCCCGCGGTTTCGACAGCTGTGACCGTGAAGCTGTAATGCTCCATGATCGTGTTCGCGAGCAACTTTTCGCAGGCCTCCTTGACCTTCTCCTCGGCGGTAGCCTGATCGGCCGCTTCAATGCTCAGCGTGATGTGCTTGCCGATGCGCACGCCACTGATCTCGGGCAGTCCGACGTGTTGCATGTTGTTCGAAACCGCCTTGCCTTGCGGGTCGAGGAGCGCCGGCAGCGGCATGATGTCGATGGAAGCGTGGAAAGTCATTTGCGCTGAGATTTGGACCAAAACCGAGCTCCGAACACACTCCAGAGCCCGTACAAAAGTAAGACGGCCAGCAGCCCCAGCGGCCACGCCCCGCCAAAAATTGTCCCCACCGCAAAGAGGGGAACGGCTGCGATCGCGAAGGACTTGCGGCTTCGGTCGTAGGAAGGGGATTTGGCCCAGCCTTTGAGGTCCATCATCGGGCGCTCCGAAACCATCGCCCAGGGCACCAACGTCGAGCCGATCAGCACGCCCACCATCACCCACATCACCCCGCCAAGTCCGTACAACCCCGGTCCGCCGAACGCGCTGTAATGCGCCGCCAGCAACCACACGCCCAGCCACCACAACGCCCCCGCCGGCGCCGGCACCCCCTCAAACCCCAGCCGCTCCTCGCCCGCCCGCACATTGAACCGCGCGAGCCGATACGCCGCCGCCGCCGCCATCGTTAGCGGCAACCACTTCACGATTCCCGGCAAGGCCGGCGACCAAGCGTGCATCATCGTCACCCCGATCACCGCCGGCACCACCCCGCTCGTCACCACGTCCGCCAAACTGTCCAGCTGCACCCCCATCGGTCCGGCCACCCCCAACTTCCGCGCCGCCCACCCGTCGAACACGTCCATCAACACCGCCACGACCCAAACCGCCGCCACCCACCACATGCCCTCCGGCTCCAACATCACCCGCCAAGCCACGTCCCCCCCATCGAATTCCATTTGCTCCCGCTCCCACGGCGCCCAGCTCGGCCCACTCGCCGCCCACCAACACGCCACCACGCCCCCCAATAAGTTCCCCATCGTCAGGAGATTAGGCACCCACGCTCGATTTTTCATGCCGTAAAACTACATTTCCCCCCACCTTTTGCAACCTCACCCGCCCATTTCCGTATATTTGCAAACCCATGTGGAAAGGGTCCGATGGCCGAGTGGCTAGGCTCAGCTCTGCAAAAGCTGCTACAGCGGTTCGAATCCGCTTCGGACCTCCCTTTTTGAAAAGCCCTGAGCACACACGCTCGGGGCTTTTTCGTGCACAACAGCCCCGAATTCAACCCACTCCATGCGCCACGCAAAGCGTGGGGGTCCCGAGCGGCGGAGCGGGCTCAAGCCACGCTTGAAAGCCCGCGCAGTCGCTCGGGACCACGGTTGCACAGCAACCGCGCAAGGAGTGGGTCCAGGACGCACCGAAGAAGCACGAAAACCACCCCGCGCCGACCTCCGAAGGGCTTTTCAAAAAGGGAGAAGCCCCACCCCCCTGGTTCACGGCTGCTGCCCCCAAGCCACCTAAAAACGAAAACCCGCCTACAGCAGCCGTAATCCGCCTCAACCGAACCAGAAATCATAGAGTCACTAAACATAGCAAGGTCAACAATAGAGAACACGTGCAGGGAAGGTAAATCGAGGATATCCTCTTGAGCGAAGGTGTCCATACAAGTTTT
>JALQTD010000185.1 GCA_023264155.1 Flavobacteriales bacterium | reverse complement strand
GATCATCGGCTACTACCGCCACTCGAAAGGGACCATCAACTCCACGCAGGTCGATATGCAACTCGTGATGGCGGTGGCGCTGAAGACCTTGTCGAAGGGCATGATCATCTCGCACAACCACCCTTCGGGGTCTTTGCGACCAAGCGAGGCGGACCGACGCATGACGCGGGCCCTGCGCGACGCCGCGCTCCCTTTCGGCATCGCCGTCCTCGACCACATCATCGTAACGCGTTCCGGCTATTACAGCTTTGCTGATTCCGGAGAGAGTTCCTTGAGCGGTCCCGCAGATCACGGCGAAGTCTCAGAGCTGCGCGCCCGCATCCTTTCGGCCCTGAAGCGCGTGACGGCCGCCAACAGCCCGGCGCTCCATGCGCTGCTGCAAACCGAAGCCGGCTACGCCAAGGTGGAAGCCGCCGTCATCGACCGCGTCGTCCGCCACCGCCGCATCCCTGAAGCCGTCATCCCCCAACTCGAAAGCGAATGGCAAGGCGACTGAAATCCCCGCACCTCGTCCGCGCCCGGATGCGGGCTTTGCGCGCCCTTCTAGCCCGTACGAAAGACCCGCTCGAGCAGGCCCTCCTGCGCAGCGGACACTTTCCCGATGCCCAGGGCGGGCAGGTGGCCATGGCGCAAGAAGCGATGGCCACCGAGCGCGATCCTGAGGCGCAGCAGCCGCTCACCTTTTCTGAGGTGAGCTCGCTGTCGTCCTGGTTTTACCTCCACCCGGAGAAGGTGTGCGGCGAGGAGCGCGCCACCCGCTTTTCGAAGTTTCCGCTCGAGGTGGTGGGGAAGCGCAAGGACGTGGAGCGCGCCATCAGCCTGAAGCCCTCGCCACCGCTTTCTGACCTCGAGCGCCTCGCCGAAGAAACCGAACGAATCCTTTCCCAGCTATGAGCTACCTCGCCGGACTTTCCCCTTCCACTTTGGGCGCATTGTCGCCGTACCGCAGCCATGCCTTGCAGCACGTCGACCTCAGCGACCTGCTGCGCGAACGCGCCGACCTCTCGGGGCTTGGGCGCGCTACGGGCGGCGCCGTGATGCCGTTCGAAGAGGTTGTCGACCGCTATAACAAAGGCATCTCCCGCGCCGAAATCGAAGCGTGGGTGTGGTACAAGCGCTCGGTGGGCGTCCCGATGACGGGCTGGGAAAGCTATTTCCTGCACGGGGGCAGCACCGAGCAGCGCGTCGAGGTGGTGAAGGAGACGGTGCTGTATGACGAGCGCATGCAGGAGGTGCGGGCGGCCTATGCCGGCGAAGACCTCGGCAAGCTCGTCCGCACCGTGGAGCGGGCGTCGGGCCAGCAGCTCCATGCCGTGCGATCGGCTGGGGGGCTGTACCTGATTGCAGCGGAGGCCTGCCGGCTTTCGAGCGGCAAAGCCAAGGCGAGTGAGGAAGAACTCGACGCCCTGGTCAAGGAAGGAGCGCTTTTTTATGCGGGGGGCGAGCTCTTGCCGCTGCCCATCTTTTGTTTTGGGAACATGTACGACCGGGAGCTGCAGCTTCAGGCCGATGAGCAGGAGATTTTGGAGCGGTGGGGGCAAGCCGTGCTCGACAGGCACAAGGAAGAGATTGCGCGCAGCAAGCCGGAACTCATGACCGTGACAAACCCCGCCGAAAACGAGCGGCCCGTCATCATGGCCATCAGCGACTTCGCCTCCGACCTCGACACCTTTCACATCACGCAGGTGCGGGAGGAGTTCATGGACGTGGAGCGCGCCGCGCAGTTCAAGAAGGTGAACGGCGCCATCCGGCAGAAGTCCAGCAAGGAGACCATCTTCATGCGGTTCGATGGCGATAGGAAGTACACGCTGCAGGAGGTGTTCATTGTTTGGCTTTACACCCTCTCGCAAACGGATTTTGCCAAATCCTCAGCCATCGACATCGCCGACTACTACCTCCTCGGCAAGTCGTTGCGCGACGACCGCTTGAGCAAGGAAGAGAAGGCGGAACTCAAGGCCGCCGCCCGCGAAGAAGGCGAGCGCCTCTTCTCGCGTTTCCTGCACGAGGTCCTCACCTTCGAAGACCAGCAGCGCCTCGACTACGCCTGGAACCGCCTCTACAACGCCCAAGCCGACATCCGGTACCACAAGGTGCCCATCGGCTTTGAGTGCTCGCGGGTGTTCAAGAGCGGCGTCCTGCAGATTACCGACATCCAGCGGGAGGGCGTGGCGTTTATGGAGGCGCTTGGTGCGGGCATCAACGCCTTCGACGTGGGAGTGGGAAAGACCATGACGGCCATTGTGACGCTCGCCCACGCCATCCATTCCGGCAAGGCGAAGCGGCCGCTCGTGGTCGTCCCCAAACCGACCTACAAGAAGTGGATGAACGAGCTGGTGGGGTTTACCGACAAGCGGACGGGCGAGTTTGTGGCGGGGGTCCTCTCGCACACCGGGGTGACGATCAACGACTGGTCGAACCTCGGGACGCAGCTCGTCAAGAAGTTGCCGCTGAATAAGCAGGTGCCGGAGCGGAGCATCACCCTCTTGACGTACGAGGGGTTTCGGCGGTTGGGCTTCTCGCAGGATGTGAGCGAGGAGCGCTTCGTGGTCACCCTCTACCGTCGATTCCGCCGCTGCCGGAGGTAAGGCGCTCATACCGGTCAGTAGCTGCCAGCGACGCTGAGTGTGTGAAAGCTCTGCCTGAGCATCAATCACCGCATTCTCCGCCTCGAGCTTGACTGCTTCGGCTAGCAGGAGATCGGCGCGGGGATTCGCGCCCGCTTTCACCAAACGTTCTAGTTGAATGAACTGCGCTGATGCAGTGGCAACCCCCTTTTCGGCAATCGCTAACTCCAGCGCCGCGGCGTGGGCTTCCCAAAGCCGATCGCGCAATTCCCCGGCCACCAACCACTGAAAACGCCGTCGCGCGCTGTCGGCAGTCGTCTGTTGTTGCTGGGCCAATAGGTGTCGAGCATCCCGTTCACCCATCGGAGTGACTGGCATGTTGAGCACCACTTCCCACTCTTCTTCGCCAATGTCATCGGCAACAGAATCAGAGTTGTAGCGGGTAGTTAATGTGGGCGTGCCCCCCAGCCACATATTGGCCGCATCTTGTTGCAGACCTGCCGATTGGGCGAGAGTGTTGGCTAACTGGGTCGAAGGGTGAAGTGCTATCGCTCGTTGGAACGCAGCGTACAGTGAGAGCTGTGGTGAAGGTGGTGCTGGCGGTTGTACTAAAAGTTGCGCCGACCCAGAAGAGGCATTGGTTGTCGGCACAGAATCCGTGTCATCCAGATGACGGACGTTTGTAGTCTGGTCATCAAAAAACCGTTGATCGGCGTAAGTGATCTGGGGCGCGATAGCAAGAAGCAGCGGTAACAGGGCCGCTGCAATAATGGGAAAGAGGTTGTGTGACATTGAGCAAACCAGCACCTGAAGAATTTGTAGCCTATCAAGGTACTGTTTACATTTCGTCAACAACCGCGAGTGCCGCCCCCGGCCAAATACCCGAGCTGCTCGTCTCGCCTATTTTTGTGTGGGCCTGCGCGCTTTGATTGGTCAGGAAATGGGGGTGACCACACCCTTCAGGTCGCTGTCGATAACCTTGCGAATAAGATCGGTCAATTCGCGGTAGAAACCCCGCGATGGCGCATTACTGCGATAGAGCAGCGCGTGCTCGCGGAATAACCGCCCACCGCTGAGACTCTGAATACGCAGTTCCTCG
>JALQTD010000184.1 GCA_023264155.1 Flavobacteriales bacterium | reverse complement strand
TGCCCGGCCCAGGTTGCACGAATACCAGTGCCTGCAACTACGATGCGACGGCCACCAGCGATGACGGGTCTTGCGAATGGACGAGCTGCGCGGGCTGCACGGAAAGCACGGCCTGCAACTACGACGCGAGCGCTGTATACAACGACGGGACGTGCGAATGGACGAGCTGCGTCGGGTGCATGAACCCGGCCGCCTGCGATTATGACGCCACCGCGAGCATCGCGGACACGTGCGATTTCGTAAGCTGCCAGGGCTGCACAGATGCGGCCGCTACGAATTATGACGCGGCGGCCACGATCGACGATGGCAGTTGCATCATCCCGGGTTGCACGAATCCGAGTGCCTGCAACTACAATGCGGCGGCGACCCAATCGGATGGGAGCTGCACGTACGCGGCGGCTTACACGGATTGCAACGGGGATTGCTTGAACGATGCGGACGGCGACGGGGTGTGCGACGAACTCGAAGTGGCGGGTTGTACGGATGCCACAGCGTGCAATTATGAGGCGACGGCGACCGATGATGATGGCGGTTGTGTGTCGGCCCAAACCTGGTACGAGGACGCCGACGGAGACGGTTTTGGCGACAGCGGTAGCTCCACCACGGCCTGCACCCAACCTGCGGGCTACGTGGCCAACGCGACCGACGACTGCCCCGCGAACACGAACAAGCAAGTGCCTGGCGACTGCGGCTGCGCCACCGCTGACACGGACACCGACGGCGACGGCACGGCTGATTGCAACGACGGCTGCCCCAACGACGCGAACAAGACCGCGCCCGGCGACTGCGGCTGCGGCAACGCCGACACCGATGCGGACAACGACGGCATCGCGGACTGCAATGACCTGTGCACCGACACCGACGCGTGCAACTACGATGCTGACCCGACGGCGGCCTGCGTCTACGCGACCCCCGGCTACGACTGCGACGGGGTGTGCTTGGACTTGAACACGAACGGAACGTGCGACTTGGACGAAGGCGAGTACGCAGGCTGCCAAGACGTCACAGCCTGCAACTACGACCCGGTGGCCAGCCTGCCCGATCCGCAGAGCTGCACCTACCTGAATTTCACGGGCTTCACCGTGGATGCGGCGAGTTCGCCTTCCGCGATCGATGGTTTGGTCACGCCAGCCTCAACGGGCGGCACGGCGCCCTTGAGCCTCGTCGACCAAAGCACGGACACCAGCATCCCCAGCAGCGCTTGGGGACAGTTCCCCACCGGTCGGTACTTCATGCGGCTGCAGGACGCGGACGGATGCAATTCCGTCGAGACGCGCACCGTGGTGGTGCCGCATGTTCGGTGCGAGTGAGGTCGCGAGGGGATTCGTGTGCCCGCCTGCCTACAAGGGGAGGTCGCATCGAAAAGTAGTGATCCCGTTGGGACTCGAACCCAAAACCGTCTGCTTAGAAGGCAGATGCTCTATCCAGTTGAGCTACGGGACCAAGGAGCCCGGGATGCACGTACCGGGCGGCTGCAAAGAAACGACGATTCGGGAGTGGGGACTGCATGTTCAGGGGAGAAATGCAACGTTTGACCCGGGATGCCGTAAAGATGCACACCATGGCGACACGTCCAAAAATCGGAATCCTTTGGCATCCGCGGCATTTTGCTTTCATGCGGCAGAAGTACCTCATCGCCCAGCACGAAGCACTTTGGCGCGAGGAGGGCATTGAGGTGCGTCATTTTCGATCGGCCAAGGCGGCGGGTCGCTGGAGCGATTTGGTGCTCGTGCACATGGACGTTTCGTGCATTCCGACCCGACTGCTCGACCCGCTGGATACGCATCCGCTGGTGTTGAATGGCCGGGTTACGGACATCCGCAAGTCGCGCGTCAGTTCCTGCTTGCTCGAGCGAGGAAGTGACTGGGAGGGGCCGGTGATTGTCAAGACGGACTTGAATCGGGAAGGCGCGCCAGAACGGCTGCGGGGGGTGCTTTCCGGGTTTCGTGGCCGGTGGTGGGCGAGTGAGGACACCCATTATTTCACTTATGACTCGGTGGACGAGGCGCCTGATTGGGCTTGGGAGAAGGCCACTTGGGTGGTGGAAAAGCATGAAGTGGAGGAGGACCCCGAGGGATTTGCGACGCATTCGGCCACGTTCTTTGGGGATGAAATCAGTGAAGTGAAGCTGTCGGGGCCAAACCCAATTGTCAAGGGGTCGAACGCGGAACGGTGTGTGCGATTGGACGAGGTGCATGAGGCGGTGCAGAGGGTGCGCATGGAAATGGGTTTGGACTATGGCAAAATCGACTACACCCTGAACGACCGAGGGGCCCACATCTTCGATGTCAACAAGACCATCGGCTTCATCGAATTACACGACGAGGCCGAGAGCCACGGCCAACGGCTCACGCGCGAACGGCTGAAGCAGCGCGGACAGGTCATCCACCGCTACCTCAGTGGTGAAATCGCCCCCTTCCGTCAGAGCTTGTAACGGTCGGAGAGTGCATTGGACACCCAGTGGGGCGTCCACCGGTAGGTGCTGCGGTGGTGCTGCACCTCGTAGGGCAGCGATGTTCGCCTCAAATCACCTTGCACGTGACGGGAAAGAAAGGACCGGTATGCCGCCTCATCCTTTGGGCACATGTGCTCCGGCTGGGTGATTTCTCCTTTTTGCTTCGCCTCAGCGAAATCCGACCGGTGCAGTCCCGCTTCCATCCCGATGCGCCGGGCGATGGGGCGGCTGTATTCGCCGTCGCGGAAACGGTCCATGGCGGGCAGGTGCGTGATGGCTGCGATCTTCGGCCAATGCCATTGCCCCAGCAGGCAGGTGGGCACAATGACCAGGCCGATGCGCATGCGGTATTCTGCGTAGGAATTCCCGACCACCACCCGGTCCCTTGGGCGGGCCAAATCCCGTCCCCCATCAAACGTCGTCTGCAGTCCCCACACATCGTCGCCCCCGTGCCCGCTGAACAGGACGGCCTCCCGGTGCTCCGCCTCAAACGCGCTCAGCGCCCGGTTTTTGCCAAAGGCCAGGAGGAAAAACTCGCGTTGCGACCCGACCGCTGCCACCTCGGCTTGCCCTTTCGCCACCACGTTCAATCCCAGCTGCGCTCCGATGCCACGGGCGTCCTCCTTCATGGTGAACGTCATGGCGTGGCGGACACCGGCCTCGGTGGCAAGTGCGGAGATGGCCACGCTGTCAAAGCCCGTGCTGAGGGCGGTGGCGAGGCGTTTGGGACGCGGACGTTGGGTGGCGTTTTCGGAAAGGGCGCGGATTTGGCCTGCTAAAAACGTACGGTAACTCGCGAAATCCGCCTCGAATGCCGGGCCCTTTCGCGGAGGCAACCGGCGACCGGCTTCGGTGGCCCAGCCGCTCAACTCGACGAGCTGCACCGCGCGGCCGCCCGTCAGCCGAATGGAGGGCAATGAGGGGGTGTGCCCTTGCTTCAGGATTTGGAGTAAATCTGCATAGTAATCGGGCCAGGCCAAATCCAAGGTCTCTCCCGTCCGCGTCAACCAGCACAACAGCGAATTCGAGGCGCACCGCCGATCCCGGTACATGTCCCCGCTGTAATAAATGCGCTCTTGCGGGTGAAAAGGCGGGATCAAGTGCACATCGTCCCCGGCCACAACGAGGCCGCTTCCACAAAACGCCCCCGACTGATCGAACTCCCCCTCTTCAAAGGGGCCGTCCCACACCCCTTCGAACAACCGGTCGCGCCGCACCTCCACGTCCTCCCCATGGAAGACGTGCAGCACTTC
>JALQTD010000183.1 GCA_023264155.1 Flavobacteriales bacterium | reverse complement strand
TAGCGGGAAGCTTGGGACAGGAGGGAGGGGGTTTGGTCTGCGCACACATCGAGCAAGGCAAAGCTGCTGTGCACATGGTTCATGATGCGGTCCTCCAAGGTCAGCACGTGGCCATTCTCCTGCGTCACCGCCAGCGCCGAACGCGGTCCGCCCCCTTGCTCGTAGGTCATCCCGATCGCGCCCCGGAACAGCGGATAGGTGTCGCCGTAACTCGGGTAGAACAGGTCAAAGTCTTCGCGGGTGAAGTAACGGGCCTGCCGCGCGTCAAAAGCAGCGGCCGTTGCCGCACCGACCAACTCCTGGAAGGTGCGTTGCCACGGGGTGAGGAGTTCGTGGTACGGCGCAGCGGCCGGGGCGAAATAGTACGGGCTGTTGTAGCCCATTTCGTGGAAATCGGCGTGGACGTGGGGCAGCCAAGCGTTGTACAGGGCGAGCCGTGCTTGCGTTTCCGGTTGGCGGGCCCAGGCCCAATCGCGGTTCAAGTCGAACAGGTAGTGGTTCAATCGCCCTCCCGGCCAGGTTTCGTCATGCGACCAGTGGCCCGGGTCCGGGTTGGCGACGCGGTTGCTGCGTTGGCTGACGAAGTGGACGTAGCGGTCGTGGCCATCGGGATTCAAGCAGGGATCGAGGAGGACAACCAACCGTTCGAACCAGCGCTGCGCCTGTGCGCTGCCGGGATCAGCAAGTTCTGCCATCACTTCGAGCGCGGCCTCCGTGCAGGACGCCTCGTTGCCGTGGACGTCGTAACTCAGCCAAACCACCGCGAGGTCCGCGTAGGCGGGGTCGACCGGACGCCCTTCTGCCCGTGCTTGCTGCGCGGCTTGGATGGCCTCGAGCGCGTCGACGTGTTCGGGTTTTCCAAAGGCGAGGAGCTGCAACGGCCGGCCTTCGGGCGTGATGCCGTAATCGACCAAGCGCACGCGGTCGCTGTTGCGGGCCCAGCCTTGGCACAGCTCAACCACTTCGTGGTGCCAGTGGTAACGCTCACCGACCGATGTGGTCATGCGGGTTTGGGACAGGGCCGACGTGGTGACGAGGACGCCGAGCAGCAGCAAGCCGAGATTTTTCATGCGCGCAATTTACCTGCTTCGGCTGCTTGAATGCATCTTGCAGGGGTGAAATCGAAGGAGCAGGTGTGGCCGTTGCCGCCGGATTGGCCGGCGCACGAGGTCCGGGTGGTGTGGAGCCGGCGGCGTTCCGTTGCGTTGCGCTTCCACCCTGCGCAGGGCGTGGAGTTGCGGGTGCCTTTGGGGGTGTCGGAGGCCGAGGTGCGGCGGTTTTTGGCCTTGAAAAGGGCGTGGCTTGCAGGCCAAATCCACCGCCACCGCACCCAATCCGCCCGCTTCCCACCGCCACCTCCCGGCTCCATCTACCTCCGCGGCACCCTCATCCCGGTCCTTCACAAACCGGCCGCCCCTCCGGCCCTCACCGAATCCGCGCTGCACATCGACCTGAGCGGCCCCTCGGATACCGCGGAACGACGCATCCGCGCCTTGCTCCGGGCCGATTTGTTGGCTCGCATCGAGGCGGTATTCACCGCACATCATGCGCTCGCACCCACGCTGCCCCTGCCGAGCAGGATCACCATCCGCCGCATGAAATCCCGGTGGGGCAGCTGTTCCGCCGACACGTCCATGCGGTTCAATGAAGTGTTGGCGCACCTTGACGATCGGTGCCTCCGGTATGTCGTGTGCCACGAATGGGCGCATGTCCGGCATTTCAACCACAGCCCGGACTTTTACCGCCAATTGACTGCCCTGCTGCCTACGCACCGGGCGGATGAGCGCCACGTGCACGCCCATTCCCCGGCTTTACTTCACCCCGTTTATATCGCATCAGGCGAGGCATGAAAAAGCCGGCACATGGCCGGCTTTCGTTGTTCGCTAGCGCACTCGCTGAAGGAGTGGATGCTCTTCCTGCGCTATCCAGCGCTGAAACTGCCTGTGTGTGGTGCGCGAAACAGAATCGCCCTCACCAATCATCGTCTTCGTCCCCCTCGTCGTCGTCGAAGTCCCAATCGAAATCTTCTTCGTCGTCTTCCGGGTCGAATCCGTAAAACAGATCCTGCATAGCTCGTGATGAACTGGGTGAAACATAGAAAGAACTGCTGCCAAAGTAGGACAACTTTTCCTCCAATCATCCCGCGCGAAACAACTTTTTTTCTTCGGGTCTTTTCGTCCTAAAAATTGCTGTTTGTCAGTGGATTGAGGTGATTCGCGTCAACAGTTTAACCGCGTCCGATTCCTCCATGCGGTGGCGGTCCAGGCCTTCCACTCCGAGCCATTGCAGTCCGACGTATGCGGCCATGCGCTCGAGGGGCTCCATCAACGACCCAAGCGAGGTGCGGTGCTTGCCCTCGAGGGTGTAATCCGACAACTTGCCGCCAACGGTGATGGCGCATTGGAGGGTGCGGCCTTGGAGCAGGCCACCATTTGGCCCGAAAGCCCATCCCCAGGTGAGCACCTCGTCCATCCACGACTTCAAGCAGGCCGGCGGCCCATACCAATACAGCGGAAACTGGAACACGATGTGCTCGGCGCTTTCAACGGCCGCCTGCTCCGCCGCGACGTCCAACATCCCCGCTCCAATCCACCGCACCTCGGCATGCGGATGGGCTGCCCACCGCCGCGCCATTTCGGCGTTCAAAACGCTCTTCTCCTCTCGCGGGTGGCCGACAAGCACCAATACCTTCCCTTTCGTCATCTGTCGCGCACGGTGAAGACCCGACTCAAGTTAAAACCGAAATAAATGTCCCCAGCGGTCCATTGCCCCACCGTTTCGGTCAGGAATGCCCGTTCGAACATGCCCCTCGAATTCGTCACGTGCAGCTGAAACACGTGTCCACCCGTTTCGATGTCCACCCCCAACGACAAGCTGTTGCGGTAGGGATCTGCGGCTGGTGGATTCAGGCGGTGGAAGTATTCGGCGTTGAGGCTGACGCGCTGAGTGAATTTATACCGACCTCCGGCGCCGATCAGGTACTGATCGTGGGGGAGGTCCGCGGTGGCCACCAGGTTGTTGTGCACCACAGAAGGAATCAAGGCCAAACTCAAATCCGAATTGAATTTCCGGCTCACCACCAGTTGATGCGCATAGCTCAACCGCGACGAGAAGTAATTGTCCCGATCCGGGTCAGCCCAACGCAACCCGTTGCACATCATTACGGAATACCCCGTGACGCTCAATGGAACCCGCTCCGTTTGCTGCAACAAGCGCACCTTCGCATTGGCTTCGTAAGTTTTTTGGTAGGTGCTGCGGGCAACGCCCACCGCGATGCGGTCTGTGATACCGTAATCAAACGCCATCCGCATCGAGGCATTGTCCAACCCCCAGAGCGCATAAGCCCCATCGCTGATTTGCCCAAACCGGTGTGCAATGACGAAGTGCAACACGCCCGCTGCTGGAGTCTCGTTGCTCTGGGCATTGATGATCCGGGTGTCCTTGAAGGTTGCCGATACCGGTTTGTTGGGATCCGCCACGGGCCCCAACATGCCCAACAAATCGTCCTGTGCGCCTGCCATCAACGTCCAAGTGAAGGCCACGGCTAGGCACAACCACCTGTTTCCCCTCATCGTGGCAGCAGCGTCGCGTCCAAGGTCACTTCAATCGCTTCTGCGATTTTCTCCCGCACAAGCTTTGGAATCGCAATCTTGTGATCGGCAGTAGGTACAGCAAACGTGGCATGCAAAACCCAGCCGTCACTTGACCGG
>JALQTD010000182.1 GCA_023264155.1 Flavobacteriales bacterium | reverse complement strand
GGCTGCTGATGAGCGACCTCCGCTTCGGCGCATTCGGCCCGGGTGACGACTTCATTTTCCGGTTCAACGTGCGCGACGAGGGGGGCGCCTACGTGTTCGAAGGCGCTGCCGGCGGGCCGCCGCCGGAAAAGCAGGAGGAATTCCTCGGCGCGTTTTGGGAGCGGATCAAGGGCATCGAGTGACCTGAACCGCTTCGAGAGCCGCGGGGGTCAGGCCTTCCGAACGAACTCGGACTTAAGGCCCATCGCGCCGAAGCCGTCGATCTTGCACGCGATGTTGTGATCGCCGTCGACCAAGCGGATGTTCTTCACTTTCGTTCCGGCCTTCACGGGCTTGGGGGCGCCCTTCACCGGGAGGTCTTTCACCACCACCACGTCGTCGCCGTCTTGCAGCGGGTTGCCGTTGGCGTCGAGGACGGCGCCCTCAGCGGCTTGTTCCGCAGCCAATTCCTCCGCGTCCCAAGCATGCCCGCACTCCGGGCAGTTCATCATGGTGCCGTCGTGGTAGGCGTAGGGGGAGTTGCACTGGGGGCAGGGGGTGGTTTCTTCGGACATCGTCGCAGGATTTGGCCTGAAAGGTAGGCGAAACGGGGTCAGATGAAGGCCAAATGCGTCACCTCGCGCCGCCCGGCCACCTGCCACTCCCACACGTAGCTCCCACGCGCATACGCGCCCACCGGCACGGTCAGCCGCTCGCCGCCCGCAAACGCCCCCTCCGCGACCACGCGCCCCGTGAAGTCCACGAGCCGCCACCGGCCCGCCGCCTCTGGACACTGCACCACGAGCTGCTGCCCGGCCGGATTCGGCCACACGTCCGCCCGCGTCCCCGCGTCCCCCGCTGCCATCCCCGACAACCCCAGCACCTCCATCACCGCCGCATAGGCATTCACCTTGCCTACCCCCCAAACCGGATCCCCCTCTACCGGCAACCACCCCGTTTCGTCATCTTGGCGGGCGGTGGCTTTGAGCACCGCTTTGACTTCGGCGGGCGTCAAGGTCGGGTCCGCCTCCAACATCAGCGCCGCAATCCCGGCCACGGTGGGCGAGCTCATGCTGGTTCCCGAAAACCGGGCAAACGGGTAGTCCACGCCATTGAACGGCGCGGTCTGACTCAGCGCGAACCCGTTGTCGGTAAACGAGCTGATCGACGACAGCACCGACACACCCGGCGCCGCGAGGTCCGGCTTGTGCCGCTCATCCAACGTCGGCCCGTGCGTCGTGAAGTACGCCACTTCCCCGCCGAGCTCGGTCCCCCCGGGACTGAAATACTCCGAACGGTAGGCGGCCACGGTGATGACCGACTCCGTCGACGCCGGGTCGCCGATGCCGTACGCCGCATCTCCACCGGTCCAGCCGGGCAGCGTGCCGTAAAAATCCTGCCCCCAGTTGCCCACCTCGTTCGACAAATACGTCGTGTTCCAAGCGTGCACCCTGCCGGACGGCGCGGTCACTTTCATGGCGATGCCCCGGTTCGCCGGGGGCGTGGCGATGCGGAGGCGGATGTACGGCCTGCCGTTGACCGGGTGGGCCGCCTCCACCGCGGCTTGGTACACCACCGTGTCGTTCCCGCTCACAAACGTCGTGTCCCAGCCGAACGGCCCGTCCGCCGTAGCAAGCCACGGCCCCTCGTCGAGGATCGCGTTCATCGAACTCAACAAGCTGAACCCCGCTTCAAACGGTTCGCCCGGCTCGCCCCACAGCGTCAGGTCCTGCCCCCACATGTTCGCGTTCGCCGAAGTCGGGTAGAACTGGACGCGGGAGCGCAGGGTGTCGCCGCCGTAGGTGTGGTCGATGTGGAAGTTGTAGTCGCCGTTGTTGCCGGCGCTGCCTGCGAACACCACGCCATCGTTAGAGAGGCCGTCGATGAATTGGTTGATGAGGGAATTGCCGTCCCGGGAGCCGATTTGGGGCAGCCCCCAACTCATGTTGATCACGAGCCGCTTGCCATCTGCCTCGGCGATGTCCTGCATCCAAACGAAGGCGTCGAGGGCGGCGGCCACGTCCACCAGGAAGGTCGCGAAGAGGAACTCGGCGGCGGGGGCCATGCCGCGCAGGCCGATGCCTGCTCCGCTGCCGCCGGCGATGCCCGCCACGTGCGTGCCGTGGGTTGCGTAGCTGTAGACGTTGGCGGTGTCGGCTTGCAGGGCTGCGATGGCCGCGGGGTCCTCAGCTGCCGTGCCGTAGCCGTAGTCCGCAGGGGGCGGGCCCGCTTGACGCCACTGGTCCCACACGCCCCGCACACGGCTGAAGGTCAGCGTCGTGTCGTAAAACATGGGGTGGGTGTAGTCGAAGCCCCAGTCCACCACGCCGATGAGGACGTTTTCGCCGTGGTAGCTCTGCGGGAGGGCGATGCCGGCGTGCACGCTGTCGGTGCGGGTGGCGCCGATGCTCCGGTCGAGGTGGGGGGCGGCGAGGGGGGCGATTTCGATGAGGTCGCACGGGAGGTCAGCCAACGCGTCGAGTTGGCGGATGCCGACCCGGAAGGACGTGACGCCGCCACGGGTGGCGCCCCAGTGGACGCCGGGCAGGGCGGTTGGCTCGCTGTTGAGCCGCCCGAGGAAGCCCACGCTGCAGCCGCCGTTCAGCCAGCCGACCGGTGCACCGCCTTGCAAGGCTGCGAACAGTTTCGCGTCATCGGGCTGCTCGGCTGCCGCGGCTTGGAGGGCGGCGACGGCTTGCTGCGTGGTGATGGGCAAGGCGGGCTGAGCGCTGGCAAGGGTGGCCGAAAAAGCCAGGGCGCAAAAGGCGAGGAAACGGTTCATGGCGGGCGGATTCACCCGCGCAAGTTAGGGCGTAGCGGGGTTGTCAGGGGCGGAATGTGGTGCGCGATGCGCGGTGGGTTTGGCCTGCAAATGACCAAATCCACCAGCCGCCCGGCACCTCCATCGCCTCCCCCGGCCCCAAGCGCTCCGCCTGCGCGCACCGACCGGCCGCATCAAACCGCGACACCCACAGGACCTCAGGCCCCGCGTTCACCCAGCGCCCCGCTTCCAAGCGGACCTCGAGCGCCGCCGGCTCGTTCACCGCCGCCACCCCATACCGCAGGTCGGCGAAGTCCGCATTGCTCATCTCGAGCTCCAAAAAATTCGCGTCGAGCGCGTGGTCGGCCACCACTTCCCACGTCGCCACATCCACCGCCAACACATGCGAATTGAGGCCGATTCCTTGGTAGTAGTGCATGATGTACAGGCCATTCAGTTGGTCGAACACTGTGCCGTCCGGGGTGTAGCTGCCGACTTGCGGGAGGTTGAGCTGGTCGGTGACCGTCCCGGTTTCAGGATCCACCGTGATGAGGGACATGTCCGCGTTCCCTGCGCCATCCACGATGGAGCGCAGTCCGATGAGTTGCCCGTCTTCGATGTTGTACTCGAATTCGCTCAAGTTGCCGGGCGTGACGATGGGTACGTTCCACACGATTTCGCCCGTGCTGGCGTCGAGCGTGGTGAGGGCGGAGGTGCCGGCGCTGTTGATGCCCCAAATAAAGAAACGGTGGGTGTCGCTGTCATAGCACGAAGCCCCCGCCACCACGCCATTCAGCCACGGCATCTCGTACAACGGCAGGACCGTGACCACGTCCCCGAACGGGTTGACTTTTACAAGCCGCGTTCCCCACTCGAGGTAGTCCCAGTAGCCGAAGTCGCCCCCGAGGTCAAGCAGCTCCCACTCAGCCTCCAGCTGCAACCATTGCCCCCAAGCCGTGTTATCCCCAGTCACGCT
>JALQTD010000181.1 GCA_023264155.1 Flavobacteriales bacterium | reverse complement strand
TCATCAGATGAAGGGTTGCCATTGCCCACTTCATCGGTGAAAGCATCCGCTGCCACCTTGATCGTGCATTCGCCGTCAGCATCAGGCGTGAACGTCGCCGTGTACGTTGTACCCGTACCGGCAAAATCAGAAATCGTTCCGTTCGTCACCGTGATGTCTGTTGCCGCAAAGTCCGTCGTCGCCTCTGATGAGGTGAACGTCAGGGAAAGCGTCGCGTCAAAAGAAGCATCACCATCCGACACCTCAGAAGCCGTGATGGTCATCGTCGGTGGCGTCATGTCCACGTACGTCCAAAAGAACTGGTCGGCAGCCAGGTTGTCTTCCTGGCCGATCACATCCTTGAAAGTCCCCGCAGCCACATCAATGGTGCAAACCCCATCGCCATCAGGGGCGAAGGTCGCAGTGTACGTCGTGCCAGTGCCCGCAAAATCAGACAAGGTCCCGTTCTCGAGCGTGATGTCCTCCGAGGCAAACGTCACAGTGGACTTCGAAGACGTGAACGTCAGCGAAAGCGACAAGTCCGGTGACGTCCCACCATCGGCCACTTCTGCCGCAGTGATGGTCATCGTCGGCGGACCGGCAGGAGGGGTTGTGCCACCACCAGTGTCTCCGCCTGTGCCACCGCCTGTGCCACCGCCTGAACTGCCGCCACCGGTACCTAGCGCCGCAATTTGCGACTGGAGGCTGGTAATGGTGGCTTGGAGAGCCGCCACAGCACGATCATTCGTGAAGTACAAGTTCGTACTGCCCTCGCTCAAAGCATCCGTGTCGTGGTTGCTGATGTCGTCTACTTGGCCATCAATCGCATTCGTCACCGTCAAGTCAGCTGTGCTGATGGTGCCTGTGGCCGTCACATCCGTCAGGTTCGTCGCGTCGTAGCCGCCGAAATCGACGTCAACACCAGGGTCATTTTCGTTTTCCAGAATCGTCGACCAACCACTGCTGCCTGTTTCGGCAATCATCGCATACAGCGAATCCACTACGGCTTGCAGGGTCTGGGCTTGGATTTCAAGATAAACCCGGTTGCCTTGAGTCGTCGACACAACCACTTGCGGTGGATTTGGGACGGGGGCGATTTGTGCTTGTACGCTGGTCAGGGCGAACAGGCCAGAAACCGCGATGAGGAAGGATGGAACCTTCCACTTTCGATTCGAATTCATCATCATGGAGTTTTAGATGGACAGCAGTCCTGATTATTTCAATCTCGATTTTTAATCGACGAAACGAAAATAATCTCACCCCAAACCCACTCATGTGACATCACGCATTTGAGTTGGGACAAACTCTGGAATTTGGCACAACTCTGGCCTAGCCAAGCCCCAAATCTCCTGTGCGGTCTTCTTCTGCGGCTTTCAAAAATTGTCCCGGTGGCATACCGGTGAACTTGGTGAACTGCCGATAAAATGTGCGGCGTGTGCCAAATCCGCATTCCTCAGCGATTTGGTCAAAACTCAGCCCTCCATTGCCTTCAGTCAACATCAACCCCTGTGCATCATGGACCCGCAGCATATTGATGTATTCATTGAAGCCCATGGAAGTCGCCTGCCGGATGGCTGATGAGAGGTATTTTGTATTGCTGTTCAAGCGACTGGCCAATTCACCCAAAGTGATGTTCTGGTTCCGCTGAATTTGCTCCTTCGTCACAAGCTGTTCCAAGGATGAAAACAATTCATCTAATGAGGGCGCTGTTGTCACCTCCTGCAAAACCTTTTCTCGCTTCTCAGACTTTTCCGAGCCCCCGAAACCGCTGCGGTGCTTTTGCCCCGATTGCCTGCGTTGCCGCAGCAAACGAACAATCACCCATTGGTTTCGTTGATCTGTCTTCCGCTTCCAAATCAACAACCCGGAGGCAACCAACGCGAGCAAAAAGGCAAATCCACTGATGACATTGAGGCGCTGGGCAAATGACAGGCGCATCTCGAGCTGCTCCATTTGATGCATTTGCACCTCACGGTCATTCAGCGCCCATGCTTCCGCCAAAACCTGAGCCGAACGTTGACTGAATTGCCTGCGCAGGTCCTCGCCATGTTTCCGAAACACTTCAAAAAGTGCCGGCAACCCTCCACGCGCATGGGCCGCCGTCATCAAAACTTCGAGTTCCTCATCGGTTCTCAAAAGCTCGGGAAACGCCTCTGCCATCTGCTCAATCTCCTCCACCAACACGTAAAACTTATCCCACTCTTCCTCTCTACCTGCCAAGCGCGCTCGAAGCACCAATACCTCATAGTCGATGAGATGCGGCACAAATGCCGGTCGCATCGCATCCATTTCGGCGAACAGCCCCCGCATTGCCGCATCGTCACCCAGCGCATCCACCATTTGTCCACAAGCCACCAAGGAACGCATCGCCTCAGTCGAATCGCCCAAATCCACAAAGATCTCCACAGCCTCGTGCGCCTGCGACAACCCACTCCCCCCGGGAGACAAGCGATGCTCGGTGAGTCCCAGATTCAACAGCGCCAGCCCTTGACTGTGCCGGTCTCCTGATTCACGGAAATAGGCCAAGGCATCCGTCAAAATTTCTTTCGCCTCCTCATATTGGTGTTCACAATACCGCAAAAACCCGATGTTGATGCTGGTCTTCCAGGCTGCGTCTGTATCCCCGAGAAGCAAATCAGTTTTCTGACAATTGGCGTACGCCGCCTCCGCCGAGATGAAATCCTCCATGATCTCGAAGTTCACCCCGATGTTGTTGTACAAAGCCGCCTCCTTCCGAAGCGCTTCCTTTTCATTAGACCAAACTGCCCCCCTGCGCCCCACCAAATCAGGATGCTCAAGGGCAAACTCGTACCAGTCATTGGAGACCAAATGCCGACCCAGCAGATACTCAGCAAGACCCAAGGCGTACGCCACATTCACCACATCCCTGTGTTCGAGGGCGAGGACAGTGAATTTGGATTTGGCAAAAGCCCTGCCCGCTTCGGGATCAGCCACCACGAGCGCCTTCCATTCCTCCTCACCCCAACGGCGAAAATCCGCCGAGTCCAAATCCTGAGCAGTCGCAAGCCCAAGCCCGCCACACATCAACATCCAAACGACCAGTGCACATCGCATGACCGCAAAACTCGCCATCAACTGCATTCACTCTTCACATGCGTGACGCCAAACCACTCAAAACACGTGACATTTTCCAGAAAACGTCCCAATTGATTGGACGATGGTCGATGGACAATGGCTGATGGACGGCAGACAATTGTCCACTCTATTCCCCTCAAACCTTTTCCCTAAAACCTCCCCCCTAAATCCTCCCCCCTAAAACCTAATCCCTAAATCCTATTCCCTCCCTAACGCGACGATCGGGTCGAGCTTCGCCGCCTGCCGCGCCGGGAAGTAGCCACTGGCGATGCTCGTCACGAACGACAACAAAACGCCGAGCGTCATCCAACCCCACGGCACGACGAAGGGCGTTTCGAGGAACGACGCGACCACACTGCCTGCGCAGATTCTCACCCAAGAATTCAATTGAACTGAATGGTAAATGTGCCATGCTTTAAGCTTGGAGGTCGCGCTGGCATTGAAAACGAAAGGTGCTTTGCATGCCAAACGGAGCTACGATCACTGAAGCCGCTCGGCGGATTCGAATGAGATCCAACTTAAGTGAAGCTTAACAAGGAAGAGCCTGCCCTTCTAACTGCGGATCTCACTCTTAATACCATGGTTAGTCTAGTTTGACGATTTGCAGAAGATTTCACACGACTTCTGAATGCTCTGATTTGCACTGTAGAATTTTCTTAGATGCTTAAAGTCAAGCGTTTGCGTTCGTTTAGGTTCGATTCCTG
>JALQTD010000180.1 GCA_023264155.1 Flavobacteriales bacterium | reverse complement strand
TTCACTTTATCCAGCCGCAAGGATTCCTTACCTTGTTCCAATTCACGGATGAAACGCAAGCCCACACCGGCTTTTTCGGCCAATTCGGGTTGGGTGAGTTTCACCGATTTCCGTCTGTCTTTCACGAAGGCTGCAAGGTTCATTTTTGTACCCTTTAGGGTGTAAATATACGAAGCGTCCTCTTTTTTATACCTTTTCGGGTGTATTTGTGTCGGCTGCTAAAATATTACACCCTATCGGGTACGATTCGCGCCCACTCGGCATTGAAGATACCCGATGGGGTATAAAAAAATAGTCTCGCGCCCCATGATGACCTAATCGGATGCAGTGGGGTGTGTTGGAGGTGCGGAGCGCATGTTCTTGGCAAAGGCGCTGGTTCTTGCTTAGCTTGAAGGCATGAAACACGCGATTTGGACGGCGCTGTGCGCGCTGCTGGTGCACACGTCGGTGCAAGGTGCCGAGGGCACGGTGGAGTGGGTGTTCGTGGACGAGTCGCGCGGAGGGCGCGAGATTCCGTGCAACGTGCATTACCCGGCGGAGGCGGATGGGGTGGGGGCGGAGCCGATGCCCGGGCCGTTTCCGACGGTGGTGTTCGCGCACGGGTTTGTGATGTCGGGGAGCGATTACGCCGCGTTGGTGTCGGCGCTCGTGGCCGCGGATTTCGTGGTGCTCACGGTGGAGTCGGAGACGGGGTTGGCGCCGGATCATGCGGAGCTGGGCTTGGATTTGGCCTATGTGGCGGACGCTGCTGCAGGCCAAATCCCGCAACTGCCCACCCAACTCGACGACCGCGTGGCCATCGGCGGCCACAGCATGGGCGGCGGCGCGACCTGGCTCGCCGCGAGCAGCTCATCCCAGGCCGATGCCCTCTTCGGCCTCGCTCCCGCGGAAACCCAGCCCTCGGCCATCGCCGCCGCCGCCGAGGTCACCCTGCCCATCCTCGTGTTCTCCGGCACGGCGGACGCCGTAACCCCTCCCGCCGACCACCACCTCCCGATCTACGCGGCCTCCGCCTCGGCGTGCAAAGCCCGCATCGACCTGACCGACGGCTCGCACTGCGGCTACGCGGACGCCGGCAGCCTCTGCGACCTCGGCGAACTGTTCTTCAACGGCATGACGCGTCCCCGCCAGCAGGAACTCACGGTGTCGCTGCTCGTGGCGTGGCTGAACCACCAGCTCCGCGAAGCCCCGTGGTCCGACTTCGACGGCCAAACCGCCTCCGACTTCACCACCACCACCGATTGCGTCCTCAGCGCCCGCCCCGCCGTCGCCCCCGAACCCGTCGTCGCCCCGCAGCCCTTCGCGGAGCGGACGGTGGTCCGGGGTTTGGCCCCCGGCGTGGGCTACCAAATCATCGGCCCCTCCGGCCGCACCCTCGCCACCGGCACCGCACCCCCCACCGGCATCCTCCACCTCGACGCCGCCACCTGGCCCGCCGGCCTGCACCTCCTCGTCCAGCCCGGCCGCACCCCGCTGCGCTTGCTCAAGTCCTCCCGCTGACCCGCGCCGCGCCTAGTCCTTCCCTTCGATATCAGCAGCCCACTCCGTTCGGAACGCCCGTGCTTTTCGATCGCATGCGCTGCGAGAAAGCCCCGCCGCTTCAGCTTCCTCCCTCCAAAACTGGATGGCTACCACAACGTCGCTCAGGATCCCACGCGCCTCCTCCGCACGCAGGCGAAAAAAGGGGGCGACCGCCAACGCAAGTCGCCAGTCGCAGGCGTTGTCGGTGTCTGAAACATTCAGGTGCAAGCCCGTCGCCGTCTCCACCGGATTCAAGTCGTAGGCGGGCGCAAGCCGCCATCCGCCGGGCGTCAGGAGGAATCCGTGATTGCGGAGGTGATCATCCGCATTTGAAATGGCCATGTTGAAGACCAAGCGGCGATACAATTGGGCCAAATCCGCCTCCACCGCCACCCCGTTTGACGTGATGAAATCGACGATGTCCAAGTAACTAGCCCCCGCCTGCCCGTCAACGTACCCCAAATGCGTCATGGCTGAAGCAAAATGCACGCGCCCCCCATGGGGAGTGCGGTCAAAGCGTTGGGCCAAAAACGTGTGATGCCGACTGGAAAACTGAGTCAACCTACACGGTGCCATTTCGACCTTAGCGCGCAATGCAAGGCGATGCGCCACAAACTCCCATGCCCCGACGTCATCTGCATCCCCGATGCTCGGGAATTTGGCAATCCACAGCGCTCCGTGTTCATCGACCACGCTAGCCTTGGGGCGCGCTCCCCCCAGAGAGGCTCCTGGGGCAACGAGCATCCGCAGCCATTTGAGGTATTGCGGGTGGGACGGCGCGTCATCTTCCTCATACCGCATGGAAACCGCCTCCAGTTGGCGAAGAGAGGTCCAAGGCGGCGTAGCAAAGCGCTCATTGTCGTCCAAAAAGGGCCCTGCTGCATCTGCCTTAAACCGCAATCCCCCCATCCGATGTCCATCGTAAACTCCCAGGAGAAAATCCGACTCGAACAAGGGGCGTTCTGGCCGTTGATCCAGACGTGCCAGCGCCGCCTCGCGCCTCCGGAGCAACACCCTGCCCCAGCGATCCGGCGAAGAATCGAGGAAAGCACCGAAACTTGTGTGATCCGGATGGGGGTACTGGGGACCTGAAAACAGCCCAAGCGCAGGGTCCAAAACTGCAGCAAAAGGCGAAGTCAGCCACTCCTTGTCGTATTCGAACGCGAAGACTTCTTTGCCCCGCACCCGATCGGCAGTCAGCCAGCCCATGAATTGAGCCCCTTTCAAGGCTGTCCAGTCGGCATAAACATGAATGACTTTGCGCGCTGTCATGGCTTGTTCATGCGTTTCGGTGCACGTTGTTTCAGCTGCAAGTCGGCGTCTTGCAACTTGCGCCCGAGCAAATCATCTGCAGCAAGTTGCAGGAAATCCGCTTCAAGCCCGAAGACCTTGAGTACGTTGATGTAATGGCCGATCCCCACACCGGCATGGCCTTGTTCAATTCGCGCAAGCGTGGAACGGGCAACCCCCGCGCGTTCAGCGACTTGCTCCGCGCTCAGTCGCCTGCGCAACCGCGCGAGCCGCACGTTTTCCCCGAGTTGGGTCAAAATCCGCTGGATCCGCGGCAATACCACAGGAGCTTTGTTCGCCATAATGAATGAATAATGAATCAAAAATACATCATTTGACTCAATATTCGGTAGTTGTGCCTGTCAGTCCCCCGCTGCGCTTGATCAAGTCCTCCCGCTGACCCGCGCCGCCTCGCCCCCTCAACCCTTCCGCTCCAAGCGGCCGTCGGCGTGCTTGGCAAAGCGGCCGGAATTCCGGTCGTGCACAGGATCCATGTCCCCCCAAGGCCACCCGCCAAACTGCGTGCGTTGGTAATCCGCGAAAGCTTGTTGGATCTCTTCCCGGGTGTTCATGACGAAGGGACCATGCCGCACAACGGGCTCAGCAATGGGTTTCCCCTGAAGGACAAGCACGCTGCAAGGCTGGTCCGAAGCGGAGAGCACCACTTCCGAATCGGCCTTCACGATGGCCTGGTGGTAATGCGGCAGTTGCTGTTGATTGAGGAGCAAGGCATCGCCCTCGTAGAAGTAAATGCTGCGGTTGCTGCCGGGTTGGGCAGCGGGCAAGGTGAATCGGGCCCCGGGGGACAACTTGATGTTCCAAATGGCGACATCGTTGGCCGGGTCGGCTGCCCATGAATTGGGCGCTGGAGCCGGTGCCGTTTCCCCGGCTAATTGTCCCGCAATCACCTCGAGGTAAACCTCCTTGCCGGCGCGATCGTGAACGGTCTTTTTCGGAATTTCTTCGTTCCAAAGCATCTTGAAATGCGGGGCGATCATCTTGTTTTGACTCGGAAGGTTGAGCCAAATCTGAAAC
>JALQTD010000017.1 GCA_023264155.1 Flavobacteriales bacterium | reverse complement strand
CAACGGCTCAGACGCTTTTGGATTTGGCATTGAGCGAAGGCGTGACTTCAAAGGACGATTTGATGGCGAAGACCTACCCCGGTTCAAGCATCACCGTTGCTGAGAAAATCACCGAAGAGATCGGCAAAATCGGCGAGCGTTTGGACATCGGTACGTTCGAGACCTTGTCTGCGACCAGCGTGGTTTCCTACATCCACCCCGGTAACCGCCTCGCGACCCTCGTGGGCTTCTCAGGTGCCTTGCCAGAAGGTGCTGGCCGTGATGTAGCGATGCAAGCTGCAGCTATGGCGCCAGTAGCCCTTGATGAGAGCACGATTCCCCAGGACCTCATCGAGAAGGAATTGGAAATCGGTAAAGAGCTCGCCATCCAAGAAGGCAAGCCCGCTGAAATGGCTGACAAGATTGCCCAAGGCCGCTTGAAGAAGTGGTTCAAGGAGTCTACTTTGGTCAACCAAGCCTACATCAAAGACAACAAGCAGACGGTGGCTGACTTCATTTCAGCTTCGGCTGCTGGTGTCAGCGCTACCGGTTTCTGCCGCGCGGCATTGGATTGATTCCATCCCATTGAAATTGAAGCAAAGGCATCCTTCGGGGTGCCTTTGTTGTTTCATGGCATCCGGAGATGGCCGGATTCTTCGGATATTCGCGCCCGATGAGGTACGAACGCATTCTCCTGAAGCTGAGTGGTGAGGCCCTGATGGGCAGCAAACAATTCGGCATAGACAACGATCGGTTGAAGCAATACGCGACGGAAATCAAGTCCGTGGTGGATCGGGGGGTGCAAGTGGCCATCGTCATCGGCGGCGGCAACATCTTCCGGGGTGTACAGGCCGCTGAGGGCGGCATGGAGCGAACGCAGGGGGATTACATGGGGATGTTGGCCACGGTCATCAATTCGATGGCACTGCAGAGCGCTTTGGAGGCTGAGGGCATTGACACGCGGTTGCAAAGCGCCATAGAGCTCAAGCAAATCGCTGAGCCCTTCATTCGGCGCCGCGCCATTCGCCACCTCGAAAAGGGGCGGGTGGTGATCTTTGGCGGTGGCACGGGCAACCCGTTTTTCACCACCGATTCCGCGGCCTCGTTGCGCGCCATTGAGATCGACGCTGATGTCATCCTCAAGGGCACGCGGGTGGACGGCATTTACGACGCCGACCCGGAAAAACATCCAGAGGCGCAGCGGTTTGAGACCATCAGCTTCGACGAGGTGTTCTCGCGCGGGCTTCAGGTGATGGACATGACGGCCTTTACTTTGTGCAACGAGAACAACCTGCCCATTGTCGTGTTTGACATGAACCAATCGGGGAACCTGGAGCGCCTTGTGGAGGGCCAGGACGTGGGAACGTTGGTAACTTTTGAAACAGCAGCATCATGACGGAAGAAATCACA
Source organism: Flavobacteriales bacterium (assembly GCA_023264155.1). Classification (GTDB taxonomy): domain Bacteria; phylum Bacteroidota; class Bacteroidia; order Flavobacteriales_D; family Sanyastnellaceae; genus JALQTD01. The sequence continues at coordinate 25,554 of JALQTD010000017.1, read as the reverse complement.
ATGGCCTTGGAGACGGCGAAGGAAGCCATGGACAAGGCAATCAACCACCTCGAAAACGAGCTGACGAAGATCCGGGCAGGCAAGGCCCATCCGAGCATGTTGGGTGGCGTGAAGGTGGATTACTACGGCTCCCCCACGCCGTTGGGCCAAGTGGCGAACGTGAACTCAACCGATGCCCGCACCTTGACGATTCAGCCCTGGGAGAAGTCGATGTTGGACCCCATCGCTACGGCGGTGATCAATGCGAATTTGGGCCTAAATCCCATGAACAACGGGGAGGTCATCCTGATCAACGTGCCCCCCTTGACGGAGGAACGCCGCCGGGAGCTGGTGAAGCGTGCGCGGTCAGAAGGCGAGCACGCCCGCGTGGGAATCCGCACGGGACGCAAAGACGCCATGGACTTCCTCAAAGCGGCAAAAGCCGATGGACTGAGCGAAGACATGGTGAAATCGGGTGAAACAAAGGTTCAAGAGCTGACGGACGGCTACAACAAGCGCGTGGACGACATCCTCGACGCGAAGGAAGCCGACATCATGACGGTCTGATTCGTCAACCGCAATTGGTACCGAAATCCACCAGGAACATCAACAAATCCGCGGTGGAAACGGCACCGTCACTGTTCAAATCGGATGGGCAGGGGTTGACCCCTCCAAGGCCTACACAGCTGCCATCGTCGACCGTTGCTGCAAGGTCGTAGTTGGTCGCTTCCGGGTAGGTGCACCCGGCCGTTTCCACAGGCGCACAGCTGAGGTATTCGCACGTTCCGTCATCGGAAGTAGCGTCGGCGTTGAAGTTGCAGGCTCCTGCGTATGTGCATCCGTAGACCTCCAAAGGCAGGCAGGTCACGAAATCACAGGACCCGTCGTCTGAGGTTGCCTCAGCCAAGTAATTGCAAGCCGATGGGTACGTGCATCCGGCCATTTCCAGGCACGTCGTGCCATCCCCGCCGCACACGCCACATGCATCGATGACAGCGCACGAGCCATCGTCTGTGGTCGCGTTGGGGTCGAAATTGCAAGCGGCGGGATCCGTGCACCCCGAAGTCACCGTCACCGCGCCTTCGCAGAACCCGGAGAAGTTCACGTCGAAGACGTAAACGGCGCCGGCTGACCCTGCGAAGCTGTTGGTCACATCGATGGTCCACGTGCCGCTTCCTGCGATTCCCGTGGGCACTTCAGCGATGATTTGGTACCCAGCACTCGACGTAGAAGCCCACTCAGCGGGCCATTCCGCTCCGAGGGCACAACCGCCCCCGCCCCCGCTCCAGCACGCACCACCCGGCGAAGTGAGCGTCCAGACCATGTCGGCGGCTTGCGAAGCGTCTCCATCGCTGTTTTCCCATTCTACGTTCAGGGTGAAGGAGGTGATGATGCCTTGGCCTTCTAGGGCGAATGAAGTGGTTTCGCCCCCGAGCAATTCGGCTTCTTCGAACCAGTTGAATTCGCAGTCGCAAGCGGTTCCTGGAAACGGGTAGAGGCATGACCCGTCATCGGAGAGGACCCCCGCTTGGTAATTGCACGCTGTGGCGTCGGTGCAGCCCGATTGGGCTTGGGCTGTGAGCAAGCTGCATGCAGCTCCCCAGAGCAGGAGGAGGGATTTGGTCGGCATCGCTAATCGATTCACCGACAATATCGTACATTCCGTGGAGCGTTGAACTGATCCGCGTCAGCCCCGCCATTCCGCCGCCACCGCCCGTGCCTCGGCATCGGCCGCCAACAGCCCCTCGAGGTCCGGCGCGGCTTCAAATGCCACGCGCGCTAGGGCGTGCTCGATGAGGTCGGTCATGCCGAGGAAGGTCACCTCATCGGCGAGGAACCGCGCTACGGCCACCTCGTTCGCCGCATTCAATACAGCCGCCGCATTGCCACCTTTGCGCCCGGCTTCGAAAGCCAGCGCGAGGTTCCGGAACGTCTCCATGTCCGGCTGCTCAAACGTCAGCGAAGGGTAGTCCATGAACGAAAAGCGCGGGAATGCGTTGGGCAGCCTCCGCGGGTAGCCGAGCGCATACTGGATGGGCAACTTCATGTCCGGCAGGCCGAGCTGGGCCTTGATGGACCCGTCCTCGAACTGCACGCACGAGTGGATGATGGATTGCGGGTGCACCACCACGTCGATGGCGTCCATGGGCAAGTCGAACAACCACCGCGCTTCGATGACCTCGAGCCCCTTGTTCATCAACGAGGCGGAATCGATGGTGATTTTCGCCCCCATCGTCCAGTTTGGGTGCTTCAGTGCTTGGGCGCGGGTCACGGACGCCAAGGCCGCCCGATCCCGCCCGCGGAAGGGCCCGCCCGAGGCGGTCAGGATGATTTTCTCAATGGGATTGAGCACTTCCCCGGCCAAACACTGGTAGATCGCGCTGTGCTCGCTGTCCACGGGGTGGATGTCGACCCGGTGCTTGCGGGCGGCTTCCATGACGAGGGCGCCGGCCACGACCAGCGTTTCCTTGTTCGCCAAGGCGATGTGCTTCCCAGCGGCGATGGCGCGCAAGGTGGGACGCAACCCCGCTGCACCCACGAGGGCGGTCAGCACCATGTGGATGCCGTCCATTTCCACGACTTGCTCGAGGGCTTCCGGACCGGCGTAGACCTTGATGCCCGCGTCGAAGAGGGCGTCGCGGACGTGGTCGAATTTGGTGACGTCGCCGATGACCACGGCGTTGGGCTGGAATTCGAGGGCCTGCTCGATGAGCAGGTCGCAGTTGCCGTGGGCAGAGAGGACCTCGACGTGCAGGTGTTCCCGCTGCTCGCGGATGACGTCGAGGGCTTGCGTGCCGATGGAGCCGGTGGAGCCGAGGATGGCGATGCCGCGGGTGGTGCTCATAGGAATCCGAGTTCGAGTTTGGCCTCCTCGCTCATCATGTCCTGCGACCAAGGCGGATCGAAGACGATGTTCACCTTCGCGCCGGTCGCGCCGTTGATGCCGGCGACTTTCTGCTCGACTTCGGCGGGCATGGATTCGGCCACGGGGCAATTGGGCGAGGTGAGCGTCATGTCGAGGTGCACGAAGCCTTCCTCGCTGATTTTCACCTCGTAGATGAGCCCGAGTTCGTAGATGTCGACCGGGATTTCCGGATCGAAAATGGTCTTCAGCACGGCGATCACCGTGGCTTCATCGAAGGGTTTGCTCATGCGTTCGCCAGCCAAGATTCAACGTCTTCCAATGAAAGTGCTGGGAGGTCCAATTTGTTCTTCTTCCGGAAACCGTTCAGTTTTTCGCGGAGGCCGGCGGGCTTGATGGAGGCCAAATCCGCCACCGTCTCAAAGCCCGCCGCCGCCACGTGCTCCGCCCATTCCGCGGGCACCCCCGCGGCCGTCAGCGCGCTGAGGTCGGGACCGGTCGCGAAGACCTCGGGCCGCATCTGCGGGAAAAGGAGGACCTCCTGGATCGAGGTTTGGTCGGTGAGCATCATGACGAGGCGGTCGATGCCGATGCCCACGCCGCTGGTGGGCGGCATGCCGTATTCGAGCGCCCGGAGGAAGTCCTGGTCGATGAACATGGCCTCGTCGTCCCCGCGTTCCATCAGCTTCAGCTGGGCTTCGAAGCGCTCGCGCTGGTCGATGGGGTCGTTCAGCTCGCTGTAGGCGTTGGCCACCTCCGTGCCGTTGATCATCAGCTCGAAGCGCTCGGTGTAGCCGGGCTTGGAGCGGTGCACCTTCGTCAGGGGCGACATCTCGACCGGGTAATCGGTGATGAAGGTGGGCTGGATGTAATGGTGTTCGCACTTCTCGCCGAACAGCTCGTCGATGAGCTTGCCTTTGCCCATGCTGGCGTCGGTTTCGATGCCGAGGTCGTTGCAGGCGGCGCGGAGGCCCGTTTCGTCAAGGCCGTCGATGTCGACGCCGGTGTGTTCGAGGATGGCGTCTCGCATGGTGACGCGGCGATAGGGCGGAGCGAAGTTGATGGAGTTGCCGCCGAGGGTGACGGTGTGCTGGCCGTGCAGGCGGTGGCAGATTTGGCCCAAAAGCTGTTCCATCTCTTCCATCATCCACTCGTAATCCTTGTACGCCACGTACAGCTCCATCACCGTGAACTCCGGATTGTGCGTGCGGTCCATGCCCTCATTCCGGAAATTCCGCGAGAACTCGTACACGCCCTCGAAGCCGCCCACGATCAGCCGCTTCAAGTACAACTCGTTCGCAATCCGCAGGTACAACGGGATGTCCAGCGCATTGTGATGCGTCATGAACGGGCGCGCAGCCGCACCCCCCGGAATCGACTGCAACACGGGCGTGTCCACCTCGAGCCACCCCTTCGCATCGAACGCCTCGCGAATCGTCCGAATCAGCAAGCTCCGCGCCTCAAAGGTCTTCCGCACATCCGGATTCACCACGAGGTCCACGTACCGCATGCGGTAGCGCAACTCGGGATCCGCAAAGGCGTCGTGCACCTTGCCGTCCTCGTCCACCTTCACCGCCGGCAGCGGCTTCAGTGACTTCGACAGCACCGTCAGCTCGCGCACCTCCACGCTCTGCTCACCGGTCTGCGTCGTGAACGTCACGCCCTTCACCCCGATGAAATCCCCCCGGTCGAGGAGCTTCTTGAACACGTCGTTGTAAAGCGACTTGTCCTCCTCCGGGCACAACACGTCCCGGTTCAAATACAATTGAAAGGTGCCTTCGGCGTCTTGCAATTCAGCGAACGACGCCTTGCCCATGATCCGGCGGCTCATCATGCGGCCGGCGAGGGTCACCTCGAGGCCGTCTTCGAAAGCGTTTTCAAGCTGCCGGGACCGGTGGGAAACCGGGAAGGCTGCCGCGGGATACGGGTCGATGCCGCGCCGCTTCAATTCCTGAAGGGACGCCCGGCGGATGCGTTCTTGCTCAGTCAGGTGCATGGTGCAAAGTTAGGCGGTAACGCGTGACCCTTTTCAGACGATTGCCCGGCCGCGCACGCGGTATTTTTGCGCCATGATTCGCACCCTGTCCGCCCTCGTTTTTTGCACGCTGTCGCTTGGCTTCACAGGCCAAATCACCCTTCCCCTCGACTCACTTTCCTCCCGCATCCTCCCGCCCCCTTCCTTCGCCATCCATTACCTCCCCGAGGCCCCTGTTGTGGGCGCTGCGCCGCACGGCCCCACCTCCGCCCTCGACGCGCCCCACGCGGTAACCGCCCTGCTCGCCGGTGAAATCCAGCAAGCAGGCACCCCGGCGCTCGCCCCGGCGTTGGAAACCTTGCCCGGCGTGGACATCCGCACCCGCGGTCCGCTGGGCGTCCAAGCCGACCTCGGCATCCGCGGCGGCACCTTCGAACAGGCCGCCCTTTACGTCGACGGCATCCGCTGGTCCGCTCCCCAAACCGCCCACCACCTGCTCAACCTGCCCTTCGACCCCACCTTCCTCAGCAGCGTCGAAGTGGTCCGCGGGGGCACGAGTGCCTTCGGTGGCGTGGGCGCGTTCGCGGGTTCCGTCCACCTCGCCCTCGCCCACGACCCGCTCAATCCCTTCGTGCAGGCTTCCCTTGAAGGCGGGGCGTACGGGTGGAAACGCGCTGCCCTTGCGGCCTCGTGGGGCACGTCGGCCCTGCACCAGCGCGCTTCCGTTTCGCACAGCCGCACCGACGGCTACAGCGAAAACACCGACGCGCTCGTCACCCGCGCGACGTGGATCGGCGACTGGACGGGCCGCGTGGACGGCCGGTGGCGGGCCCTCGTGGGCATGGAAGAGAAGTCCTTCGGCGCCCAATCGTTTTACTCCGCCGCCTACCCGCATCAGTTTGAGGCGACGGGGTCGACGGTGGGGCAGGTGACGTGGCGGCGGTTCCGCAAGTGGAATAGCTTGGCCGGGGCTTATGCCCGGTTGCACCGGGACCGGTTCGAGTTGTATCGGATAGGGCCGGCATGGTACCAAGCAGGTGCGGATGGGCGGTACGTACGCGCCGGCATGGCCGGTGTTCCCGCCGACACAGCGGCGGCATGGTATGCGGGCCCCAACCGACACCGCTCACTCACCGCTGGCCTGACCGGTCGCACCTCCTTGCACCACCACCGGCACCGACTCACCCTTGGCGCGGATGCCCGCTTCGAAGCGGTGCGCAGCAACGTGTTGGGGGTGTTGGTGGACTCAACAGCGGTCTTGTCCAAGGGCGCTGAGCGGTTCAACGTGGACGCCTTCGTTTCGGAGCGGCTCGCAACGGCCTCGGACAATGCGGCGATGACGGTGACCTTGGGGTTGAATGCGAACTCGCGTTTCGGCGTCCGGTTGTTGCCGGCGTTGAATGGCCGGCTGCGGCTCGGGAGTGGCCGGTCACGGGGCGAGAATTGGGAGCCGTGGACGGTCTTTGCTTCAGCCGGCCGGTCCATCCGCCACCCGTCCTACACGGACTTGTATTACCAAGGTGGGGCCCGGGGCCGAGCAGATTTGCAGCCGGAGTTGGCGGATCAGGTGGAACTGGGGGTGCGCTGGCAGCAACGCAAGGTGTGGCACCCGCAGCTTGGCGGGGCAGCGCCGCTGCATCGTTTGGGGGCGGATGCTGCGATTTGGCTCCGCCGTGGCACCGACCTCATCGACTGGATCTTGCAGCCGGAGAGTGCCGAGTTCGAGGCCGCCAACTTGACGGAAACCCTGCACCGCGGGGTGGAAGTGGCCGGCTTTTTCCAAACCGAAGGCATGAGCACCCAGCGGTTGCGGCACCTGCGCGTGTCGTTCACCGCGACAGATGCGTCCACCGAGTCGGTCGAGTTCACCTCGAGTTATGCCTTGGACGTCATCGGGAACAAGGCGGACTTGGTGACCACTTGGTTGCTCCCGAAGCAAGTGCTGCTCGAGGTGCGTGCCACGCGGCAGGACCGCTTGGGGACGTACCGTGACGCGGCTGGCGGGGAGGTGGAATATGCTCCGTTCACGTGGGTAGGTGCCGGCCTGTCGCGCGGGTTCTTAGCGGGTCGGCTGCGGATTTTCACCCGAGTGGATAACCTATTCGATGCAGAATTCGTAGACTTTGGGAGCGTTGTGCAGCCGGGCCGTTGGTGGCGCGCGGGCGTGACGTGGAAGGCGAAGCCGGAGTAACTTTGAACCCAAAGCAGATTCCCATGGAGCGCATGCGTAAGTTGATCACTGATTTCCCAGGCCAAATCTCAAACGCCTGGCAAATCACCCAATCCACCCCCCTCGATTTCGGCGGGTTCCACCCCGAGAACGTGGTCATCCTGGGCATGGGCGGCAGCGGAATCAGCGGCGTCATCGCCTCCAAGATGCTCGCCGGAACGGCCTCCATGCCCATTGCTGCGAACTGCGACTACACCCTCCCGGCCTATGTCAGCTCGGACACCCTGGTTGTGGCGTGCAGCTATTCCGGGGCCACCGAGGAAACGCTCGCCGCCCTCGGTGAGGCAGAAGCGCGTGGGGCGCGGATAGCCGCCATCACGTCCGGAGGCGAGTTGGGCGAACGCGCCGAGGCCGGCGGTTGGCCCACCGTCACCATCCCCGGCGGGGAGCCCCCGCGCTCGCAATTCGGCTACGCCTTCACCGGCGTGATGCACGTGTTGCACGCGGCCGGCGCCGTGCCGGACGCCCTCTATGCCGACTTTGCGAACGTGGCCGCCTACCTGGCCGAGCAGCAGGAGGACATCGTGGAGCGCGCGGGGCAGGTGGCCGACGTGGTGGAAGGACGGCGGATTTGGCTTTATGCAGATGCTGCGCAAGAGGGCCTCATCACGCGGTGGCGGCAGCAGCTCAACGAGAACAGCAAGCTCCTCGTCACGCACCACGTGTTCCCCGAAATGAACCACAACGAGCTTGTCGGCTGGGAAAGCGGGAGCGAGGACGATGTGGCCGTGATCGTGCAAGTCCCTGAGGACCATGCGCGTACGCGGGTGCGGATGGACGTCTGCACGGGGGTGTTTCAGGACCGTGGGGCGGACGTAGTCGTGATCGAGCCGAGCGGGGACAGCGCGTTGTTGCGGTTCTTCGACTTGGTGCATTTGGGCGATTGGCTGAGCTTGCTGCTCGCGGAGCGGGCCGGGGTGGATCCGGTGGACATCCGCAACATCGATTTGCTGAAGAACGAACTCGCGCAGGTTCCGTGATGAAGCACCGCGTTCACGTGCGGGATTTGGGCGTGATGCGTTACGCCGATGCGTGGGCGCTTCAAGAGGAGCTGTTCAAGGCGATGGTGGACCGCAAGATTGCGCGGCGGCGGGCAGGGCTGTCGGAAACCGAGCCGAACACGGAGTTGCCGTTGCCGGAAGGCCACATGCTATACGTGGAGCATCCGCACGTGTTGACGCTCGGGAAGAGCGGGAAGGAGGCGCACCTTGTGGCGTCGCAGGAGCGGCTCGCGGAGCTGGGCGTGGACTACTTTCCGATCAACCGGGGAGGGGACATTACGTACCACGGGCCGGGGCAGTTGGTGGGGTATCCGCTGTTGGATTTGGACCAAATCTTCACCGACATCGGGCGTTACATGCGCACCCTTGAAGAAGCGATCATCCGCACCTGCGCGGAATACGGGCTGACCACCGGCCGCATCGACGGCCTGACGGGGGTGTGGCTTGACGCCGACCAGGGCATGGCCGCCCGGAAGGTGGCGGCCCTCGGGGTGAAGAGTTCGCGTTGGGTGACGATGCACGGTTTCGCCTTGAACATCAACACGGATTTGCAGTTTTTCGACCTCATCGTGCCCTGCGGCATCCAAGGCCGAGGCGTGACTTCAATCGCACGTGAACTGGGCCATGCCGTCGATTTCCATGAGGTTCAGCAGAAAATGAATCGCCACTTGGCGGAGTTGTTCGGTTGGGAAGAGGCCACTTTCAGCAAAGATTGACATCATTCGGTTCATTTTGAATTGGGAATGATGTGGATGCGTCGGGTGTTTGCACCAACTTGCCTGCATGAAATTCCGTGCACTCCTCTGGATGGCGGTCGGCATGCCGGCCCTGATCCAAGCCCAAAACGCTGATTACTGCTTGACGGTCGAACCCCATGCCGTGGACGGCGTGGCCGGCCACACAACCTACCGGTTCTACGTGGATGCGGTGAATGCAAACGACTTCGTGGGTGGCGTCTTCGGCGACGCTTCCATGCCGTTTGCCTTGCACACCAGCAACGGGTTCTACAACGATGCCCTCGGCGCCACCACCGGCGATGCCATCAATACCGCCATCTTCGGCACCATGCCTTCGGCGGAATTCGACTCGTGGGTGACCATCGGATCCGCATCCATCCCCACGCCGCCCGCCATGGCGGTGACGGCCATTGAGTCGCCCATGCAGCCGTGGATCAGCCGCTTTGACGCGGCAGCTGCTGAAAGTGGGTCGGACGTCCTGATGGACGATGCCATCGGCGGCATTTGGTTCCTGATGCCGGGCGCTCCAAACGGCTCCCCCGATGCGACCAACCAGCGCGTGTTGATCATGCAAGTGACGGTTCCCAGCGCTGATGATGTGTGGGGCACGCTCAATTTCCAAGTCAGTGTGGGAGGCGATGTAACGAACCTCATTACCCGGACCGTCAGCTACAACGGAGCGGGCACCTTCTGCCCCGGCGATGAGGTCGCGGTGGCCGAACGCGAGGCAGCGGATTGGGCGGTTTACCCGACGTTGGGCGATGGGCAGTTGGTGGTGGAAGGTTGGGCATCCGAGGCCGAATTGACCGTGTTCGATGCCCAGGGCCGGCAGGTCCTTCAATTTCCAATGAACCCAGGAGCGGGCGTCCGCCTGCTTGATTGCACGGCCTTGCGCGCAGGCGGGTTCACCATGGTGGCGACTCGAGGCGAGCAGCGGGCTGCGCAGCGCTTCTTCATCCAGTAAATCGAGCCCACCATGAAGCGGTTTCTGAAAGGGCTTTTCGTTTTTCTCGCTGCGGTTGTCCTGCTGTCTTGGATCACCGGTTACGGCTACATCTGGGGCGGCATGCGCGAGACGTATTTCCGCGGGTGGAAGAACTCGAACATCGATGACCTCGCTTTTCGGGAGGTGAGTGACATCCCTGCGGTGGCGCCGGCGCCTTGGCCGGAGCGGATGTTGCCGGTGGAGGCGCTGGGAGCGGCGGAAGCGGAAGCGATGGAGGCCTCGATGGCCGCGAGTTTCTTGGTGGTTCACCGGGACACGGTGCGCTATGAGCGGTATTGGCGGGGGCACGATGCGTCGACGCTGACGAATTCGTTTTCGATGGCCAAAACCATCACCGCCCTGACTGTCGGCCTCGCAGGCATTGACGTCCACGATGCGGTCGGGGACCACTTGCCCCGCTTCGCCGGCACGGATTTGACGGTGGAGCACCTGCTGCAAATGCGCTCGCACATTCCGTTTGGCGAAAACTACAAGAATCCGTTTGCGTTCATGGCCAAATCCTACTACGCCGACGGCATCCGCGACCTCCTCGCCACCTACGCCCTCACCGAATCCCCTGGGACGCAGTGGAAGTACCAAGGGGGCAACACGATGCTCCTCGAGGAAATGGTGTCCAAGCACAGCGGCCGCACGCTGAGCGATTGGGTCGCGGGCAGCCTGTGGGGCCCAATGGGCGCCGAACACCCCGCGCACTGGGGCGTCGACGCCTCCTACACGCCCCCCGTCGAGCGTTGCTTCGCCCAATTCTACGCGACCACCCGTGACTTTGCGCGCTTCGGCAAGCTCCTTGCCGACACCGGCGCGTGGAACGGTCGGCAGCTCGTTCCGCGGGCGTTCGTGGCGCGCCTCCTGACACCGGTGCGGGATTTGGACCCCGCCTGCGACGCCGCTCACTACGGCTACCAAATCTGGCTCGGCCACACCGACGACGGCCACCGGTTCTCCGTCATGGAAGGCCACCGCGGGCAATTCGTCATCTCGGTGCCGAGCCTCGACCTCGTCCTTGTGCGCACGGGCTACGACAAGGAGCGTTCCACCCGCCGCCACATCCCCGAGGAAGTCTACCGGGTCATCGGCTACGGCCGGCAAGTCGCTGGGGTCTAACCCCCCTTAACCGACGAATATGAAGCCAAACCCCTCGAAAATAAATTTGAATTGTCAGTAACGATCGCTTAAATTTTTATTTGCATCGAAAACAAGTAAAACTGGAAGCGATGAAAGAAGTGAACGACCGCCTGCGGGTGGTGGTGGTGGATGATGAGTTGCCCGCACGGCAAGCCATCCACCGTCAAATAGAGCGGCATTGTCCGGGACTCGATGTGGTCTACGCGGCGGCAAATGCGGCGGAGGCCTACCGTGAAATCAAGCGGTTGGCGCCGGATGTGGTGTTTTTGGACATCCGGATGCCTGATGAATCGGGGATGGAATTGCTGGACCGGTTTCCGGAGCGCGACTTCTATGTGGTGTTCTGCACCACCTACCATGAGTACGCGGTGGAGGCCATTCGCAAGCAAGCTTTCGATTACTTGTTGAAGCCGGTCGATGCAGAGGAGCTGAAGGCTTGTGCGCGGCGGATTTCCGATCATTTTCGGGTGGGGAGCTTGCTCAAAGCCGACCCGCAACCGGATCCGCAGCGCAAAATTGAATTGCAAACATCCGGTCACCGGCATTTTGTAAAAGTGGGCGAGATTTTGAACATCGAGGCCAGCGGCAGTTATTCGACGTTCTTCTTGACCGAAGGCCGCCGGATCACGATTTCGAAAAACCTGAAACGGGTGGAGGAGCTGATCGACGACCCGGGCTTTTTCCGGGTGCACAATTCCCAGCTCGTGCAGTTGAGCAGCGTGCAGCGCTGCAATTACCGTTCGAATACGCTCACGTTGATGGACGGCAGCGAGGTGCCGATGGCCGTGCGCAAGCGCGATGAGGTCCGCTTGCGGCTCGAGCAGCTCATGGTGGATGTGGAAGGCCCGAAGCGCCGCCGCCGCCGGGAACCGCCGATGGCCGCGGAGCCGCGTCCCCCGTTGGGGAAATAGGTATCTTTGCGGCATGGAACATGCTGCAGATTCCCGTCCTGACATCAGGAGCTTGGACGCTGAGGGCCTGCGGGCTGCGGTTGTTGAATTGGGCGAAAAACCGTTCCGGGCGAAGCAGTTGGAGGAGTGGATTTGGACCAAATCCGCCGGTTCATTCGACGAGATGACGAACCTGAGCCAAGCGCTGCGTGACGCCCTGAATTCCCGTTACCAGCTGCGGCGCATCACCTTGCAGGAGAAACAGGTCAGTGCCGACCGGACCATCAAATCGGCCTTTGAGGTCGCTCCTGGGAAGGTGGTGGAAGGGGTGCTGATCCCCACCTCGAAGCGGATGACGGCCTGCATTTCCTCCCAAGTGGGCTGTTCGCTTTCGTGTGCGTTTTGCGCCACGGGACGCTTGAAGCTCCTCAAAAACCTGACGGCCGGAGAAATCTACGATCAGGTGGAGATGCTGAAGGGCATGGCTGCGAGCCATTACGATGCGTCCTTGACGAACATCGTGTACATGGGGATGGGGGAGCCCCTGCTGAACTACCGTGAGATGTTGGCGTCCATCGACCGCATATGCGGAACGCCGGGTTTGGGCATTTCGCCGAAGCGGATCACGGTGAGTACGGCAGGCATCGCGAAGGCCATTAAGCGGCTGGGGGATGATGAGGTAAAGTTCAATTTGGCCTTGAGCCTGCACGCGGCGAACGATGAGAAGCGCAACAAAATCATGGCGATCAACGAGACGAACAACCTCGAGGTGCTCGCCGAAGCCCTGCGCTATTTCCATGAAAAAACGGGCGCCCGCGTGACCTTCGAATACATCCTGTTCAAGGAATTCAACGACGGACTGTCCGACGCACGCGAACTGGCGGATTTCTGCCGCAATGTCCCGTGCAAGATCAACCTCATCGAGTACAACCCGATTGATGACGGGGAGTTCCAAAAGGCTTCTCCGGAGCGCACCGACGCTTTTGTCGCCTTCCTCGAAGGGCGCAACTTGGTGGTCAACGTCCGGCGATCCCGCGGGAAGGACATCGATGCGGCGTGTGGCCAGCTGGCGAACAAGAACGAGCTCGCCGCCGCTGCGCCTCGCAAGGGGGCTTAATCCAGTTTCAAGACGGCGAGGAATGCGCTTTGCGGGACTTCGACGTTGCCGACTTGGCGCATGCGCTTTTTGCCTTTCTTCTGCTTTTCGAGCAGCTTCCGCTTCCGGGTGATGTCCCCGCCATAACATTTCGCGGTGACGTCTTTCCGGACGGGCTTGATGGTTTCCCGGGCGATGATTTTCGCGCCGATGGCCGCTTGCAAGGCGATCATGAACTGCTGACGGGGAATCAACTCCTTGAGCTTGAGGCAGATTTTCTTGCCCAGTTCGAAGGCGTTGTCCCGGTGGATCAGGGCGCTCAAGGCATCCACTTGGTCGCCGTTGAGCAGGATGTCCAGCTTGACGAGGTTGCTTTGCTTGTACTCGTCAGGGAAGTAGTCGAAGGAGGCGTAGCCGCGGGAGACGCTTTTCAGCTTGTCGTAGAAATCGAAGACGATTTCGCCCAGCGGCATGCTGAACGTCATCTCCACCCGGTCAGCCGTGAGGTAGACCTGGTTCATGAGGATGCCCCGCTTTTCGATGCAGAGGCTCATCACGGCCCCGATGTATTCGGATTTGGTGATGACCTGGGCCTTGATGAAGGGCTCCTCGACGTAATCGAGCTTGTTCGTGTCCGGCAGATCCGACGGGTTGTTCACGATGATGTGCTCGCCGCTTTTTGTGAAGGCGTGGTAGCTCACGTTGGGTACGGTGGTGATGACCGTCATGTCGAATTCGCGCTCGAGCCGCTCCTGGATGATTTCCATGTGCAGCATGCCGAGGAAGCCGCAGCGGAAGCCAAATCCCAACGCCGCGGACGATTCGGGCTCGAACACCAACGACGCATCGTTCAGCTGCAACTTCTCCATCGAGGCGCGCAACTCTTCGTAATCCTCGGTGTCCACCGGGTAAATGCCCGCAAAGACCATGGGCTTTACGTCCTCAAAGCCCTTCACCGCTTCTTTGCACGGGTTGTGCTTCAGCGTGAGCGTATCCCCGACCTTGACTTCCCGGGCGTTCTTGATGCCGGAAATCACGTAGCCCACGTTGCCGGCCTGCAGTTCCTTTTGGGGCTTCAAATCGAGGCCGAGGATGCCGATTTCGTCGGCGTTGTATTCGCGGCCCGTGGCCATGAACCGCACGGTTTCGCCCTTCTTCAGCGACCCGTTGAGGATGCGGATGTAAGCGATGATGCCGCGGAATGAGTTGAACACGCTGTCGAACACCATGGCCTGCAGCGGGGCGGCCGGATCGCCTTTCGGCGGCGGCACCTTGTTGACGATGGCCCGCAGGATGTCGTCCACGCCGAGGCCCGTTTTGCCGCTCGCCGGGATGATGTCCTCCTGCGAACAGCCGATGAGGTCGATGATTTGATCGCTCACGCCCTCCGGATCCGCGCTATCGAGGTCCATCTTGTTGAGGATGGGAATGATTTCGAGGTCGTGTTCCAAGGCCAAATACAAGTTCGAAATCGTCTGTGCCTCAATGCCTTGCGTGGCATCCACGATGAGCAGTGCCCCCTCGCAGGCCGCGATGGAGCGGGACACTTCGTAACTGAAGTCCACGTGCCCGGGGGTGTCGATGAGGTTGAGGGTGTACTCGTGACCGTCTTCGGCGGTGTGCCGCATTTGGATGGCGTGGCTCTTGATCGTGATGCCGCGCTCGCGCTCCAAGTCCATGTCGTCCAACGTCTGCTCCTGCAGCTCGCGGTCCGTGATGGTCCCGGTGGTGTGGAGGAGCCGATCGGCCAACGTGCTCTTGCCGTGGTCGATGTGGGCGATGATGCAGAAATTCCGGATGCGTTCCATGCGGTGCAATTGAAACGCGAAAATACGGCGGATGCCGGAGGTTTGGTGCAGGGAGGACGCAAGGGGAGTTTTCCGTGCAACGATTTGGCCTAAAGAGCGGTTTATCCTTGCAAAAGCGGGCCCCTCGAACAGCGGCGCTTGCGTGACATTTATTAACTTGCGAGGCTTGCGTAACCGCAAGGAAACCAACATATGCAACCCATGACCCGATTCCTCAGCCTGTTCGCCACTTTGGTGGCGGCCGCCTTGACCACCGGAACCGCTCTCGCACAGCAGCCTCAGCAGGCCCACGACCGCTACGTCTTGCGCACGTCCGGCGAGGCCCTGATCGAGAAGTACAAGACGTTCGAAGGCGCGGTGATCCACATGACCCGGGAAGAGTGGGAGGTGATGCGCGCGTGGAAGGGATACGACGAGGCTGAGGCGCGCCGAATTGTGGCTGAGCGCAAGGCCAAACTCGCCCCTTCCGACGAACCCTTCATGTCGAAACTCCTGACGGGCGGGTGCGATTGTTGGGTACAACCCGACGGCAGCTACACCACCATCGGCACCACGGATTGGGATTACACGGGCGGTGCCGGCGCGGACGTCGACTGTTCGGTGGGCCCGTTGGATCTGCCGTTCGATTTCAACTTCTACGGCACGACTTACGACGCATTCTACATCAACTCGAAAGGATCCATTTCGTTCGGGAACTACATCATCGACTGGACGCCGGAGGAGTTCCCCGGGGCGACCTACAACCAGATTGCGGGGTTTTGGGCCGACGCGGACTACCGGGAAAGCGGGGCGATCAAGTATAAAATCACCCCGGAAGCGGCCTACATCAACTTCATCAACGTCGGTTATTACAGCCAGCACGACGACTTGGTCAACTCCTACCAAATCATCATCACGCCGGAAGACGGCGTCATCCTGCCCGACGCGGCGAACGCCCAATTGTGCTACCTCGACATGAACTGGGCACACGGGGACGTGGGCGGCACCAACGGCTGCTGCGGCGGTTCGCCGGCTACGGTCGGAGCGGACAATGGCCAGTCGAATGGTGACCACATCCAGTACGGCCGTTTCAACCTCCTCGACGACACTTACAACGGTCCGTATGGCGCGGATGCTGCGAACCAGGATGGCGTGGATTGGCTCGATGGCAAGACGTTCAACTTGGATTTGACCGAGGGTTCGGGCAATGTGCCGCCGCTGCCCTCGGCGAATTTGGGCTGCGACACGATTTTCCTCTGCCAAGGGAACGATTACGAAGTGGCCCTCGATTTCCTTGCGCCAGAAACAGGCCAAATCATCAGCGTCACCGCCACCGACGCCCCCGGCTGGACCTACACCACCGAGGACGGCGAGTTCGGCTCCATCACGGGAACGTTCTCTGGTGTGGCGGAAAACGTCGGCGAGCAGGTGGTTACCATCACGGCGACCGACAACGGACAGCCGGCGGCCTCCACGGAAGTGGAAATCATCTTTGTCGTCTCCGAAACATCGATCCCCGAGCTCACCGTCACCGGTGAAACCGTGTTCTGCTCGGGCGGTGAAACGGAACTGACGGCCTCGGCCGGCTTCGAAACCTACGAATGGTCCACCGGGTGCGAGACCCAGACCTGCGTGCACGAGTACGGCGGAGTGTTCGAAATCACGGCGAGCCTGGCAGAATGCTCAGCCACCATCCAGTACGAATTGACGCAAACCCCGTTCTTCAACCCCATCGTGGAGCACCCGAATGCGCTGTGCCCTGGCGAGACCGGCTGGGCCATCGTCGACCCGGACGAGCAGCCGCTCTACGACGACTACACATGGGTCGCGAACTGGGAAGGTGGCGGCGGGGAAGTCGTTACCGACAACGGCCCCGAGGCGGAACTCACCGCCGGCATTTACGAGTTGACCGTCACCAACGAAGAGGGCTGCCAAGGCAAGCGCTACTTCAACATTGAGACCATCGGACCCTTCCTCCCCGAAGTGGATTTCGGTCCCTTCTGCGACGTCATCCCCGATTCGCTCGTCTTCGATGGTGGATTCTCGAGCCCCCAGAACGGGCCGCTCTGGGTCTACATGCAGAGCTCTTCCATCCTTGGTTGGGGCGGAGGCAGCTACTTGGAAGTGTACATCAACGGCGATTACGACAACCCGTACATCCTGACGTCGTTCATGTCCTTCCAGCAGCATGAAATCGGCATCGAAGTCGGGGATACCGTGGAGGTGTTCTTCATCAGCGATGGCAATTCGGACACCAGCATCCTATCGGTGACCATTTTTAACTGCGGAAGCCAGAACACCGCGGCCTTCAACAACATGACCCCGGGAGAACTTCTGTACGCCGCCGAAGCGGCGTGCACGGCCGAGCCCGCGACGGGTTCGTGGGGTCAGACCGCGGGTCCGACGGGTTCGTTCTCGGTGCTTGATGAGTACAACACCGTTTTTTACCCGGATGGTTACGGCGACTATGAAATCTGCTTCACGGATGACGTCTGTGAGTACGCGTTGTGCTACGAGGTGGTCATTGCCACGGATCCGACCATCAGTTTGGACCAAACCGAAGTCTTCGCCTGCGACGGTGACCCCATCACCTTCAACGCGACCCTCGAAGACCCCAGCGGCACGGCGACCATCGATTGGTCCGCTCCCGGCACCGACGACGTCCTTTCAAACACCTACATCTTCAGTCCCGGTGCGGCAGAGGACGTGACCGTCACGGCAGAAAACGCGTGCGGTTCCATGACCGCCACAGCCACCGTGACCGCCCAAAACCAGCCCAGCCCCCAACTCGATGACTCGAACTTGTGCGAGGGAGGCGCGGCGGAATTGGACCCCATTGCGGACGACGCGGACGACTTCGTGTACGCGTGGACCTTCAACGGAAATGCCACAGGCGGCAACACCCCGACCTTGACGGCTGACGTCACCGGGACGTACTGCGTGAACGTATCGAACGAATGCTACCCGGCGGGTGTGGAAGCGTGTGCCGAAATGTTGGTCTACGTTCCCATCGATCCACCGCTCGATGATTACACGTTGGAGTGCGAAGGAGGCAACACCCTGACCATCACGGCCGCCACTCCCCCCGGCTACACCTTTGAATGGCCGGACGGCTCCACGGAGTCGACCTGGACGGTGGAAGAAGGTGGACCCTACGATGGAGCAGAGATTTGCTTGCAGTACACCGACCCGGACCAGTGCGAGACGAACACGTCGTGCACGTATGTTTGGCTGGGACTGCCGCCGACGAACAACCCGGTTCCCGACCCCGCGGACGGCACGATTTTCTTGTGCCCGGAAGTGGAGAACCCGTTCGATTTGAACTCGGACTTTGGTGGGGAATTCACATGGACGGTGACGTGCGGCGATGGGACGACGGAAGAATTGGAAGGGCAGGAGGCCATCAATTTGGTGAGCTCGGCCATCTCCTACGCCTGCTGGGAGACGAACCCGAATTTGGTGCTGACAGGAGCCTCTTACAACCCGTGTGCTACGGGCGGCGTGCAAACGGTGTGGGACATCGTGGTGGACCCCTGTGTGCTCAACATCCCCAACGTGTTCACGCCCGGCAACGGTGACAGCATGAACCCCGCCTTTGAAATCGAGGGGCTCAACCGGTACGATGACGTGATCTTCCAGGTATTCAACCGCTGGGGAAGCGTGGTGTATGAGAGCACCGATTTCCGGAGCGGCGACTGGTTGGCCACGGAATTGGAGGAAGGCACGTACTGGTACATCATGGTGCTGCCGAACGGCCAAGAGTACCACGGCGACGTCTCTTTGTTCCGCTGATCGGAGGTGGCTGCGAAGGCGAAGACCCGGTACGTTTGCAGCGCGTGCGGCCATGTTTCGGCCCAAATGCTCGGCAAGTGCCCGGGATGCAAGTCCTGGAACACGTTCGAGGAGTCGCGCGAAGCCGTCATTGCTGAGGCGCACGCGCGGCGCATGCCCGGAACGCCCGGATTGAAGGTCGCTCCGCGGCCACTGATTGAGGTGGAGTCGCGGGATTTGGTCCGCATTCCGACCGGGGATCAGGAGCTCGATCGCGTGCTGGGAGGGGGCCTGGTTCCAGGATGTGTGGTGCTCCTCGGCGGTGAGCCGGGCATCGGCAAGTCCACGCTCATGCTGCAGTCCACCATGGCGTTGGCGGCCCGGGGAATGAAGGTGCTGTACGTGGGCGGCGAGGAAAGTCCGGAACAAGTGCGCATGCGCGCGGAACGCCTCGGGAACTTGACTGCGAACCTGCTCATCTTGCCCGAGACGAATGCAGCTGAGATCGTGGAAGCCCTGCGCAGCGACCAGCCCGACTTGCTCATCATCGATTCCATTCAAACCCTCTACCAGCCCAGCGTCGAGGCCGCCCCGGGCAGCGTCTCTCAAATCCGGGAATCGGCGCACCTGCTCACCGCTTGGGCGAAGCAGCACAGTGTTCCGACGCTGATGGTCGGCCACATCACGAAGGAGGGTTCGCTCGCCGGACCGAAGGTGCTCGAACATTTGGTCGACGTGGTGCTGCAATTCGAAGGGGAGCGCAACCACGCGTACCGGATGCTTCGGGCGAACAAGAACCGGTTTGGTTCGACGGCGGAGCTAGGCCTTTACGAGATGCTGGGTTCGGGCCTTGCGGCGGTCGAGAATCCGTCGGATGTGCTGTTGGGCCAAACCGATGACGACCTGCAAAGCGGCGCCGCCATTGCCGCTGCGCTCGAAGGCGCCCGCCCCCTCCTCGTCGAAGTGCAGGCCCTCGTGTCAACGGCGGTCTACGGGACGCCCCAGCGATCCGGCACGGGTTACGACCTCCGCCGCCTGAACATGCTCCTCGCCGTCCTCGAAAAGCGCGTGGGCTTCAAGTTGGCCACGCTGGACGTGTTCTTGAACATTGCAGGTGGGTTGCGCATTGCGGATCCGGCGTTGGATTTGGCCGTCATCGCCGCCATCCTCAGTTCAGCCCTCGACGTCCCACTGCCCATCGGCACGGCTTTCGCGGGAGAGGTGGGGCTTTCGGGAGAAATCCGACCGGTGGCGCGCCTGAATCAACGGGTGGCAGAAGCGGCCCGCATGGGCATCCGCCGCTTGCTCGTGTCTGGCCACGGCCGCATGGACCTGCAGGACTTCGAGGGCATCGAAATCGTTCCTGTGAAGCGCGTGAGCGACCTCCACGGCGTCTTGTTTTAAAGGTCAACCTTTCCCTCCCACCACCACGACGAATTCGCCCCGTGGCTCGTTGGCGGTGAAGTGTTCGAGCGCATCTTTCAAGGATCCGCGAACGGTTTCTTCGTGCAATTTGCTGATCTCCCGGCTAACTGCCACGGGTCGCTCGCTTCCCAAATGCTCCATGAGCTCGCCCAAGAGCCGCACAATGCGGTGGGGCGACTCGTACAACACCATGGTCCGCTCTTCGCTTTCGAGGGCAGTGAGCCGCTTGTTTCGCCCTTTCTTATGGGGCAGGAAGCCCTCAAAGGTGAAGCGGTCGCAGGGCAGTCCGGAAGCCGCAAGGGCGGGCACGAAGGCGGTCGGTCCGGGGAGGCAAGAAACGGTGAGGCCGGCCTCGACGCATGCGCGGACGAGCAAAAAGCCGGGGTCGGAGATGCCGGGGGTGCCGGCGTCCGAGCAGAGGGCGAAGTGCGCGCCTGCTTGGATTTGGCCTACCAAATCCGCCGTCACCCGGTGCTCATTGTGCAAGTGAAATGCGCGCATCGGCCGGTCAATGCCCGCGTGACGCAACAGGTTCCCTGTGGTTCGGGTGTCTTCGGCTAGCACCAAATCCGAGGCCTTCAAGACCTCAACAGCGCGCGGTGTCATGTCGCTGAGGTTGCCGATGGGCGTCGGCACAAGCGTCAGAGACCCCCCATTGCCCATCGTGGTCACAGGTGAACCCGTTGAACGAGTTGCATGAACTGGTGCGGCGCCTCTTCTTCATCGCTCCAATCCAATCCCGTTACCGCGAGTTGCTGAACCTGGTGCATGGCTGCATCGAAGCTAGCCGCTGATTCAGCGGCGGCACAGGCTTGCTGCAGGAGTTGCATGTCGCCGTTGAACAGGGCGCCTGCGAACCGCACGCGGTCGTTGATGCCCAAGCTGGGGAGGATGGACTTCAGGGGTTGCAAGCTGAGCTTTTCGGCGAGGGAAACCCCTTCCCCCGGTGCGGGTTGCGCAACGGATTTGGTCGCAGGTTCAGTAGGTGCCGGCGCTGGGGCCACCTCGGTAGGTGGAGGAGGGACCAAATCCACGGCCTCCTCAACGTGCTCTGCCTCGCTGATTTGCGATTCCGGCGCCTCATCGGCGGGTTCAGGAGACCATACCATCACGGGCGGTTCGGTTGCAGCGGGCGATTCCTCCGCTTGCACGCGCTCAAGCGACTTGTAGCGCAGGATCAGCGCGCGCTCGTAGACGGACTGTGCCTGTTCGACAAATGCAGTCCAATCATCGGGTTGAGAAGGGCCGCTTTCCAGGGCATCGTACTGCCGCATCAAATCGTTCAGGAGGTCGCGCATGGCTGGTTGGTTCTTCGGTACAAATCTACGGGCAAGCCCGATGCCTTACAATGCAAACGCCGACCGGGGAATCCCCAATCGGCGTAGCACAAGTTTGGTCAAGTCGGTCCTTTCAGACACAGACCAAATCTATGGTGAAAAAACAGTTCAACGACAAAAATCATGTGTTTGTCGTAAATATTTATGGTGTAATACGTTTCACTACGTTCAATTATATGATTTGCCATTTTTCCAGAGCCCTTTCAATTTGTCACGTTCTTGGGATAAATTCCTTCTTCGGTGTTCGCGTTGCGCTTCACGGTCCCAAGAGAACTCAACCTCATCAGGTGTTCCTAAAATGTTTATAAACAAATGGTTACCCAATCCATCATCCATGATATCACCGATATCATCTTCTAACATTTGACTGAATTCACGTATTGCAATGCCGACGGAGTAGTCCATTGCACCGGTCAGGAATTGTGACCCTTCCACGGTTACGTGCAAATCGGAAGATTGAATTTTTGCGAAAGGCAGAATGAAGGTTTCTGATACCACCATCGCAGGTGTTGACAGCGGTTGCAACGCGATGGAACGCAGTTTTTCGCGCAAATCGGTCGGGTTGAGGAGTGGAGCGATCATCCGGTGATCGGTTAAATAGTCCGGAATGGCCTCCAAGGCTTCGACCCCCTCGAGCGTGCCGTCGCGGAGGGTTTGGTCCCCGCGCCATCGGAGGGCGGGCCAGTCGAGTGCGCCATCGGCCTGCCACAGGATTTCGGCTTGGCCGTCGCCATCGAGGAGGCCGGTAATGTGCTCGCTGCGCAGGGTGGTTTGGCCAAAATCAGCCATCTCGAAAAACAGCTGCCGCACATCCAGCGAAGTGGCCGTGTAGGTCAAATCAGCCCGGGCGCCCGCCGGAGACCAAGTGGCCTCGGCCCCCCAAACCACCGCGCCTGAGTAAGCCGCAAGTCGGCCCGATGCCACAAGCCGCTGCGGCATGAGTTTCCCTTCGCCCTGTATGTTCGTCCACCGATTGCCCTCCCAACGCAAGGTGTCGAGCGCCAGCTGGACGTTTACGTCGCTGCCCGGCGGGAGGTCCAGGTCGGCCCACCAAGGTGTTGTGGGGCCGTCGCTTTGGACGGTGTAATGTGGGATGCGCACGTCCCACGCCCCGCGCAGGGGTTGCGGGTTGAAGGGGTTTTCTATGCTCCCGTTTGCATTGAATTGGAAGTCGTCGATGGCACCGGTGGCACGTGCAACGAGGAGCCGATCGGCATTGAGGCTGCCCTGAGCGTCCAACTGAAAGTCCGCCCCGCCGAGGATTCCACTCAGGCCGACGAGCGCGTAAGTACCCGTCGCCCCCCAGCCGCGGTTGTTCGCGTGCACCGTCAAGGTGGCTTGGGCCTGTCCGCTGTCCCAAGTGAAGCTTGGCAAGGGAGGGAATGCGGCAAGTGCGACCGGTGTCGCCTCGAGTCGACCTTCCCACTCGAGGTTCGTGCCGGACCACGTCAGTTCGCCTTCGCTCGTGAGCCCGGGGGCGTCGAGTTGCAGGCGCGGCACGTCGAGGCGCAGGCCGTCGGGATCGGATCGGAACCAGCAGGTGGCGGTGCATGTGGTTTCGAAGGGCAGGGCAGGGGCGCCGTCGAGCCAGGGGGCGAGGCCGCGCGGCAGGTTGAGGGGGGCTTGGGCGCATTTGGCGTGGCCCTTCCACGTGGTGCCGTCCCATTCGATTTTGCCGCGGAGGGGCGCGCGGGAGGTCCAGTCGGTGGATTTGGGCAGGATCCCCGCATCTTGCAAGCGATGGATGCGCAGCGATTCGTAGGCCAAATCCAGCTGCACGCCCTCCCCCGAAACCCCCATCGTCCCCCGCGCTTCCGCCCCCCACGCCCGCACCTCCAGCCCGTCGAACTGCCAAACCTCCCCTGCCTGCACCAACTGCGTCGCCGCCTCCAACGGCACCCCCTGCACCTCCAACTCCGCCCGGATCCCCGCCTGCAGCCCAGCCGCTCCCAATTCCCCGGAACACGTGGCCTCGGCGATGTACACCGGCACCTCCCCGACCTGCAAGCGCACGTCGCGCAGCCGGACCTCATCCACGGCAAAAGCCACCGCCGCCGTGTCCCCACTTTCCCGCCAAACCGCCGTGTTCCAAGCGCCGTCCGCCCGTTCCGCCAACACGAAAGTGGCCCCCTCCAAGGTCAGGGCCTCCACCCGAGGCCGTTCCGTCAGCAGTGACAACGCATTCAGGGTCAGCCCGATGCGTTCCGCCCGGATCAAGGTGTCTCCCGAGAACGCGCCCGCCCCCGGCCCGCCTGTTCCGCTCCCCGCCACCCACACGTCCGCCAAGGACAGGCTGACGAGGGGAAATTCGTCCCACACGTTCAAGTCGATGGCGGTGATGTGGCCGCGGGTGAGGAGCGAGTTGCTGATTTGGCCTAAAACGGCTTTCTCCAAGGCATCGCCCTGCGCAAGCACCGCCACGAGCGCGCCCACTCCCACCAGCAGCAAGCCGAGGAGCGCCCAAAAAACGCGGCGGATGACGGGTGAAACCATGTGCATCGAAACTACATGGACCAACGGGCTGTTCTGCTAATTATTGACAGGCGATGTCCACATTTCGCCGTGAATGGTGCAACTTTAACACATGAAAAAACGGACCTTCCTCAAATTGACCGGCTTGGCCGGGGCGGGCTTGGCAGTTTCACCGTTCTTGGGCTGCGGAGAGCAGGTGCAAGATGCACCGGAAGCGCCTTCAGCAGAGCCGTTCAAAGGACACGAGCAGTCGCCGTTGAACTACGGGTTCGATGCCCTGCAGCCCGCAATCGACGCAGAAACCATGGCGCTGCACTACGGCAAGCACCACGCCGGCTATGTGCGCAAATTGAACGCGGCGCTCGAGTCGGACGCTTCCCGCCGCAATTTGCCCATCGAGGCGTTGCTCGCCACCTTGGGGGAAGGGGACACCGCCTTGCGCAACAACGGTGGGGGGCATTACAACCACGAACTCTATTGGCGCGTGATGCAACCGGGTGGCGCTTCCACGCCGCAGGGCATACTGGCCCAAGCCATCGATGAGCGCTTCGGTTCGTTTGATGCGTTCAAGGAGGTGTTTGCGGCAGCGGGCGCGAAGCGCTTCGGAAGCGGTTGGGCGTGGTTGATGATGGACGCCGCCGGCCGCCTCGAGGTCACCAGCACGGCGAACCAGGACAACCCGCTGATGGCGCAGCTCGTGGCGCAGCCGGGGTCGCCGCTCTTGGGCATGGACGTGTGGGAGCACGCCTACTACTTGAATTACCAAAACCGCCGCAAGGACTACATCGCGGCCTTCCTTGATTTGGTCAACTGGGACGTCGTGGGCGCGCAATACGCGAGCCACTTCGCCTGATCAGGGCTCCTGTTTCACCAGGGTTCCGAGCGGACTGAGCGCGTTGTTGCGGACCAAATGCCGCCACGCCGCATTGTTCTCGGGATCGAGGTGGTAGCTCTGCTTTTTCGCCGCCCCTTCGGTGGCCTTGATCGCCTCCGGTCCGAGTTCGGCGCGCCACAACGCCACCTTGTTCTCGTCCGTCGCATCGAAATGGTACAGCTGGATGACGCCGCCGCGCCGCCGGGCGAGGATGACGTCCCAGCCGCCATTGTCATTCAAGGTGTTGAATACGAGGCAGTCCCGGTAGCGGCGCAACCGGTTTGATTCGCCAAGGATGTAGATTTCGGAGCTGTCGCTGCTCATGAAGTGGTGCGCGCGGATTTGGTAATGGTCCCCGGCATCATCCATCCAATCGCCCTGCCAGTGCTTCGGGAACTTGGGCAAGTCCCGGCGGCCCAGCGGCATGGGCTCCTCAAAGGTGACGGTCGAACATCCCGCGGCCACCGCGGCTACCAGCCCGAAGAGGGCAACGATTTGGAAGAATTTCATGGGCTGAAGTTCAAAGGAAGGCCATGGCGGCAATCCCCGCCAAGGCGCAATACAACGCGAACACCCCGAGGTTCATTGCCTTGACCAATCGGATCATCCACCGGCAGGCCAAGGTCCCACTAGCAAAAGCGGCCACCGCGCCGATGGCATAAACGGTCCAAGGGGCGCTGCCGTCCCCCGTTAAGTCGGGAATTTCCAGCACCATCGCTCCGAGGATGGGAGCGAGGGCCATCAGGAAGCTGAACCGGGCGGCCTCTTCCCGGGAGATGCCGAGCAACAAGGCCGCGCTGATGGTCGATCCGGAACGGCTGATGCCTGGCAAGATGGCAAAGGCCTGGGCGGTTCCGATGAGCAACGCCCGCACGGCGTTCAACGGCTTGGACGATCCCGGCAAGCGTTGCGCGAGCAAGAGGATGCCCGCCGTCAGCAGCAACATGCCCCCCACGCGGTCGGGGTGGCCGATGAATCCGGTCTCC
>JALQTD010000179.1 GCA_023264155.1 Flavobacteriales bacterium | reverse complement strand
GGCCGTGATTTTATCGAATTGGACGAGTTCGCGTCGTCCGTCGCGCTTGACTACATACATATCGTGAGGGGAGGGGGATTAAAAGTCTTCGTCCAAAGAGAACCCAGCGTCGGAGCCGCCCGCGGCTTTCATGACGCCCGCCTTTTGGTATTCACCGACGCGCTTCTCGAAGAAGTTCGTCTTGCCTTGCAACGAAATCATGTCCATGAAATCGAACGGGTTCGTCGCGTTGTATTCTTTCTCGCAGCCGAGTTCCACGAGCAGGCGGTCGGCCACGAACTCGATGTACTGGCTCATCAGGTCGGAGTTCATGCCGATCAGGCGCACCGGCAGGGCGTCGAGGATGAAGTCCTTCTCGATGGCCACGGCGTCCACGATGATCTTGCGCACCGTCTTCTTCGGCAGCTTGTTCACCACGTGGTCGTTGTAGAGCAAGCAGGCGAAATCGCAGTGCAAGCCCTCATCGCGCGAAATGAGCTCGTTCGAAAAGCTCAAGCCCGGCATGAGGCCCCGCTTCTTCAACCAGAAAATCGAGCAGAAGCTGCCGCTGAAGAAAATGCCTTCCACCGCTGCGAACGCCACCAAACGTTCGGCAAACGAGCCATTCTCAATCCAGTTCAACGCCCAGTCCGCCTTCCGCTTCACGCAGTCAAGTGTTTCGATGGCGTTGAAGAGCTGCGCCTTCTCGTCCTTGTCCTTGATGTACGTGTCGATGAGCAGCGAGTAGGTCTCGGAATGGATGTTCTCCATCATGATCTGGAAGCCGTAGAAGAACTTGGCTTCGGTGTACTGCACTTCCGCCACGAAGTTCTCCGCCAGGTTTTCGTTCACGATGCCATCTGAGGCCGCGAAGAAGGCCAAAACATGTTTGATGAAGTACCGCTCGTCGTCGTTCAACTTGCTGTTCCAGTCCACAATGTCCGCCGCAAGGTCAATTTCCTCCGCCGTCCAAAAACTCGCTTCCGAACGCTTGTAGAACTGCCAGATGTCGTCGTGCTCGATCGGGAAGAGGACAAAGCGGTTCGGGTTCTCTTGCAAAATCGGTTCGGTCACAACGGTGTTTTCGGGCAACACGGCGTCGATGGTGGATTGGCTGACGGAGGGTTGTTGGACTTCGTTCATGGTGGATGAAACTGAGCGATTGAGGTTGAAAAAAGACACATCGTCTGCCGCCTGGGTGCGCCGTCTCGTTTCCTGGTGGGTTCCCTTCAAGGACAAAAATCCCAAAGCCAACCACCCACAAAAGGATGGAGGAATGGGTCCAAATCCCCGTCGAAAAGTGAGCCTTACGGGGCAGCGAAGTGAGCGGTTAAGCGTCCAGAAAACGGTCGTCCACGTGGGTGACTTCCGAATGACCCTTCAAAGAAAGTTGATACCCCCGGTGAAGGCCAAAACAAAAGAATTCACAATCCGGGGTAGTTGTGAACAAAGCGGCTGTAAAAAACGCTGCATGATATTGGTATTCAGTTTGATACATGCGATTATGGAAACTTCGTGAGGAACTTTTTCGGCCAAATCTCATGGGATTTTGGCACGGTTTTGTTAGGGTGATTTGGGTCGCTGCGGGGGCGCGATTTTGGCCTTAAAAAGGGGGAATCCGCGGCCGGTCTACATTCCCTTCCAAGTGGGGCGCATCCGTCCGTACTTTTGCAGCATGCTGCAGAAGCTCCTGAAGAAACTGATCGGCGATAAAGCCGCGACCGATATCAAGGCGATTCAACCGCAAGTTGATGCCGTCCACACCCACGAAGCGGCGATGCGCGCCCTGACCGATGACGGCCTGCGCGAGGCGTCCGACGCGTTGCGGAATCGCATCCAAGAACACATTGCCCCCGCGAAGGCCGAGCAAGACGCGTTGCGCGCCGAAGCCGAGGCGATGAGCGATGATGACCTCGACGCGAAGGAGGCGAAGTACGAGGAGGTCGACGCCCTGAACGAAGGGGTGAACGCTGCGCTCGAAGAGGTGCTCGACGAGATCTTGCCCGAGGCCTTTGCCTTGGTCAAGGAGACGGCCCGTCGGTGGACTGAGAACAAGGAGCTGCGCGTGACGGCGAACGATTGGGACCGCGAACTGGCAGCCACGCGGCCAAATGTGGTGGTGGAAGGCGAGCAAGCGGTTTGGGCCAACAAGTGGCAAGCCGCGGGAGCGGACATCGAGTGGAGCATGGTGCACTACGACGTGCAGCTCATCGGCGGGATCGCGCTCCACCGCGGCAAAGTGGCGGAGATGAAGACCGGTGAGGGAAAGACGCTGGTGGCGACCCTCGCTGCGTACCTGAACGCCATCCCGGCCCGTGGAGTCCACATCGTCACGGTGAACGATTATCTGGCGAAGTATCAG
Source organism: Flavobacteriales bacterium (assembly GCA_023264155.1). GTDB lineage: Bacteria > Bacteroidota > Bacteroidia > Flavobacteriales_D > Sanyastnellaceae > JALQTD01. The sequence continues at coordinate 1,524 of JALQTD010000179.1, read as the reverse complement.
TCAGAGCTGATGGGCCGGGTCTTCCGCGCCCTCGGAATGACGACCGGCTGCATTCTTTCGGGCCAAACTCCAGAGGAGCGTCGAGTCCAATATCAGGCTGACATCACCTACGGCACGAACAACGAGTTTGGTTTTGACTACCTTCGCGACAACATGGCGCTAAGCAAGGCAGATCTGGTCCAACGTGGGCACTTCTTCGCCATCGTCGACGAGGTTGACTCAATCCTCATCGATGAGGCTCGAACCCCTCTGATTATTTCGGGACCTGCCTCCGGTGAAGCCAACCGGTGGTTTAGCGAATTCGCGAAACTCGCCGAGCGGCTCAACCCCGGCCAGGACTACGAGGTCGACGAGAAGAAACGTACGGTTGGCGTTCTCGAGACCGGAATCGAAAAAGTCGAAGATTACCTCGGAATCGACAACCTCTACGAGTCAGCCAACACTCCACTGATTTCCTTCCTGAACAACGCCATCAAGGCGAAGGCGCTGTTCAGGAAAGACAAGGACTACGTCGTCATCAACGAGGAAGTCCTGATTGTTGACGAGCACACCGGCCGTATCCTCTCGGGTCGTCGCTACAACGAGGGCATCCACCAGGCCATCGAGGCAAAAGAGGGCGTGCCGATTAAGGCAGAAAACCAAACCCTCGCCACGGTGACCCTGCAGAACTACTTCCGTCTTTACCGGAAGCTCTCCGGTATGACCGGTACGGCTCAGACCGAAGCGGGCGAGCTGATGTCCACCTACAAGCTCGGTGTCGTTCCCATTCCGACCAACAGGCCCATGATTCGGATGGACAAGCCTGACCTGATTTACCGCGATGAAGAGGCCAAGTATCGCCAGGTGGTGCGCGACATCGTCGAGCGCCACAAGAAAGGTCAGCCCGTCCTCGTGGGAACCACCAGCGTGGAGAAGAGTGAGCGAATCTCGCAGGCGCTGTCGAAAGAAGGCGTGCGTCACGAGGTTCTTAACGCCAAGAACCACGCCCGTGAGGCGGCAATCGTCTCGCAGGCGGGACGTCTTGGCGCGGTCACCGTTGCCACCAATATGGCGGGCCGTGGAACCGACATCATGCTCGGTGGCAATGCGGAGTTCATGGCGGTACAGACCCTTGCCGAGCGCGGACTGAGCCCCGTTGACACTCCTGACGAGTACGAAGCGGTGTGGGATCAGGTCTTCCACGACATGCAGGTGAGCTGCGAGGAAGAAGGCGCGAAGGTTCGCGAACTGGGCGGCCTCTACGTTCTCGGCACTGAGCGCCACGAGTCTCGGCGCATCGACAACCAGCTGCGCGGACGATCCGGTCGCCAGGGTGACCCCGGTGAGAGTCGCTTCTACCTCTCGCTCCAAGACGATTTGATGCGCCTGTTCAACGCCGGCGCGGCACAGGCTCTGATGGCCCGCACCTCACCCGATGAGGACGACCTCGCCATTGAATCGAAGGTGGTGTCGCGCGCGATTCAATCCGCCCAGTCGCAGGTGGAGGCGCGTAACGCGGAGATTCGTAAGAACGTTCTGAAATAT
>JALQTD010000178.1 GCA_023264155.1 Flavobacteriales bacterium | reverse complement strand
GTGTACGCCCGACCCCAGCCGTCGAACACGCCCCACTCGTAGGCGAGGGCGTGCCACGGCCCAGTCACGCCCGGGATGCGCTGGTGCCGGGCATCGACCTGCACTGCCCACCGCTGGTTCCGGCTGCGGGCATCGGCGCTGAGCAAACCGCTGCCGCCCCAGCCCCCGCTCCCGTCGAATCCGCCACTGAACCATTGCGTCGCCCCGGCAGCCCACAGGGGCTCCACGCCCGCTCCAATTTCAAAAAAACCGCTATCCGATGCGGTTGCCGATCCGGGTTCCCAGACCAGTGCGTTGTTGAGAATGGGAGGAAAACCAGAAAAATCAGGGAGGCTATCCGGCAATGCAGCCGCAGCCGATGAGCTCGCGACGAGGCCAGCCCAGAACCAGACAGGCATCATTCGGCATTGTGCCAGGCGGCGTCTTTCAACGGAGTCGAAAGGGTTCTTTTTTGCCGGGTGCGTTCCAGTGCTTCGGATCGTTCCGCCTTGGCGGCAAGGGATTTGCGCAAGATGGGCAAGAACAGCGCGAATGCTGTGCCCAATTCGATGAAGAACAATGCGGTCGGATCCCATGGGACAAAGCTGAACAACAAAAAGGGAAGCAGCAACATGATGGCAGAATACAAATACACCGTGGTGCTGGTGCGCCGGTGCCCCCAACGCAAGGCCATCATCCGGTGGTGGAGGTGGTTGCGGTCCGGCGAGAACGGCGAACGGCCTTTCAGGACCCGCAACGTGAACACCCGCAAGGTGTCCACCAACGGATACGCCAGGATGCTCATGCTGAGCAGCGGCCGGGGAATGGCGCTGATGCGTTCTGGAACCCCGGTCATCGGGGTGTTCATCCACTCCACACACAGGACGTAAAAAACCAAGCCTGTCAGCAGGGAACCGCCGTCACCCAAGAAAATGCGGGCTGGGGTCCAGTTGAATTTCAAAAAACCGGCGAGCCCTCCGGCCAGGGCAAATGCCACCGTTGCTGGTGGATAGGCGCCAGCAGCAGCGAACAAGAGGCCGAAAGCAACTGCTGCGATGACCCCGAAGCCGCCCGCAAGCCCGTCCACCCCGTCGATCAGGTTGATGGAGTTCACCACCACGATGTAGACAAATAAACTGAAGGCGGCCGAAACGAAAAATGGAATCTCCTGCAGGCCGAAGAGTCCGTCGAAACTGGTAATTCGAAAGCCCCCTTCAAAAATGAGCACGCCGCCAAGGAACAAGTGCAACAGCAGTTTCTTGCTCGGACTCAATCCCACTAGGTCATCCTTCACCCCCATAAAAAAAAGTGCGGTAAGTGCTGCCAATGCCGCCCCCCAGTTGTGTGCGGTAGCAAGTACCGTGTGCGCGTGCGGCAACCACATTAAGCAGGAAATCATGAACCCCAAAAAGACCGCGACCCCGCCGATGGTGGGCACGGGGCGCTCGTGCATCTTCCGGCCTTCTTTCGGCTCATCCACCAAGCGCTTCAATTCGGCCACGCGGATGAGCGTCGGCATGGTGAACACCACCAACGCCGCTGCGAGCGCAAAAGCCAAACATAGGAGAAGCGAAGGATTCACAATTCGCAAATTAAAGAATTTCGGTGTCCAAATTAGGAGTGTGATGCTTGAATTTGTGTGACAATCCGACGCACCATGTGACAGCAGGGGGGCGCAAGTCGGTTGTGGCGGTTGTGGTTCGCCACGTAACAAATTGAAATCCAGTATTTAAACACATGTTCCAGGCGGGTTGCAGGAGCCATGAGGCAAAGGCATTTGTCGCCCATTTAGGGCTGTCATGCCACGTATTTTCACGGATGAACAAATCAGGATTCATATCATCTCTCAGGTGAATGGCATGCAGGTGGAGGGTCAAGTTGTTCCGCCGCGGAAACGGGCGGTATGAAGTGGTCAAGGAGAAGGCGGTGAGACCGTCTCCCCAGGGAGAAGCGATGGGCGTGCCGGAGTGGCTGAGGTCGATTTGGGTGGACAGGGCGCGGTAGCCGCCGGCGAGGGTGCGCTGGTAGGCGAAGGTGACGGCCGTGCGGTCCGTTTGCCATCGGAGGTGCAGGTGTTCGCCGAGGTAGGCGGGGCGTTGCGCGAGGAGGGCGGCGGGGTCGAAGGCCAGGGCGAGGTAGGCGTGCCACGGGCCGTGGTGGAGGGTGGCTTGGGCCCCGGCCCAGTGCCGGGTGGCGGGGGACTCGCTCGTGAAGGGGAGGCGGGCCAAACGGTAGTACAGGAAGTCCGTTGAGAAGGTGTCGCCTTTGTGGAGACCAGCGCCGAGGCGGGTGACGCGTTGCCGGGAGAACAGGGACTCCGCCGTTGCGCCGGAGGGACCGCGGTCGGGGCCAGTGGCGGAACCGATCCAGCCGGCGGCGTGCCATCGGGCCCCGGTCAAGGAACCGCCGACGAAGGGGAGGGGGGCGGCGGTGCGGCTCCAGAACAGGCTGTGCTCGGCCGTGCCTTCGTGGCGGTGGTCGAGCCCGGTTTCGAAGCGCGTGGCCAGCCGGCCCCAGTGGCCGGCGTGCCCGATGTGCACCGTGGCGCGGGAGGCGTCGAAGGCGATGGGGAGGGTGGTGTCGGTGGAGGGATTGGTCCATTTGGCCCGCCCCCAACCCGGCAAGACCACGGTCTGCAGCTGCACATTCGCTGTCGCGCGCGCCCACTCGGACAACAGCGGCCCGCCGATGCCTTGCCGCTCCTCCAGCGCCCCGCTTACCTCCCACGCGCTATCGATGAGCGCCTCAAACCGCGCGCCCCGGGTGTTCTCGAACCACCCGTTGCCTGCGCCCACCCGCAGCAGTGGATTGACCACCACCTGCACCCGCTCGCCCGAGAAATCCAACAAATCCCCTTCCCAAAACCGCTTGCGCACGGCCGTGGTGTCTCCGCCGGCCATCGCGACCTCGGCCCAACACACCAACAGGAGAAGGTACCCGTGTTTCAAAGCTCAGAACGTGTCGCGAACCGTTTCATATACCGACTCGATGCCCTCCCGCAGCCCGATTGCCGCCTTCCAGCCCAAGGCATGCACGCGTGAGACGTCCAGCAGCTTCCGCGGCGTCCCGTCTGGCATCGATGGATTGAACTTCAAGGCCCCCTCGTACCCGACCACCTCGGCGATGAGCTCGGCAAGCTCCCGGATGCTCAAGTCCTCCCCGGTTCCGATGTTCAGCCACCCCGCCTCGTTGTACGTGTCCATCAAATGCACGCACGCCGCCGCGAGGTCGTCCACGTGCAAAAACTCCCGCTTCGGCCGGCCACTGCCCCAAACCTCCACTCCCGCCGCACCCTCCACCTTCGCCGTGTGCATCTTCCGCAACAGCGCCGGCAGCACGTGGCTGTTTTTCAAATCGTAGTTGTCTCCCGGCCCATAAAGGTTCGTCGGCATCACGCTGATGAAGTTGTCGCCGTACTGCTCGCGGTAGGTCTCGCACAGCTTGATCCCGGCAATTTTCGCGATGGCATACGGCTCGTTCGTCGGTTCGAGCGGCCCGGTCAGCAGCGCGTCCTCCCGCATCGGTTGCTCGGCGTGTTTGGGGTAGATGCAGCTGGAGCCGAGGAACAGCAGCTTCTGCACCCGCTCCTCGTGCGCCGCGTGGATGATGTTCGCCTCCATCACCAGGTTTTCGTACAGAAATTGCGCGCGGTACGTGTTGTTCGCGTGGATGCCGCCCACTTTTGCTGCCGCGAGGTAGACCAAATCCACTTGCTCCACTTCAAAAAACCGCCGCACCGCCTGTTGGTCCAACAGGTCCAATTCATCCCGCGTGCGGGTCACAATTCGCCGGTACCCTTTCGCTTGCAGCGCCCGAACGATGGCGGATCCGACCATGCCGCGGTGTCCGGCGACGAAGACTTTGTGTTCGGGATTGGGCTGAAATGTCATGGCACAAATTTATT
>JALQTD010000177.1 GCA_023264155.1 Flavobacteriales bacterium | reverse complement strand
AAGGATTCTGGAATACCAGGTTCTGGCATCGGTTCTCCTTTAACGATGGCTTCGTAAGCCTTAGCTCGTCCGATCACGTCATCTGACTTCACCGTGAGGATCTCACGCAGGATGTTCGCAGCACCGAATGCCTCGAGTGCCCAAACCTCCATCTCACCGAAACGCTGGCCACCAAATTGGGCCTTACCGCCAAGCGGCTGCTGCGTGATGAGCGAGTACGGTCCGATGGAACGGGCGTGCATCTTGTCGTCAACCATGTGGCTCAGCTTGATCATGTAGATCACGCCGACCGTTGCGGGTTGGTCGAAACGTTCTCCTGTGCCACCATCGTAGAGGTAGGTCACGCCGCATTCCGGCACGCCTGCTTCGTTGGTGATTTCGGTGATTTGATCGAGGGTCGCGCCGTCGAAGATTGGGGTGGCGTAGGTGCGTCCCAATTTTTGGCCTGCCCAGCCCAACACCGTTTCATAAATCTGCCCCAAGTTCATCCGAGAAGGTACGCCCAGCGGGTTCAAGACGATGTCCACTGGCGTGCCATCCTCGAGGAACGGCATGTCTTCCGCCCGGACGATCCGTGCGACGATGCCCTTGTTCCCGTGGCGACCTGCCATCTTATCGCCGACCTTGAGCTTCCGCTTCTTCGCGACGTACACCTTGGCGAGCTTGATGATGCCACTTGGCAGTTCGTCTCCCACGGTGACTTGGAATTTCTTCCGCTTGTACGCGCCGAGGAGGTCGTTGTACTTCAGGTGGAAGTTGTGGACCAAACGGCGAACGAGCGCATTCGTGTCCTCGTCCCGGACCCAGCCATCGCTGTTGATGGTGAGGTAGTCCAAGCTTCCCAGAATCCGTTGGGTGAACTTCACCCCCTTCTTCACCTGCTCCTCCTTGTAGAAGTTGCTTACACCTTGGGAGACCTTGCCTCCGACCAGCTTCATCAACTTGTCGACCAAGATCTTCTTCAAGTCCGCTGCTTCGACGTCGAATTCCTTGTCGATCTTCTCCAGGATGGCCTTGTCGGCCGCTTTGGATTTGCGGTCTTTGATGGCGCGGGAGAACAGCTTCTTGTCGATGACCACGCCCTGTCCAGACGGTGGCATTTTCAACGAGGCGTCCTTCACGTCGCCGGCCTTGTCGCCGAAGATGGCGCGCAGGAGCTTTTCCTCCGGGCTTGGATCCGATTCGCCCTTCGGCGTGATTTTACCGATGAGGATGTCACCTTCCTTCACTTCAGCGCCAATGCGGATCAAACCGTGTTCGTCGAGGTCTTTCGTGGCCTCCTCCGATACGTTCGGGATGTCGCTGGTCAGTTCCTCCACGCCGCGCTTCGTGTCGCGGACTTCAAGGACGTATTCATCAATGTGGAGGGACGTGAAGACGTCTTCTCGTACGACGCGTTCTGAGATCACAATGGCGTCCTCGAAGTTGAATCCTTTCCACGGCATGAAGGCGACCTTCATGTTTTGGCCCAATGCCAATTCGCCGTTATCCGTGCTGTAGCCTTCCACCAGGATTTGGCCTTTGTGCACCTTCTCTCCTTTGGAAACCAACGGGCGGAGGTTCGCACACGTCCCCTGGTTCGTCCGCATGAATTTCGTAATCGGGTAGACGACGGTGTCCTCCTCGAAGGAGACCAACCGATCCGATTCGTCCATTTCGTATTGGATGTGCACTTCATCCGAGTCCACGTACGTGACCGTGCCTTCGCCTTCGGCGCGCAACAGCACACGGGAATCTTCTGCCACGCCGCGCTCGATGCCGGTTCCGACAATCGGCGCATCCGGGCGCATCAACGGAACGGCCTGACGCATCATGTTCGAACCCATCAGCGCGCGGTTTGCGTCGTCGTGCTCGAGGAACGGAATGAGCGACGCCGCAATGGACGCGATTTGGTTCGGCGCCACGTCCATGTAGTGGAGCTGATCCGGTGCAACCTGCGGGAAGTCGCCTTCCAAACGGGCCTTCACCACAGCGTTTTCAAACGTCCCGTCCTTGGAGACCGGAGCGTTTGCCTGGGCAATCATATGCGTATCCTCTTCTTCAGCGCTAAGGTACACGACATCACCTGGGTCCGTCGACACCTTGCCGCCTTCCACCTTGCGGTAGGGCGTTTCAATGAAGCCCAACCGGTTCACCTTCGCATACACGCACAACGAGCTGATCAGACCGATGTTCGGTCCTTCAGGGGTCTCGATGGTGCACAAGCGGCCGTAGTGGGTGTAGTGAACGTCACGAACCTCAAAGCCCGCCCGTTCGCGAGAAAGACCACCCGGGCCGAGCGCTGAGATGCGTCGCTTGTGCGTCACCTCGCTCAGTGGGTTGGTTTGGTCCATGAACTGGGACAACTGGTTCGTTCCGAAGAAACTGTTGATCACCGAGCTCAAGGTCTTCGCGTTGATCAAATCCGTCGGGGTGAACACCTCGTTGTCACGGACGTTCATCCGCTCCCGAATGGTCCGAGCCATCCGGGCCAAGCCCACTCCGAATTGGTTGTACAACTGCTCACCTACCGTCCGAATACGACGGTTAGACAAGTGATCGATGTCGTCCACATCTGCGTTCGAATTCACCAAGTCCAACAGGTACTTGATGATCTTCAAAATATCCGCCGTAGTCAGCGTGCGGTCCTGCACATCGTCCTCGATGCCCAACTTCCGGTTGATGCGGAAACGACCGACTTCGCCCAAATCGTAACGCTGTTCCGAGAAGAACAACTTATCAATCACCCCACGTGCGGTTTCCAAATCTGGTGGCTCCGCGTTCCGCAATTGCTTGTAGATGTACTCCACCGCATCCTTCTCCGAGTTGGAGCTGTCTTTCTGGAGGGTGTTGTAAATGATCGCGTAATCCGCTTGGTTGATGTCCTCCTTGTGCAGGATGATGGTCTTCGTGCCGGATTCCATGATGAGATCGACGTGGTCCTTCTCCAGCTCCGTTTCCCGATCCAAAATGACCTCGTTCCGCTCAATGCTGACCACCTCTCCCGTATCCTCATCCACAAAATCCTCAACCCAGGTGCGCAAAACACGGGCAGCCAAGCGGCGACCAATCACACGCTTCAATCCCGCCTTGCTCACCTTCACTTCATCAGCCAAGTCGAAGATGTCCAAGATGTCCCGGTCCGTCTCGTAGCCGATTGCGCGCAACAAGGTGGTAACGGGCAACTTCTTCTTCCGGTCGATGTACGCGTACATGACGCTGTTGATGTCCGTTGCAAATTCAATCCAAGATCCCTTGAATGGAATGATCCGTGCGCTGTACAGCTTGGTACCGTTCGCGTGGCGGCTTTGTCCAAAGAAAACGCCAGGCGAGCGGTGCAACTGGTTCACGATGACGCGCTCAGCGCCATTGACCACGAATGAGCCTTGCGGAGTCATGTACGGGATGGTCCCCAAATACACATCCTGCACAATGGTTTCAAAATCCTCGTGCTCCGGGTCGGTGCAGTAAAGCTTCAGCTTTGCCTTCAACGGCACACTGTAGGTCAACCCCCGCTCAATGCATTCTTGGATGCTGTAACGGGGTGGGTCGACGAAGTAATCGAGGAACTCCAACACGAACTGGTTGCGTGTATCGGAGATGGGGAAGTTCTCACTGAATACTTTAAACAACCCTTCCTTCTCGCGGTTTTCAGGGTTGGTCTCCAGTTGGAAGAACTCTTGGAAGGAGCGCAGCTGGATGTCCAAGAAATCTGGACGATCCGCAGGCAACTCAACTGAGGTGAAGCTAAAACGCTCCGGTTTTGGGGTTTTCACCAAGGTCATGGTGCAATGCAATCAAGGGTGAGAACAGACGGCGGTGGTGATGCAGGTTCAGACAAGGCAAAAGAGGTCCAGGCGGGGACCTGCGCCCCACCTGGACCTTCAAAAAGGTTCAGTCGTTGTGCTTACTTGAGCTCAACTTCTG
>JALQTD010000176.1 GCA_023264155.1 Flavobacteriales bacterium | reverse complement strand
TACGATTTTCTCGCCCGGGATCATGATGGCCTTGTTCAGCTGGAAGTGGTAGTGTGGATTGGGCGCGTCACAGGTGGTGAACATGCCGTCGGCCACGTGGATGCGCTCGTCGGCTTGGCGTTTGGAGACCCCGGCGTGGAAATACGCTTCTCCTTGTTGGGTCACCGCATGCACGCTGTACCCCCGCCGCGTCTCAAGGTCAAAACACAACGAATCCTGTTCAAAGCGCTGGCCGCCTTGCACGAGTACCGGCCGCCCGAACCACGCCCCTGCACTGTCTCTCACCCCATACGCACACGCCTTATCATCCTCCGACGTGTACACAATGTGCGCCGCCTCCAGCCGCAAGTCCTCCATCTCCACCCACGCATTGCCGTACAAGCGGACCGCTCCGGTTTCGGCGTCCACCAAGGTGGAATCCGCAGCAGACCAACGGATTTCAGGCGTGCCCGAACTGTCCGCCACCACCCCGCCCGCGCGCACCTCGCAGACCGCCGCCACCGCAGCGATTATCCACAAAATGAGCGGGATAATCCGCCGGAAGGGCAAGGGATGGGCTACCAACGTCGTTCTAAATTTGGACAAGGGCATGAACAAGCTGTCAAAACTAACGAAACGCGGCGTGTTGAGCGCGCTGTTAGCAAGTGTTGTCATTGTGGCGGCCTTCACGCCTGCCTCGCCGCGGATGGTGCTGGTCATCGATGCGGGGCACGGCGGCAAGGATCCGGGCAATTTGGGCACCGGCCGCTACAAGCAGACGGAAAAGGACGTTACGCTCGATGTCTCCCTCAAGCTGCGCGACTACATCGAAGAACGCTTGCCGGGGGTGGAAGTGGTGATGACCCGGACCGGGGACAGCTACCCCTCGTTGCAGGACCGCGTGCGCATTTCGAATGAAGTGCAGGCCGACTTGTTCATCAGCGTGCACTGCGACGCCTTCGACAAGCCGGCTGCTTTGGGCTCCTCCACCTTCGTCATGGGCATGCACAAGAGCGAGGAGAGCTTGCGCGTGGCCATGCAGGAAAACGCCGCGATTTTCCAGGAAGAGGATTACGAGAAGCGCTACGAGGGCTTCGATCCGCGGGATCCGGATACCTACATCGCGCTTGCTTTGCGCCAAAACGTGTTCCTGGGCAAAAGCCTCGAACTCGGCAAATCCATCCAGGACCAGTTCCGCGATCGGGTCGGCCGTAAGGACCGCGGGGTCAAGCAAGCCGGGTATTACGTCATTTCGTTCACGAACATGCCCAGCGTCCTCGTCGAACTCGGCTTCCTGACGAACCCGGGCGAAGAGGACTTCTTGCAAAGCGAGCAAGGCAAGGACTACATGGCCTCCGCCCTGTTCCGTGCTGTGCGGGAATACACGAACAAGCACCACCCGCTCGGAACGCCCGAAGCCGTCGCTGCGGCGCCGGCTGAAATCGCCGAAGTGGAAACGCGCACAGAAACGCCGGCAGAAGCGCCTGTGGAAGTGCAGGCACCCTCCACCGAGGTCATTTTCCGCGTCCAAGTCTGTGCCTCGTCGAGCCCGATTCCACAAGATGACCCGCGCTTCGGTGGTCAGCCGGTGGTCGTTGAGTATATTCGCAACGGACTCTACAAATACGCGGTGGGCGCCGCGGCCACCCGGGCCGAAGCTGAAACATTGATGCGCACGATGCGCCAAGGGGCCTTCCCCGACGCCTTCGTCGTTCGATTCAAAGGCAACGACCCTTGGCCGGAATAGGCGCCTGACGCGGAAAACCAATCACGTGGCGAAACTTTCGCAAGAATTTCGGGTGGGAACACTCGTCGTAGTGGGCATCGCGCTGTTGATCCTCGGGGTGAACTTCCTCAAGGGCTTCAACCCGTTCCGGTCGTCGCAAGTCTATTACGCTGAGTACGCAAAGATTGACGGGCTTGCGGTGTCGAACCCCGTCTTAGTCAACGGCTTCAAGGTGGGCCAAGTCACGGCCGTGAAGTTTGCTCCGACCGGATCGGGCCAACTCATCGTCGCCTTCGAACTCGAACAAGAGAACCTCCTGCTGCCGAAGGACACCAAGGCCCGGATTTTCTCAAGCGACCTCTTCGGCACGAAGGCCATTGAACTGCTCGCCGGCGAAAGCGATGAACTGGCCGTACCCGGTGACACGCTCATTCCCGACATTGAAATGGGCATTGCCGATGCCGTGCGGGTCGAGCTCATGCCATTGAAAAACAAGACGGACCAGCTCATCGACGGGGTGGACGACATCCTTGAGAACCTGAAGGCCGTGTTTGAGGCGGATGCGACGTTGGGCCTGCCCACCGCGTTTGAGAGCATCCAACGCACGGTCGAAAGTTTGGAACAAACCTCGCTCAAGCTGGATGGCATGGTCGCTGAAAACCGGGCCACCTTGAACAGCATCCTGAACAACGTCGATGCGGTGACCACGACGTTGAAGGACCACAACGATGAGTTGGCGAACGTGATGGAGAATTTCTCGGAGATCAGCGATTCCCTCGCAGCCGTGAATTTTGCCCAAACCCTGGCCAACGTCGACCAAGTGCTCGCCGACTTTGCCTCCATTTCCGGCAAGATTGAGCGCGGGGAAGGGAGCTTGGGGATGTTGATCCAATCGGATTCGCTGCACGCGGGTTTGGTCCAAACCAACCAAGAGTTGCAATACCTGCTCAACGACCTTTATTTGAACCCGTGGCGCTACGTGAAGGTTTCTATTTTCTCGAAGAAGAACGACAAGAAGCTGTCTGAGAAGGAGATGAAGCGGCTGCGGGAGATGATCGATGAGCAGATCGAAGCCCGCGACGCCGACGAGTGATTTGTTGAACCCAGAAACGCCACCACATGCTGAGTCCTGTGTTGTTCGCCCTCTTAATGACCGCCGCGATCGTGCTGTTTGCGCGGCGGATTCGGTTTGTACGCCAAGCCATCAACCTCGGAAGGGACGCTGATTTCTCCGATCGGCCGACGGAGCGCTGGAAGGTCATGGCCCGGGTTGCCCTCGGCCAGGGCAAGATGACCGCTCGCCCCGTTGCTGGCATCCTGCACATCCTGATCTACATCGGCTTCGTGACCATCAACCTCGAGATGCTCGAGATCGTGCTCGACGGACTGACGGGATCGCACCGCATGTTCCACGGCCTGCCCGGGTACGACGGCTTGATTGCCGCTTTTGAGATCTTGGCGTCGGGGGTGTTGCTCGCGTGCGTGGTGTTCCTCGTGCGGCGAAACGTCTTGACCATCCAGCGGTTCCGCTCGAAGGAGATGACGGGGTGGCCGAAGTTGGATGCCAACCTCATTTTGATCGCCGAAATCGCCCTGATGTTCGCCTTCTTGAGCATGAACGCGGCGGACGCCTTGTTGCAAGGTCGCGGAGTGGAGGGGTATCACGAGGCTGGGGCCTTCCCGGTGAGCCAGTGGTTGCAGCCGTTGTATGCCGGAATGAGCGATGGCGGACTCGTGTTGGTGGAGCGCGGCATGTGGTGGTTCCACATCGCCGGGGTCCTCGCCTTCCTCGTGTACGTGACGTATTCGAAGCACTTCCACATCCTGCTCGCCTTCCCCAACACGTACTTCAGCGATTTGACGGGATCAGGGACGATGCCCAACATGGAGGCGGTGACGAAGGAGGTCCAGCTGATGATGGACCCGACGGCGGATCCGTATGCCGCGCCGGCGGAGGATGCGGGGCCGCCCGAGACCTTCGGAGTGAAGGACGTGACGGACCTGTCATGGAAGCAGATCCTGGAGGGGTATTCCTGCACGGAGTGCGGGCGGTGCACGAGTGTTTGTCCTGCGAATGCGACCGGCAAGTTGCTTTCGCCCCGGAAGGTGATGATGGAAGTGCGCGATCGGGCGGAGGAATTGGCCGGGCTGCGGGCGAAGGGGGAGGAAGATGGGGGCACATCGCTGATTGCACGGATTACGGAGGAAGAGATTTGGGCTTG
>JALQTD010000175.1 GCA_023264155.1 Flavobacteriales bacterium | reverse complement strand
AAAATGCTTAACAAAAGGCGTTTTCTTTTAAACAAATAGAACGTTTTCGTCCTGAATGGTGTTCATTCGTAAGAGAAACAACGGACGGACTGTCCCGCCCGCGAGAAAGATTGACAACGATGGCTCGCAAAAAGCAAGAAAAGGAACTCCAGCCGAACATCAAGGTCCGCTTGGACCGCCGTACCGTGATCACCGTGCGCGACCGCGAGAAATTGGAGTTCTGGAAGTCGAAGTACCCCGCGCTGGAGGTGCTTGAAGGTTAAGTCCGAACCGCATAGACCGGTTCAACATAAAAAAGGCGGCCCCATGTGGACCGCCTTTTTTCATGCGCTATCGCTCCGAGCAGGATCGGCAGTTAAGCCACTTGCGATGATTTCATCCAAGGTGCGTGCGCCAGTTGTTGCCGCCCACTTTTCGTCAAGGTATACCCATTGCGGTTCTGCACAAGCCCATCGAGGTACAAGTTGGTGATGCGCTCACCGATGCGCGCCTGGCCGACGTTCAAGTCGGTATCTGCTTCAATCCGCTTCCAAAAATTCCGTTCCAACACCGCCAAGCGGATGTTCGCATTGAATTCGTTCTTGTGGGATTGAACGATGTCCAAAATCATGTGGTCATACTTATCCAACTGGTACATGTGCCTTGATTTTTATCCAAACTTGTGAAGGCAAATTAACAAGGCATGTCACGGCATTGAGGGCGCATTCCGGGGAGATGTCCACTCATTGTCCACGGAAACGCCCAAGTTGTGAATGAAGTGTTAATAACCTTCGCGTTCCGCAGCGCGTGCGGCTTCCGTCGGGGGCGGAGTCACGGTGGGGCGATTGAAATAGGCCAAATACCGGGAGAGATGCGCCGCATCCCGTTCGGGAAAGGGCCCTGGATGGAAGGGGCGGTGGACGGAAATGCATTTCCGTGCTCCGTCCACCCCGATGCACGCCAACCACCGCACATTCCTGGGCACGCGTTTCAGCCGCTCTTGCAACTCCGCGGCATGACCGCTGCTCACCACCCGCACAATCCGCTTGCGATCGGGCAAACTCAGCCAGTAGAGCTTCCAGGCCAACCGCGCGTGCCAAGAGGGCAGGGGCGCCGTCACCAGGATGAGGGGGCGGAAGTGCCCTCCGAGTTGGCCATGAACCTCCCATCCCCACCGGTGCAAGGCCCGCAAAAAAGCCCGCTGCGTCCGGGAAATGGCTTGGGCACGCGGCGCTGTCATGGCTGGTAGAGGGGCCAATGGGAGGGAGCGAGTTCGGTCCACGGTCCGCGCAGGGAAGGAGCCTGTCCAACCCATTTTTGCAAGTCTTGCGTGAATGCGGCGCGGGGCATCACTTCAGCGCCGAGGGACATCAGGTGCTCGTTTTCGATTTGGCAATCGATGGGGCTGAATCCGTTTTGGCGCGCAAAGTCGACCAAATACGTGAGGGCCACTTTCGACGCATCGGTCGCCCGGGAGAACATGCTGTCTCCGGTGAACTGCCTGCCGATTGCCACCCCGAAGAGGCCTCCGACAAGCGCACCGTCGCACCACGTTTCAAACGAGTGAGCAAACCCGAAATCGTGTAGCGCTTGAAAGGCGACCTTCACCTCCTCGGTGAGCCAGGTTTCCTCGCGGTCACCGCACCCCTCGAGCACGCCGGCAAAGTCGGTGTCGATTCGCACTTCGTAGCCCTTGTTGCGGAGGCTGCTGCGCAGGGATTTGGTCACCTTCAACCGGTCGTGGCGCAAGATGCACCGCTCCGCAGGCGCCCACCAAATGATGGGGTCTCCCGGCATGTACCAAGGGAAAATGCCCTGCTCGTAAGCGGTCAACATCCGCGGGATGGACAAGTCCCCGCCGATGGCCAAAATTCCTTCGCCAATCGCTTGGTCAACGGGCGGGAAGTAGAGGTCTCCGCCGGGTTCGAGGATGTTCAATTCGTGCGCGGACATGCAAGCGCTCAAGTTACTAAATGCCGTGCCGGAACAGGCGCGATGTGCGAACTTTGTAGCATGTCGGATTTCGCTCCCTCTCGGATGGAACGGCTGTTGCGGCGCGCGCTCACAGCGCCTGATGCGGTGCGCCAGCGGCGATACGCTGCAGCTCCCGGAAATCGCCCGCAGCGGGCGTCAGCCACGCGGCCAGTGCGCCAGGCGGCGGTGCTGCTGGCCTTGGTTCCGGACGCGGCGCATTGGTCAGCGGTGCTCATGGAGCGCACACCCTATCCGGGAGTGCATGGAGGCCAAATCAGCATTCCCGGCGGCGAAGTGGAGCCAGGAGACCCCGACCGCTTGGCCACCGCACTGCGGGAATTCGAGGAGGAAATGGGCGTTGCCGTCCCACGGGACCAGGTGCTGGGCCAACTCACGCCGCTGTTCATCCCTCCGAGTGGCTTCGAGGTCGATGCATTTGTGGTCGTCCTTCCCCAGGAACCGGTGTGGACGCCGGACCCCCGCGAGGTGGCGGCCGTCTTGCGCCTGCCGGTTTTGCCCCGGCCGTCCCTGCAGCGCATGCCGGTGGCGGTGGGAAAAGCGCGCATGCATGTCCCGGCGTATCCTTGCGCCGGTCACGTGGTTTGGGGCGCGACGGCCATTTTGATCACGGAACTGTTTGAGGCCGTGGATTGGGCGCGCGCTTCCACCTAATTTTGCGCCATGGCAAAATGGAATGACTTGCTCAGCCCCAAGGAGGACGTTGCACTTGACGCCATCCAAATGGCATCCGAAGTGGGAACCGTCGAATGGGTACGCCCCTTGCTCGAGGCCGTGCGCGACCACCCTTCAGAGGCCGTGAAGCAATCGGCGTCCAACGTGTTGAGCACGCTGAAAATCTCAGCGGCTGAGGATGTATTGGCCGATGCCTTGAACGACCCGGAATTCGAGGGGTTGTCGGCAGACATCATCGCGTATTTGTGGAGCTGCGGCTTCCATTCGGAGGAGCTGCTGCCGGATGTGGTCCGCTGCGCCGTTCAAGGGGACTTCCGTTCAGCGATGGAAGCCTTGACGTGGGTAGAACAAATTGAGGGCATCAGCGGCGAACACGACTTGCTAGAATCCATCCTCGTTGTCCGCGGTGGGCTCGAGGACGAAGCATTGAAAGAAATCCACAGCTTGTTGACGCCGCTTCTCGATCACTTGCACCGCCTCGAGCGCGGGCAATGATCACGTTTGGATGACCCCGGGATTGAAGGGGCGTTCAGCGGGTGCGGCATTCGCCGCTTCGATGCCGGTTGAGATCCAGTGCCGCGTGGCTTGCGGATCGATGATGGCGTCGACCCAAAGCCGGGCCGCAGCATAAACCGGCTCCGTGGCGGCATCGTATTGCGCAGCGATGCGGTCGTACAATGCTTGGGCAGCGGCTTCATCAACCGGTTGCCCTTGCTTTTTCAACGCACTGACTTCAATTTGCTGCAGCACCTTCGCGGCTTGTGCCCCGCCCATGACCGCTAGGCGGGCCGTGGGCCATGCTACGATGAGCCGCGGGTCATACGCCTTACCGCACATGGCGTAATTCCCAGCCCCGTAGCTGTTGCCCACGATGACCGTGAATTTGGGAACGACGGAATTGGCCACTGCATTGACCAGCTTCGCCCCGTCCTTGATGATGCCTCCGTGTTCGGAGCGGGAGCCGACCATGAACCCGGTGACGTCCTGCAGGAACACCAGCGGGACGCCTTTTTGGTTGCAATTCATGATGAAACGGGCCGCCTTGTCCGCACTATCGGAGTATATGACCCCACCGAATTGCAAGCCTTCCTTCTTCGATTTGACCATGTTCCGCTGGTTCGCCACAATCCCAACGCTCCATCCGTCGATCCGGGCATAACCGGTGAGCAAGGTCCTTCCGTATTCCTTCTTGTACTCCGTGAACGAGCCGGCGTCGACCAAGGCTTCGATGAGCTCGCGGCCTTCGTAGGGCTGGCTCCGGTCCGGTGGCAGGATGCCGCGGATGTCGCGTCC
>JALQTD010000174.1 GCA_023264155.1 Flavobacteriales bacterium | reverse complement strand
AAGGCGACATACTGCAAGCCTTGTTGGCCTTGGGCTACAGCGACAAAGACGCCGGTGTCGCCCTCAAAGCCATGCCCCTGGACATTGGCGTGTCAGATGGCATCAAAATGGCCTTGAAGGCACTTGCCAAATAAACTAAGCCCCTATGAGTATTCAAACCGACGACTTCGCACCTGCACCTCAGCGCGTGGTGTCTGCCGCGCCCACCTCCACCACCAACGAACCGACTCCCAAGTCCACTTCCCCCTCGAAGGTCACGACCTCCAAAGTCACCTCATACGTGCCCGGAACCTCGAATTCGAAAGGCACGGGCCCAGATGAAGCATTGGGCAATGTGTCCCCGTTCACCGTCCAGATGAACGTCGTCTCACCGAAAATCAACGCATCGCTCGTGGCATTGGAAAATAGGACCGACGAACCCGCGCATACGTTGAGCACCCCACCGGACGCTGCAGGTTGGGATGCAACCTGCACCTCCTGCCCTTTCGCACTGAACATGCACAGGATCAGCGCGAGGCTAGCGAGCAGTTTGACGGGGATTGGGGGCATCAATTTCAACAAATGAATGGATCGGAAAGTTAACCTTTTCAATTCAAAAACAAGCAATGCCACCTGACCCATGAACTCGTTGTAATTCACCCAAAAAGCCCACATTGTTTCGCTTAGTTGGAGGTAATTTCATGTAAATTGCCTCCTCATGGCCCGCAGGATTTCACTTGTTTGCTTGTTCACCGTGCTCGCGCAATCGATTTGGGCACAGGATCCGGATTTCACGCAGCTCTGGGTCATGCCGGTTTGGACCAATCCCGCGCACGTCGGAGCCTACAACTTACCTGGGCAATGGACTGCAACACCGCGCCTAACCCTTGCCCATCGCAACAGGTGGCCCAACTTCAGCGGAGCGCACACCACCAACGTTCTCACACTTGATGCGGCCATGCCTCCTATCCGAGGCGGAATGGGCCTGCGAATCGTGCAGGACAACATCGGGCAAGGCACCATCGGGAGCCGCGAAATCGGAGCGACCTACAGCCACTCCGTTCGGATCATGCGCCACGCAAAGGTGAACTTCGGCCTGGAAATGAACTATTTCGAAAAGTCCCTCGACTGGAACCAGTTGACCTTTGAGGACATGGTGGACCCCTTGCTCGGATTCATTTACGGCACCCAAGAAACCCCTCGGGGCGAGGTGTCCCGCGGGGTTGACTTTGCCACGGGAATGCTGGTTCATTGGCCGAACCTTGCCGTGGGGCTTGCTGTGCAGCACCTTTTGGAACCGAATCAAACGTATTTGGGATCGATGAACCCGATTCCTTGGCCCCGTCGGTACAGCGTCCAGCTGGAAAAGCGTACCCCCATCAACAGCGGCTGGCATTCGAAACAAGCGTTGATGACCCAAGTGCACTTGGCGCAACAAGGAGAGTTCCGCGTCATGCAATTGGGTGCGCAATGGATTGTCGACGCGCGCTCAAACAATTCGGATGTGAACTTGAGCCAATTTTTCAGCGCAGGCATTCATTACAAGGCCTTTCCGACGCAGCGGAGGAGCGACGCCATTGCCTTTTCAGCCGGTTGGGAGTCTGTGAGTTACCGGGTTCAATACAGTTGGGATTTGACCGTCTCGGAGGCCACACCGAATACGGGGGGCGCTCACGAGTTGGTGTTCACGCTGTTCCTGCCGGATGAGGATCGCCAAAAACGGTTTTGTCCTGTTTGTGAGTGGTCCATCCTCAACACGAAGAACTGGCAACCCCGTCGAAGTAGGGGCCGGTTCGACGGGCTTGATTGAGTAAACCACCGGGGCGAAATAAACCGCCATTTCGGTCAATGTGCCCTCCAATTCGAAGTGAGGGAGGGCCTTAGTGGGCGGCGTGGCGGGTAAGGGCCAACGTAAAAGGCAGCCCCCTCGCCCTGCGGATTCGCCCGCTTGAACCCCGCGTCCCCCCAAACCGACGGGAGCATCAGCACGCAGTACACCCGATGGTGCGCCGTGCCATCGCCGTGGATCCGCGCCTTCCGCTGCGCCTTGCGGAACGCATCCCGCAGCTCGAGCGCCTTGGCCTGGGCATCGGCCCGCTTGTCGAAAAGGAACAGCCCCTCCTCCCGCATGACCCGCAAGTAATGGGCGGCGTGCTTCATGCCGAGGGCGCTGGCAAGATCCGGTCCATCAAGGTGCGCAACCGCGGCAAAGACGCTGCAGGGAACCACCACGATCCGGAGGCTCGCAAAGTTCGGTTTGTGGCGACGCCGGCGGTTTACATAGCGGCGGCGCAAGGTCATGACGAGAACGGCGTATCCTCCGCGTTGGGCGCTCAAGAGCTCCGGGAGGAAATGAGGGGGATTGAATTTGATCGTCATCCGTGTTGGAATTTGAGGTGAAACGGCTTCGTGCGTATATAAGGTCAACACGAAATTTTCACTTTTCCAAGGGGCCAAACGACCCGCGCCCCCTTGTACCGTAGGTACACTTTTTTGAAAAAAGTTGCAGGCCGCGCTGAAATACCAACAGGTGTTAAATCAGAAGTGGGCATGCGGCGGGAATGAAAAAGGCGTTATAGATTTGGCCCAAGCATCCAGAGTGCGAAGCAGTCGAACGACGCGCCTCGCCGCCAACCGAGTACGACACCACGGTGGTCAGATGATGCGGATCCGAACGATCAAAACATGTCGACACACCACCTTTTTGAAGAGAAGCCGCGCGTTGCCGTGGCGGAGTCCGTTGAAGCCGGGCACCCGGACAAGGTGGCGGATGCCATTGCCGATGCCGTGGTGGACGCCTATTTGCACGCCGATTCCGACGCCCGCGTGGCGGCAGAAGTCCTGGTGAAGGCGGACCAAATCGTCGTGGCCGGCGAAATCGACGCCACCGTCCAACTCGACCTCGAACCGGTCGTGCGCTCCGCCGTCCGCGCCTTGGGGTACGTCCACGGCGACGACCCGTTCCATGCCGACACCGCCCGCATCACGGACCTGCTCGAATGGCAAAGCACCCGGCCGGCGGGCGGCGTGTTCCACGGGGGCAACTTCGGGGCGGGGGACCAGAGCATCGTCTACGGGTACGCCACGGACGAGACGCCCGAACGGCTGCCGGCTGCGCTCGTCACGGCGCACCGGCTGGTGCGGGAGCTCGCCGCGTTGCGCGGGGACCTGCCCTTGCTGCGGCCCGACGCGAAGTCGCTGGTTTGGGACGGCGGGGCGGTGCTGAGCTTCCGGCTGAGCCCGGCGGCCACTGCGCACGACTGGGACGAGGCGAAGGCCCGGGTGGCGGCGCACCTCGGGGTGCCGGGGCTTGTGCTCAACCCGGGCGGGCCGTTCGTCGAGGGCGGGCCGGCGGGGGACGCCGGGGTGACGGGGCGCAAGCTCATGGTGGACAGCTACGGCGGGCTTGCGCGGCACGGAGGCGGCGCCTTCAGCGGGAAGGACCCGACGAAGGTGGACCGGAGCGGCGCCTACTTCGCGCGCTGGGTCGCCCGGAGCATCGTGGACCGGGGGCTGGCCCGCAGGGCCGAAGTCCGGATCGCGTACGTCATCGGGCAGGAGCGGCCGGCGGTGTTCGAGGTGCGGACGTTTGGCACAGGCGATCAAGCCGCCGCTGAGGCCTACCTCCTCCACTTCGATGCGCGGCCGGCAGCCCTCATCGAGCGCCTCGGCCTGCGCGCGCCCATTTACCGCTCGACCACCGCTTACGGCCATTTCGGCAAGCCCCACCTGCCGTGGGAAAACACGCAAAACAGCCCTTCTTTCTAATGACTGCATTCCCCTCCCCTCCCGAAGCCGGCGGCATCCTCGCGCGGCTCGGCATCCACGGCTACGGCCGCATCGAACCCGTCGTGCTCGCGGCGCTGGTGAGCGGCGACCCGCTCTTGCTCATCGGGCCTTCGGGCACCGGCAAGACGCTGTTGCTCAACCGGCTCGCTGAGGCACTCGGGCTGACGCACCGG
>JALQTD010000173.1 GCA_023264155.1 Flavobacteriales bacterium | reverse complement strand
GGAAGCCGCTTCGCTCAGGGCGTTCAGTTCGGGCTGAACCGAGGTTTCCATGGCGTCCAGTTCCCGGCTCACGTGCATCAACACGACGCCCTCGGCCGTGGTGAAATCTTCGGTCCATTCGGATCCGTTTTCATCGATGATTTGGAAATCCATGATGAGCGGTTCGTAGCCCTCCGACACCTTCACCTCGCGCCCGTCTCGGTCCAGTTTCTCGTAGGTATTCTTGAACCAGTCCTCGTTGTAAATCTTGAGCCAATCCGTGCTCAGCACCACGGTGTCCACGCCCGTTTTTACATTGCGGAAGTGGTATTCGGTGGCGTAAACCGGGGCATCGAGGCCGAGCTCATCGGCGGACTTCATGTTCTCTACGATGCTCTGACCGACGGCGTAGGGCCGGTAATCCTTCGCGGGCAGGTAGGCCAAAGTCGACCACTGGAACACCCCGCACACCGCCGTCACCCCCAGGGCCATCCACCACTCGCGCCCTGCCCCACTCGTCCGCCGCTTGATGCCTTCCGCGACGAGGAATGCCACTGCGGCGAACAACACCGGGAACAGCCACTCCAGCATGACCAAGCTGAACCCAAAAATCAGCACCAAACTCGCGGTGACGATGTACAAGCTCTCCTTGCCCTCGTTCAGCTTGATGCGGCCGGTGAACGCGCCGAAGATGATGGGGAGGGACAAGATGCTCAGCACCACATCCTTCAGGAAGCTCTCGTAGGCGGTCAGGGGGATGGCGTTGCCGAAGCATCCGCATGCGAGGACGCATTGGTTGGCGATCTCGACCAATTGGCCTGAAGCATCCGTGATCATCTTCGTCCCCAACGGGTCGCAATTCGCGGTGTACCAGGTGAGCCAAGTGAAAAAGCCCATCATCACAGCCGTGAGCGCAGAGGTCAACTTCGGCAAAGCGCCCAACAGGATGGCCACCCCGAGGAGGATTTCAGCGATGCACACGAAGACGGCAATCGGCAAAGCGAACTCCGTCCAACTCTCCAAATTCAAGGCTCCAGGTTCGAAGTATTCCTCGAGCTTGTACATGAATCCGAGGGCGTCGTTGGCCTTGATGAGGCCTGAAACGATGAACAGCGAGCCCACCAAGGTGCGGGCAGAGTAGATGATCCAGCGCATGGCCCCGAATTTACGGAAGCCTCTCCGCTATTCAGGCCCCTTCCCCGACTTCTTCCAACAAGATGAGTGCAAAAAAAGCGTAATTCACCATGTCCATGTAATTCGCTTCAACGCCCTCGGAAACGCGCGTTTGGCCCGCGTTGTCTTCGATTTGTTTCACGCGCAGCACCTTCATGAGGATCAAATCCGTCAAGGAAGAAACACGCATGTCCCGCCATGCTTCCCCGTAATCGTGGTTCTTGTCGAGCATCAGGGCCCGGGTCGCTTCCGCGGCGCTGCGAAAGGCCGCCACCGCCTCCTCCACCGGCAACTCGAGCGGGGCATCTTCCGGCAATTCGCATTGCACTTGCGCCATCAATCCGTAGTTGATGATGCCCATGAACTCCGGCTCAATCCCCTCATTCACACGCGCCTCGCCCTTTTCTTGCAAGGTCCGGATGCGGTTGGCCTTGATGAAAATCTGGTCGGTCAACGAGGAGGGCCGCAGGATGCGCCATGCAGTGCCGTAGTCCGCGGTCTTGTCTTGAAACAGCTGGAGGCAGCGGTCCAAAATCCGATTGTACGCTTCCAAAGTGCGCTCCGGGTGCGCTTCCGTGATGGGGTCAGGTGTGCTCATCGTAACTTGCGGCAAGATACACAGAAGCCCGCAAGCGCTTGGAACAACTGCCCTACCATTTGAACTTGAACGGCCGGCTGATGCCATTGGATCGGCCGCGGATCATGGGGATCCTGAACTGCACGCCCGATTCGTTTTACGACGGCGGGCACCACGCGACGGCCGCTGCGGCGGTGGCGCACGGGTTGCGGATGCTGGACGCGGGCGCGGATTTGGTGGATTTGGGGGGCCAAACCACGAAACCCGGAGCCGAGGACATCGGCGCCGCAGCCGAATGGGAGCGCATCGCGCCCGTACTGGACGGGCTCCTCGCGGCCCGGCCCGACGCGGCCGTGAGCGTCGACACGTTCCATGCCGACGTCGCCCGGCGCGCCCTCGCGGCGGGAGCCGCCTTCATCAACGACGTCACCGGCGGGCGCGATCCCGAGATGTGGCCCGTGGTGGCTGAAGCGGGTGCCCCCTACTGCCTCATGCACCTGCGCGGCACGCCGGCCACCATGCAAGACCACCCGACCTACGAGGACGTGGTGGATGCCGTCTACGCCCACCTCGACGCCGGCCTCCATGCCGCGCGAGAGGCCGGCATCTCGGACGTGGTGCTCGACCCCGGCTTCGGCTTCGGCAAAACGACCGCCCACAACTACGCCCTGCTCGCCGCGCTCAACCGCCTCCACGTACTCGGGGCCCCGGTCCTGGTGGGAATCAGCAGGAAGTCCATGATTTGGCGACCCCTCGGCATCGAACCCGCGCAGGCCCTCAACGGCACCACCGCGCTCCACGCCTGGGCCCTCGAACGCGGGGCGCACCTCCTCCGCGTCCACGACGTGGCGGCCGCTCGCGAAACCGTCGCCCTCCACGCCCTCCTGCGCGGGGACGCCCCCCTCACCCCCCACCTCAGCCCCGCCTGATGGAACCCCTCGCCTCCCTTTGGGCCAGCGGCCTCGAAGACTTCCAACACGGCACCACGTGGCTCGGGGTGCTCATCGGCTTGCTGGACTACGCACTGGTCGGGTTCATCATCTACCAACTCTACCGGCTCACGCGCGGCACGTCGGCCATTCCGGTGTTCCTGGGTTTGCTTGCGATTTACGTGTTTTGGCAACTCATCACCGCCCTGGGTCTCAACCTCCTGAGCGACTTGTTGGGCCAATTCATCGGCGTCGGCGTCATCGCCATTTTGATCGTGTTCCAGCAAGAACTGCGCACCTTTCTGCTGTTCATCGGGGACCAAGAATTCCTCAGGCAACAGCCCGCGTGGCTCCGCAACATCCTGCCGCGGAGGGCCGATACCGGACGGACGGAGGTCAACGAGATCATCGACGCCCTGTACCGCATCGCCGATCGCGGCGAAGGCGCTTTGGTGGTCATCGGGCGCAAATCACCGCTCCAAACCCACATCAGCAGCGTCACCCCGATCGACGCGCGCATCTCAGCGCCCTTGATCGAGAGCATTTTCTTCAAAAACAGCCCGCTCCACGACGGCGCCTTGCTGATCGCATATGGGCGCATGACGGGAGTGCGCGCGGTGCTGCCGGTGACCCAACGGCCGGACCTCCCCGCCGAATGGGGCATGCGGCACCGGGCGGCCTTGGGGATCACCGAGGCGACGGACGCCGTGGCCTTGGTCGTCAGCGAAGAGCACCGGGATGTCCGGGTGGCCATCGGGTCGGAACTGCGCGTGGCACCGAGCCGGTCGGAGTTGCTGGGGTTGGTCCATGAAGCCCTGGAAGTGGCTGCGCCCAACACCTGAACGCCCCGCCCCCTCGAAAGGAAGCGGGGCGCTCCAAGGCACATCCGTACGCTTTATTGGATGAGCAGTTGCTGGGCTTGGCCCAACGCCTTGCCGCCCTGTTCGACCCGCAGGAAATACAGGCCTGCCGGCTGGTCGGAGATGTCCAAATGCAAGCCCTCGATGACCGGAAGGCGGGACCAACGGCGGACCTCACGGCCCATGGCGTCCACAAGGACCACATCCGCACCGCGCGCCGCTCCGACGAGCCGGATGACGTCGCGGGCCGGATTCGGCGCCACCGACCACACCGCTTCACGCACCGGCTCTTGCACCGAAACCACTTCCGGCGCAATGGCATCGCTCGCCCGCACCATGAAGAAATGCGAGAAGGTCGATACGGCGATGTTGCCGCTCGGGAAGTACGGGTAGTTGCTCCACGTGCCGCTGAAACTCGCCGCATCAGACTCCGGATTCGTG
>JALQTD010000172.1 GCA_023264155.1 Flavobacteriales bacterium | reverse complement strand
CCGATCAAGGGCCGCCGCCCGAAGCCCCAACGGATCCTTCGGCGCGCCCGCCTGAAATTCCTTCAAATACCGGGGCTCGAAGTACGCCAAATCCACGGCCTCTGCCCCGGCGAGCATCGGCCCCGCCGCCGCCGCATCCGGCTCCCGCTGCACGTACACGGCGTCCTCCCGCAGCCCCACGCCCGCCACCTTCTCCGCGGCATCGCCCACGACCACCAGCGCGGGCGCCTCCAAGCCGCTCCCCGCCGGCACCGCCTCCGTCAAATCCACCGCGGCCGCCGCCCCCTCGGCGCTCCACACGCCCGCCCGCACCCGAAAGGGCCGCACGTACACCTCAAGCCGCCGCGCATCGATGACCGGCCACACCGCCACGTCCGCCTCCTCCACTTCGGCCCCCCGCCCCAACAGCTCGAGCGTATCCAAGGCCAGCAACGGCACCCCCAACGCATGGCACAGCCCCTTCGCGGTCGCCACCCCGATCCGCAGCCCGGTGTACGACCCCGGCCCCGCCGAAACCGCCACCGCCTCCAGATCCCCCGGCGTCCAACCCGCCGCCGCCACCACGGCATCCACCAGCGGCATCAGCTGCTCCGCGTGCACAAAACCCGCCCCGCGAGCCGCCTCCGTTGCCACGAGCGCCTCCCCATCGAAGGCCGCCACCGAACACCGCTTCGTGCTCGTCTCGATCACCAGCACCCGCCGCCCCATCACTCCTCCTGCTTCACCGTGACCCGCATCCCGTCTTCCAGCTTGCGCGACACCCACTCGTACGGCCCCACCGCCACGAGGTCGTCCGCCGACAAGCCCGATACGGCAATGTGGCGGCTGTCCTGAATCCCCGTCTCCACCGGGGTCCAAACGGCCGTGTCGCCCCGCAACACGAACACCCCCATTTCCGCCTCGTCGTCCCCTTCCCGGGTGGTCACGGCCTGGATCGGCACCGACAGCGCTCCTTGCTCCTCCGCCGTCAGCAGGTCCACCGTGGCGCTCATGCCCGGGCGGAAGGGCGACGAAGTCGTGTCGCCCGCAGCGAGCAAATGCCGGTAGCTCGCGTCGAGGAGCCGCACCTTGACCGAGAAGTTCGTGACTTGGTCCATCGAGAACCCGTTTTCCAGCGCGTTGAGGGCTGTGTTGCCGATTTCGGAGACGCTTCCTTCGAAAACCTCGTTCAGGAAGGCGTCCACCTCGATTTCAGCGGCATCGCCGAGCGCCACCCGCACGATGTCGCTCTCGTTGACCTCGAGGTTGACCTCCATCGCTTGCAGGTCGCTGACCTTCATGATGACCTCCCCGGCCATGAACCCGGTGCCTTGCACGCTCTCGCCGACCTCCTTGCTCAGGGCGGTGACGGTGCCGGATTGGGGCGCGCGCAGGGTGGTGCGGGACAGGTTGTCCCGGGCTTCTTGGACGGACGCTTCGGCGCTGGAGATGGCGTATTCGGCGGCGAGCACGCTTTGCTCGGCGGCGAGCCGGGAGGCGTTGGCGGTTTGGAAGTTCGCCTCACCGGTGTCGTATTCGGCTTGCGAAATGACGCCGTCGCGGAAGAGCTGCTGGGTGCGTTGCCACGCTTTTTCAGCGGCGGCGAACTGGGCTTCGGCCTGGACCTGTTGGGCGCGGGCGCTCGCGAGGTTCGACCGGGTCGTGTTGAGACCGGCGGTCGCCCGGTTGAGGGCGGCTTCGTAGACGTCGGGGTTGATGACGCACAGGAGGTCACCGGCGCGCACGTAGTCGCCTTCTTTGACGGGCAGTTGCAGGATTTGGCCACTGACCTCGGCGGTGATGTTCACCTCGACCTCGGGCTGGATTTTCCCGGAAGCGGCGACGCGCTCGATGAGGTCGCGGGCTTGGACGGATTCGGCGTTGATTTCGGGCAGGGTTTCACGCGGGCCCAGCCATTTGGCCACGATGATCAGCACCACAATCAGGGCGCTGGCGGCAATCCACAGGCGTTTCTTAGTCATGAGCAATCATCGGAAGGTGAGGGGTGCGCCGGAGTAGAAGTCAAGGATGCGGCTCTTGAAGGCCAAATCATACAGCGCCCGGAGCCGGTTCACCCGCGCGTTGTCCAACCGCGTGCGCGCATCGGCGTAATCGATCGCCGTTACGGCACCGGCCTCGAAGCGCTTGGACGTGTTCTCGAAGGCGGCCTCCGCGGCAGCGAGCGCCCGCTCCTGTGCGGCGAGTGTACTCTTCGCGGCGAGGGCATCGGCCCAGGCCTGCTCGACGGTTTGGGTCAAGGATTGGCGGGCTTGCTCGAGCCGGTACTCGGCCCGCAAGGTTTCCACCTCGGCCCGTTTCACATTCGAGCGGATGGCAAACCCGTTGAAGATGGGCACGCTCAGCGAGAAGAACAGGCTTTGGTTGCGGTTGTCCCGCACCTGCTCCCCAAACGCCACCGTTTCGAAGTTCTCGTAGTATTCCTGTTCCGTGGTCAGCAAGAAGGCGAGGGTGTCGTTGATGTTGATGGTGCCGAGCTCGATTTCTTGGGTGGTGGGGTTGCCCACGGGCGTTTGACGCGCCCCGGAATATCCGGTTCCCATCGAGTAGCTCATGAAGGCCCGGGGCATGCGGCCGGCCGCGGCCAACCGCTCGCCGATGATGGCATCCTCGACGGCGTATTCAGCGGCTTTGATTTCGGGGAAGTTGCTCAAGGCATGCTGGACTGCGGCGGCAGGCGACGCCGGAACCACGAGCGCTTCGAGGTCGGAATCAGCGGGCCGGGCGACTTCGAGGCCTGCGGCGGCATCGGCCGGGAGTTGCAACAATTGCGTCAAGTTCAGCCGGGCGAGGTAGGCCGCGTTTTCAGTGGCGACCACGTTGGCTTCATCGGCCGCGAGTTGGGCTTCGACGTCGAGCAGGTCTGCTGGGGCTGCGGCACCCGCCTCGACCAGCCGGGCGACGCGTTCCACCTGCCGGGCAGTGGCGTCGCGGTTGACCTGCGCCACGGTGATGAATTCGTCCTGGAACAGCACGTTGAGGAAGGCGGCTGCGATGGTCAACGCCACGTTGTTGCCGACTTGTTCGACGCCGACGGACGCGCGAAGGGCCGAGAGCCGGGCGCGCTCCAGGTTGAGGTGGTTCGTGAACCCGTTGAAGAGGGTGAGGCCGGACGAGAGGCCGAAGCTGTTCGAGCGGATGCGGGCGGTGGCGAATTGGTTGGTAAAGGGGTCGATGGTTTGGCCAAAATTGTACCCGTGCGAAGCCGAGGCGTTCAACGAAGGCAAAAACGCGCCCACAGCCGCCTCCTCACCGATGGCGGCGGACACCTCGCCCAACCGCGCTTCCTGCAAGGTCAAGTTGTGCTCAAAGGCATGGTCGATGCACCGCTGCAAGGTCCAAATCTCTTGCCCCTGCAGGGTGTGGCCGGTCAGGACCGCAAGGGCCACCCACGCCCCGCGCAGCACCGTCCCGTTGAAAATTCGCGAAAACATGGCCCAAAGCTACGAAATCAGCAGGGGCGGGGACTGACAGAAATTGCCAAAAGACCGGCGTCAAAGGGACTCGACCGCAACGGTAATGGGGGACGTTCCGGTCCCGCAGGTGCCTTGCAGTTCGATGCGGCTGGGTTCCACACCTTCCGTCACGAGGTACTCCCAAACCGAGCGTGCCCGGCGGCGCCCAAGCCGTTCGCACGGTTCCTCTTCGTCTGTTTCACCCATGCCACGAACAGCTAGCACCAGGGTCGGATGCAGGTCCATGAACTGTTTGAGGTGTTCGAGGGAGCGCATGGAATGGTAATCGAGCCGAAACGTCCCGTCTACGTAGGTTATCCAGGGCATCGGCGTTTGTGCCCGCACCCGCAGGGGCTGCAATCCCAAGGTGTCTCCACGGTCGAGTGGCGCTTCAAAGGCGTGCGTGTGGAGCATGTAGTTGGGCTCCAGGATCAGCGTGTGGATGCGGCCGTCGACGACCTGTGGCTTCAGGTGGCGCGTGCCTTCCGGGGTGAGGGTGGCTTTCGGGAAGCCGAAGATTTCG
>JALQTD010000171.1 GCA_023264155.1 Flavobacteriales bacterium | reverse complement strand
GCGCTCCCATGTTGGGCGCACAATGGTCATGGTCATTTCCGCCCGCATTTCCGCGCCACGCATCACTTCTTCAGCGCGCTCGAGGTACGCCTTCGCGGTTTGGCCTTCAGCGGTGCTCCACCCCGCAGCGCCCCCGGCAATCACTGCCCAAATCAGGAATCGTTTCATCATCTCAGGTTCGAAATTACAACAGCCCGCGGCGCGGAAAGGTTCCTCAAATCAGGTAGCAAGGCGCGTGTAACCCGTGTCACATTCAACAGCGAATCCCAACCCGTAACTTGCGCTGTGGGCCCTGCCCGATTTCAGAAAAAAAACACACCATGCATACTCCTTACATTTCTTTGAAGACCACCTTTTGGATGGGCTTGTTGTTGACCGCCGCCACCAGCCTTGCCGCTTGCGGAGGAGGTGAATCCAACGAGGCCCCGTCCGCGACCGCCGTTCAAGGCGCCGTTGCGAAAGACGTCCAGGTCGCCGAGTTCCAGGCCCTGATGGCGCAGGAAGGCGCGTTGCTCCTCGACGTGCGGTCAGACGGCGAATGGGCAGAAGGCCACCTCGAAGGGGCGGCGTACATCCCGTTCCAATCCCCCGATTTTGCGCAGCAACTCGCCGCCCTGCCGAAAGACCGGCCGGTGCTCGTGTACTGCGCATCCGGCGGTCGCAGCGCGAAGGCCATGCAGGAGCTCAACAAGGCCGGACACCCCGAAGTGTACAACCTCCTCGGAGGCATCCGCGCCTGGCAAAGCGCAGGCAACCCGGTCGTTCACACCGCTCCTGTCACCATCCAATAATCCCGCGCCATGAGTCAGTACTACGACACCTTCCTCCGGGGCTTCAGCGAATACGCGAACTACCTCTGGACCGAATTGTTCTTCAACTACAGCTACAAGCCGTGGTACGAGAACTACATCTACGCCTTGATTTTGCTCTCGCTCGTGGTGTGGGGCATTGAGTTGTCCCTGCCGTGGCGCAAGGAGCAACGGCCTTTGCGGAAGGATTTCTGGCAGGATGTGTTCTACATGTTCTTCAACTTCTTCCTGTTCTCCCTCGTGGGCTACAACTCGCTGAGCATGGTGGGCGTGGATCTGTTCAACGATTTCTTGTCAGCCGCTTTCGGAATCCAAAACCTGGTAGCCCTCGAAATCCAGTCCTGGCCGCACATCGCCCAGCTCTTCGTGATGTTCATCCTCGTCGACTTCCTGTCGTGGTGGACGCACCGGCTTTTGCACCGCGTACCCTTCCTGTGGAATTTCCACAAGGTGCACCATAGCGTGAAGGAAATGGGATTTGCAGCGCACCTGCGCTACCACTGGATGGAGACCATCGTGTACAAGAGCATCCAATACGTGCCGATGGCCATGATCGGTTTTGGCATCGAGGACTTCTTCATCGTCCACATGTTCGCCTTGGCCATCGGTCACCTGAACCACGCGAACCTCGGGTGGGATTACGGACCGTTGAAATACGTGTTCAACAACCCGAAGATGCACATTTGGCACCACGCGAAGGACCTCGGACCCAACAAGTACGGGGTCAACTTCGGGATCAGCCTGAGCTTGTGGGACTACCTTTTCGGCACGGATTACATTCCGCACGACGGGCGCGACATCGAGCTCGGATACGAAGGGGACGAGGCGATGCCGGAATCGTTCATCGGACAGAACTTGGCACCCTTTGATCCCGCGCGGAACTGATGGCGCAGCCCGTTCAACCGCGTCCCTTGGGACGCTCCACGGTGACGTGGGTTTTTGCGAGCTTGACGTTGGGCCTGGCGCCCTTCGTCCCTGAGCCGCACTTGTTCGGAAAGCTGCGCTGGATTGCCGGCGGTGCCGTGGGCATGGGGCCGATGGATTGGTTCGATGCCGCCATGCACGGGTTCCCGTGGCTCATGTTGATCCGGGCGCTCTCCCTCGACTTGCGGGATAAACTCCGCGCTCCGAAAAAATCAGCGTAACAGCGACTACTCCACGTGGGCTTCCAATCGGAAGCCCACGTCGCTTATGCCCGGCAACGGATCGGTGCGCATCGCATGGCGCAGGGACATCCGGTAAGGGCCGGTGAGCGGAAATTGGGTGGCTTCCCGGAAGCCTATGCGGTGATCCACCAGGTTGCCAAATCCACTGCCATACCATTGCCCGCGTTCATCCGCCAAATCACAGCCAAGCGTGTCGCGGGCGATTTTTCCGTTCGGAAAAGTGAATTCCAGGAAGAGGTAGATGTTGCTGAAGGGATAAGTTTGGTCGTGGCGCAGGTCCACGAAGAAATCGTAGCGCGCCAACGAATCCTCCACCGTCCAGTTGAAGGCCAATTCATCGGAGGCCAACCAGCCGGAGCCATCCACTTCAAACTGCTCTGAATAAACGGCCTCTGGTCCGCATCCCATGAATGCGAGGCAGGCGACCGTTGCGGCGGCAAAGAGGCGACGTTTCATGCGCCGCCTTTGGGTTGTTGCGGCGCTTTTGATGCGCCCTTGTCACCCCCGGCAGGTTTGCGGTTGCGGCGGTTGGAGCGGCCTTTGGAGCGGCTTCGTCCCTCCCCCGATGCCGCGGGCGACTTGCCTTTTTCTGGCGCATCAGCCTTGGGGCGATTGGACCCTCCTTTCGCGCGGTTCGACGCTGGCTTCGCGCCCTCAGCGGGGCGGTTTCCTCCTCCGCGGGGCTTCCGCTTCTTCTTCCGGCGACGCGTTTCATCGAAGCGGTTCAAGCTGTCCTGGCCCACAACGTTCGAGTACACGTCGTCGATCTCATTGGGCTCCTCTTCAATGGCAAAGTCGTTCAACGAAGCGGGCACCTCCCCCCGGGCGTTCATGGCCTGGAGTTCCTTCATGTCCTCAACCGTCACCGCCACCGGGCCGGCACCTTGCTCATCGAGCGGCAGCAGGTAGACCAACCGCTTGAAGATGTCCATCTTGAACACCACGACCCGGCCGCTGGCGATCTTGAGCTTGGCGTTGGGGCTGGGGAATTCCTTGACGGCCTCCACGTACTGGTCGAGCTCAAAGTTCAGGCAGCACTTGAGTTTGCCGCATTGGCCGGCGAGCTTTTGAGGGTTGAGGGAGAGCTGCTGGTAACGCGCCGCTTGGGTCGAGACGCTGCGGAAATCGGTGAGCCAGCTCGAGCAGCACAGTTCCCGGCCGCAAACGCCGATGCCGCCGACGCGGGCGGCCTCTTGACGGGCTCCGATTTGGCGCATCTCCACGCGGATGCCAAAGGCACTCGCCAACTCGCGCACCAGCACCCGGAAATCCACCCGGTCCTCCGCCGTGTAGTAGAACGTGGCCTTGCGGCCATCGCCCTGGTACTCCACGTCGGACAGCTTCATGTGCAGGTTCAGGTTGCGGATGATGTCGCGGGCGTCGCGCTGGGTATCGGCCTCGCGCATGCGCGCTTGCTGCCACCGGTCGATGTCCTCCTGGGTCGCTTTGCGCAGCACCTTCTTCACCTCGTGGTCATCGCGGACGCGCTTGGCCTGCATCTGAGCACGCACCAGCTCGCCGCGCAAACTCACCACCCCGACGTCCTCTCCCGGATCCGCGTCGACCACCACGACGTCCCCCACCTGCAGCGCCTCGGAGGTGCGGTAGAATCCCTTGCGGTTCGCCTTGAACCGGAGCTCAACGATGTCAAACGGCCGCTGACCGGTCGGCAATGCCACCCCCTCGAGCCAATCAAACACCGTCATCGGGCCGCACCCGCTGACCCCGCAATTTCCATTGCTCTTGCATCCCCTCGGGGTGCCCCCACCTTTGCTGCAGTTTGAACATGACATGTGCACGAAGATACGGCGCGCAGCGAGGTGCAACAACGCCGAACGAAGGGGAAAACTGAAACGAAGTCAGGCGGCCGGACGCTTGAGCAATCCGTGCAGCTTGACGCTGAGGTCCATGAACACGAGCTTTCCGTTGACATTGCCTTGGATGTCCCGGTAGGCCGCCTCGATGAGCTGCTGCATTTCAAGGACGTTGCCGTGGTGGATGAAG
>JALQTD010000170.1 GCA_023264155.1 Flavobacteriales bacterium | reverse complement strand
CCATTGTAAGTTGTTTAATCCAGTTGAGTCTCAAGAAATCTAACCACCAATCAAACGCGAGTTTGATCGGACCACCTTCCGGGGGGAAGGTGGATTTTTGTGGACCACTTTCGTACTGGAAAGTGGCCCGGGCTGCTGCATCAAGTCAAAGAACGTTTTCAGAAGTGCTCCCCGTGGAGTGACCTCTTCGTTGTTTCAATCTTTCAACCTCGCAGCGACTTCTCGCCGAAAGGGAGGACAAAGGTAAAGTACTTTTTCGTACCCAACGCAAGCCTGTTCAAAACTTATTTTCGAACCGCCCTGCACAACCTCGTCACTCAATGAACTCCCTCGTAAGGGGCCGCAAAGGTAGTGTAGATTTTTACTTCCACAACACCCTGTCGAAACTTTTTTTTCGAACCCGTCGCCAGGCCCACTCCGAAGCTCCAACCCGACCCTCAACGAACGCGCCTTCCTTCGAAAGCGGGTGCAAATGTACTGCAAGGAAGGGTGCCGTCCCGCAAGGAATCACCGACTTTTTTTCGAGAAACTTGCAGAACGCAATGAATCAGGGAGTTGCGTTGAGGAGGAGGGCGATGTCCTCGATGAGTTGGTCGACTTCGGAGGTGGAGGTGCCGTCGTACATGCCGCGGATTCGGCCCGAAGGGTCGATGAGTGCGACGTTTTCGGTGTGGACGAAATCTTGAAGGCCTCCGTCGCCGTCTTCGAGGCACGCGAAGTAGCTGCGGCGCGAAAGGTCGTAGATGTGCGCCTTGTCTCCCGTGAGGAACCACCACCGGGAGGGGTCGGCGTTGTAGCGGGTGGCATAGGCGGCGAGGACCGAGACGCTGTCGGCCGCGGGGGTGACGCTGTGGCTGAGGATGCGCAGGCGCGGTTCGGAAGCGTAAGCGGCCTGGACCCGGGTGAGCTGTTGGGTCATGACGGGACAAATCGTGGGGCAGCGGGTGAAGAAGAAGTCGGCGACCAGGATTTGGCCTGCAACATCCGCCTCGGTGACGGTATCCCCCAGTTGATTCACCAGCTCGAAGGGCAAAATCCGGTGGCGCTCCGCATGCCGCAACGACGCGTCCACGAGCGCCGGATTCAGGTCGTGCGGCTGCAAGATCGGCAACTCCCGCGCGGGCATCAACTCGAACGCCCCCCACGTCACGGCAGCCACGAAGATCACGGCCAGCCCGATCAACGGCGCGTACTGCCTCATCGCCCCCACGTTTCCGACCGGAACAACCATTCCCCGGCGACCAACGTGCCGAGCACCTCCACCTGCCGGGCTTGATCCGGCGTCACCTTGAGCACATCGCGGTCGACGACGGTGAAGTCCGCCCACTTCCCCGGTTCGATGGAGCCGAGCGACTCTTCCTGGAAATTCGCAATCGCCGCCCAAATCGTCATCCCCTTCAGCGCTTGCTCCGCCGTCAACCCCTCTTCCGGCTGAAACCCTCCGACCGGCCGACCTTCCGCGTCCATCCGGGCCGTGGCCGCGTAAAACGTCGCACGCGGATCGATGTCCTCCACCGGGAAATCCGTCCCGAGCGCCACCAAGCCGTTCGCTTCGAGCAGGGATTTATAGGCGTACGCCCGCCGCAGCCGGTTCCGCCCCAGCCGCTCCCCTGCCCAGTACATGTCGCTCGTCGCGTGCGTCGGTTGCACGCTTGGAATGATGTTGAAGGCCGCCATCGCCTCGAGGTTCCGCCGTCCGAGCACCTGCGCGTGTTCGATGCGCCAGCGCCGGTCGTTCGTCCCTTGCAGCACCTCGCCGTACAGGTTCAAGGCCAAATCCATGGCCCGATCCCCAATCGCATGCGTCGCCGCCTGCAACCCCAGTTCCGCGCACCGCTCGAGCCGCGCCCCAAACTCCGCCGAATCCAACAACACCAACCCCTTCCAATCCGGCCGGTCCGCGTACGGCGCATTCAACGCCGCCCCCCGCGAGCCCAACGCCCCGTCCAAGTAAAACTTCACCGAGCGCGCCACCAACCGGTCCGTCACCATCGGTTCGTTCGCGGCAAACCAATCCCAAGTCGCCGGCTCGTCCGAGGCCATGGCGACCACCCGCAACCTCAAGTCCCCCGACTCGTGCAGGGCCTGCATCAACAGGATGTCTTCAATCGCCAGGCCCGCATCCACCACCGTCGTCAGGCCCGCCGCGGCCAACCGTTTCTCAGCCGCCAGCAACGCCGCTACCTTCCCCAACGAGTCCAACTCCGGGACCACCGCCAGCAGGGCGTCCGCGGCCGCGTCGATCAGCACGCCCGTCGGGACGCCCGCCCCGTCGAGGACCACCTCGCCCCCGTTGAACGTCGACGCCGCCGTGATGCCCGCCGCGTCGAGGGCCGCTCCGTTCGCAATCAGGGCGTGCCCGTCAATCCGCTGCAGCACCACCGGGCGCTCGGGATAGCGCGCATCGAGCTCGGCCCGCGTGGGAAAATCGGGTTGCTCCCAATCGTTTTGGTCCCAACCCCTTCCGATCAGCCACTCCCCCGAACCGCTCGCCACGCGCTCCAACACCTCCTCCCAACTCCCCGTCCCCACCAAATTCACCTCCCCCAGCCCCTTCGCATACCCCAAAAAATGCGCGTGCGCGTCCACCCAACCCGGATAAACCGTCGCCTGCGCCGCATCCACCACCTCCTTCGCGCGATACCTATTTAATATAGCACGCTCAGCGCCCACCTCAACAATGCGCCCGTCCCGGACCGCCACCGCTTGCCCCACCGTACCCATCGGATCCAACGTCACCACCCGCGCATTGTGCACCACCAAATCCACCGTCTCCGACTGAAAACCGCATCCCGCGGCCAGCAGCGCCACCACAACCCACCTCATTTCGAAGCCCGGTTCAGGTGGTACGCACTCGCCTGCGCGGCCGGCATGATCCACACATCGTGAATGCACACGTGCGCTGGCCGCGAGGCCATGTAGAGAATGGCGTCCGCCACATCTGCCGCCCGCAGCGGTTCAAACCCATCATAAACGGCATCTGCTGCCGCGTCATCCCCCTTGAACCGCACGTTGCTGAACTCCGTCTCGACCGCTCCGGGCGACACCTGCCCCACCTGGATGCCACGCGGCAGCAGGTCCATCCGCATGGCCTGGGTCAGCCCCTCGACCGCAAATTTCGACGCATTGTACACCGCGCCCCCCGGATAAGCCTGCTTCCCCGCCACGCTCCCCACATTGATGACCCGCGCCCCCGCCTTCATCCGCGGCAGCCACTCCCGGGACACGTTCAGCAGCCCCTTCACGTTCGTGTCCACCATCCGATCCCAATCCTCGTACACCCCGGCGTCCACCGGCCCCAGCCCCACTGCCAGCCCCGCGTTGTTCACCAGCACATCCGGCACCCACGCCTCCGGCACCGTGGCAAGGGCAGCCGCCGTTGCCTCCCGATCCCGCACATCGAACACCAACCCCGCCACCCCGAGCGACTCCACGAGCGCCGCAACCCGGTCCGCCCTCCGCCCCGTCACCACCACGGACCACCCGTCCGCCACGGCCATCCGCGCCGTCGCCTCCCCGATTCCCGACGTAGCTCCCGTCACGAAAAGTACCCGCCCGGAGGGGGCTCGATCGAATCCTTGTGAAAATGTCTCCATGGTTTGGCGTTGCGCTGGTTTTCTCGGAATTTGCACCCGCAATTTACATCCACATCCCATGAAAGCATTGTACAAGCAGGGCCTGTTGGCCGCGACGTTGCTGGTGAGCGCTGCTGCGCAAGGCCAGGTGACGCATTCGATTTACGAGATCCAGGGCGAGCTGTTCGCTTCTCCGTTGGTAGGCCAAACCGTAACCACCTCCGGCATCATCGTCGCCAACAACGTCACTTCAACCACCTCCGGCGTCATCGGCTACTTCATCCAGGACGCCCAAGGCGGCCCATGGAGCGGGGTCTACGTCTACGACAACACCCAACTCCCCAACATCGGCGACGAAGTGATCATGGAAGCCGAAGTCGCCGAGTACTTCGACAACACCGAGCTCATCA
>JALQTD010000016.1 GCA_023264155.1 Flavobacteriales bacterium | reverse complement strand
ATTTCATTTCTACAAATCCCACCCTTTGTTAGGCGCCTCCGAAGACCTGACGATGCACCAGCTCAAGGACCATTTCTTGCGGGCGGAACTCTATTTCGGCGGCTACCACGAGCACGCCATCAGCTGGATGAACAAGGCGCGCTCGGAGATCCAGATCGACCAGGCCCTCTTCCTGCGCTACGAGGAGCTGGTGGAGGACAAACTGAACGCTGCCCGGCTGTTGGCGCGCTTCCTGGCGCCGGAGAAGCACCTTTCGGATGCGGATTTGATGCGGGTGGTGGAGGCGACCACCTTCAACACGATGAAGGCTGAAATCGCGGACAACCCCCAGAGTTTTCATTTCAATCCGCAGGTGTTCTTCCGCAAGGGGCAGACCGATGAGTGGCGCGATACCTTGCCCGCGGACATCGTCGAGGCGATCGATGCGAAGTCGCGCCGCTTGTGGGGCGACCGGTACCAGGGCGGGCCGAATTGGAAGGAGTTCCCGAGTTTGGCCTCGGAGATGAGCCGGATGCAGGCAGATGGCGCCACGGATTTCGCTGAGTCCTTTCCGCTCTTTGTAGGCCAAATCCTCGACCGCGACCTTGCCGCCCTCTCCGAAGAAGTCGCCAGCACGCCCCCCGCCGACCTCTGGCGCGTTCCCCCGGGCGTGATCAACTCCGTCGGTACCCTCGCATTGCACCTCTGCGGCAACCTGCGCCACTTCATCGGCGCCCACCTCGGCGGCATCCCGTACACCCGGGACCTCGAAGCCGAGTTCGCCGGCAACCCGCTCGAAGCAGCGGTCCTTCTTGACGAAATCGCGGCCACCCGCACCGCCGTTGCCACCGTCCTCGCCCAGCTCCCGCCCAGCGAACTCCTCACCGAAATGCCCGCCACCCCGCCGCACCATGCCGGTCGGTCCGTCGGCTACTTCCTGATCCAACTCGTCGCCCACTTCCAACGCCACCGAGGCCAGCTCAATTACGTGCGCCGCATCCTGGCCGGTTGACCGCACCGTGCTTCAATCCCAAGTCGCAGGGGTGGCCCTCGGCGTGCTCAAGCTGTCCGGCATCGGACGGTCTTGAATTTGGTCTGAGGTTTGCGGCTCCTCCGCAGCT
Source organism: Flavobacteriales bacterium (assembly GCA_023264155.1). Lineage (GTDB taxonomy): Bacteria > Bacteroidota > Bacteroidia > Flavobacteriales_D > Sanyastnellaceae > JALQTD01. The sequence continues at coordinate 27,043 of JALQTD010000016.1, read as the reverse complement.
CCTTGTTTGGCATCCATCCAAGCAGCCAATGCGATGAGCCCCATCAACGAAAAAAAGCGCACGGCATTCATGGTGGCAAAATACCCGCGCCACCTCCGCCGGGGATCACGCCATTGTGAATAGATTGTGAATAAACTGTTTAAGCGTGGCCGCGGTGGGCCATCTGAAACCGCTTGGGCGTGACCCCTTCGCTTTGCCGGAAGGCCCGAATGAACGGCCCTGCGCCTTTGAACCCCACGGCGTATGCCACCTGATTCACCGTCATCAACTCGTCCGTCAACAGCTTGCGCGCGAGTTCAATGCGGGCGTGTTGCACATATTCATGCGGCGTCCAACCGAACGCCTCTTTGAACTTCCGTTGAAAGTGGGGCCGGCTCATGCACGCAATGCTCGCGAGCTGGCTGCAATCGATCGGGTCGTGCAGGTGGGCATCGATGTAGGCCATGACCGCTGAAAGGGGGTGCTTCGATGACAGCACGTGTTGGTCCTCGGCAAACAACTTGCGCGCGCCCGTTTGCATCAGCCGAATCAGGAGCTCTTGCAGGGTGATGGACGCCAGGGCGTCTTTTTGTCGCCCGTGTTCGAACATGCCTACACGGATGATGCGCTGGATGACGTCGACCAGCTGCGCGTCCTGATGGATGTGGACCAAATGGTCGTTCACCTGCCACGTTTCATGCTCTCCCAACAGGGGAAACCGTTCGTTCAGCAAATCGAGCGTGCCGTTGATGGCATCGCGTGACATGGCCAGCGCGATGCACTGGGTGGGTTCGTCCGCTGTCGCATCGGGGAAGTCGATGAGCATGGTCTCGTTCGGCCGCACCACCACGGATTCGCCCGGGAGGTAGTCGAATGCTTCCCGGCCGGCGAGGTGCATGACCTTCTTGCCCCGGAGCATGCTCGTCAACAGCATGTCGCCGAATTCGAGCCGCACTTGGTGCGCTTGCTCGTGTGTCTCAAAGACATTCAATTGACACGTTTCCATGTCCACCACCCGGCGGTGCTCCACCAAGGTTTGCATCTCCTGCGGTGAACAGAGGTCAACGGGGGTCAATTTGTGTTTCACGAGTGGAAGATGGGGAAAAATGTGTTACTCGGACACGATTTCGCACAGGTTGTGCATTTTCGGTTACAAAGTGGGCATTTTTTTTCGAAGGGTTGGGCGTGATTTGGTCTGTTCAACATTCAAACCAAATCCACCATGGAAACTACCTTGGAACAACCCACCGCGGCATTTGCGCTGCCGAAAGTGAAAGCGCGCTACGACCACTACATCGGCGGCGAGTGGGTCGCCCCATCAAGCGGCGAATACTTCGACAACATCAGCCCGATCGACGGGAAAGTTTGGTGCCAAGCAGCCCGCGGCAACGCAGCTGACATCGACAAGGCCCTCGATGCGGCGCACGCGGCTTTCCCGGCTTGGAGCACCTCCGCCGCTGCCACCCGTTCGAACATCCTCCTGCGCATCGCCGACCGGATGGAGGAAAACCTCGCGCACCTCGCCCTCATCGAAGCCACCGACAACGGCAAGGGCATCCGCGAGACGACCGCCGCTGATTTGCCGCTGGCGATCGATCACTTCCGCTACTTTGCCGGCGTCCTGCGCTCGGAGGAGGGGTCGATCTCTGAGCATGACGCGACGACGGTGAGCATCAACTTGCATGAGCCGCTCGGGGTGGTGGCCCAAATCATTCCCTGGAACTTCCCCTTGCTCATGGCCGCTTGGAAAATCGCCCCAGCCCTCGCTGCCGGCTGCTGCACGGTCGTGAAGCCTGCGGAGCAAACCCCCACGAGCTTGATGGTCCTCATGGAGCTCATCGGCGACCTGTTGCCGGCGGGCGTGTTGAATGTGGTAACGGGCTTCGGCATCGAGGCGGGCAAGCCGCTGGCAACCAGCCCCCGCGTAGCCAAAGTGGCTTTCACGGGCGAGACGACCACAGGTCGGTTGATCATGCAATACGCCTCGGAGAACCTCGTGCCGGTCACGATGGAACTCGGCGGCAAAAGCCCGAACATCTTCATGCCCTCGGTGATGGATGCGGATGACGCGTTCCTGGACAAGTGTGTCGAGGGGGCCGTGATGTTCGCCTTGAACCAGGGCGAGGTGTGCACCTGTCCGTCGCGGATTTTGGTCCACGAAGACATTTACGATGCCTTCATGGAACGGGTGATTGCACGGACGAAGGCCATTCAGATGGGGCATCCGCTCGACAGCAACACGATGATGGGGGCGCAGGCGTCGAACGACCAGTACGAGAAAATCCTGAACTACATCGAAATCGGGAAACAAGAAGGGGCGGAGGTATTGACGGGTGGTGCGCCTGCCGCGCTCGAAGGCGACCTCGCGGAAGGGTATTACATCCAGCCGACCATCCTCAAGGGGCACAACAAGATGCGCGTGTTCCAAGAAGAGATTTTCGGCCCGGTGACCTGCGTGACCACCTTCAAGACCATGGAAGAGGCCATCGAAATCGCGAACGACACCATGTACGGATTGGGTGCGGGGGTTTGGACGCGGGATGCGCACGAGTTGTACGCCATGCCGCGGGCGATTGAAGCCGGTCGCGTGTGGGTGAATTGCTACCACGCTTACCCGGCGCATGCGCCGTTTGGGGGGTACAAGAAGAGTGGATTTGGCCGGGAGACACACAAGATGATGCTCAACCATTACCGCCAAACCAAGAACATGCTCATCTCCTACAGCAAGGAGAAGCTCGGATTCTTCTAATTCACGTCAGCAACAGGGGAGGGGGCTTGGAAGGGCTCCCTCCCTTTTTATTTTCGGAACATGAATCGATTGGATTGGACGCCCGAAGCGGCGGAATGGATTGACCGGTTGGTGGCGGATCACGGGGAGCTGATGTTCCACCAATCCGGGGGATGCTGCGATGGCAGCCAGCCCATGTGCTTCCCGCGGGGAGAATTCAAGGTGGGGGATTCCGACGTCTTGCTCGGTGAGGTGCACGGAGGCCATCCGTTTTACATGGCAAAAGACCAATTTGAATACTGGAAACACACCCGGCTGACCTTGCATGTGACGCCGGGCCGGGGCTCGAGTTTCAGCATCGAAATCCCTTATGGCATCCGCTTCATCATTCAGTCGGCCTTGATGGAGGCGGAATGAGGGCGCTGCGGGGTGTGTAAAAAGTTCGACCTTTGCGCGCAATGAACGCATTTTTGAACTTGGCCGTTGAGGCCGCTGTGGCCGCTGGTGCGGCTATCCTGGAGGTGTACGAATCGGGCGATTTCGATGTCACGGTGAAAGGCGACGACTCGCCCCTCACCCGGGCGGATGTGGCGTCCCATGAGGTGATTGCTGCTGCGTTGGCAAATACGGGAATCCCGGTGCTTTCGGAGGAGGGGCGCGACATGCCGCATGCCGAGCGGAAGCATTGGAATCGGTTGTGGATCGTCGATCCCATTGACGGCACGAAGGAGTTCATCAAGCGGAACGGCGAGTTCACGGTGAACATCGCCCTCGTGGAGGACGGCTTGCCAGTCTTGGGCGTGATCTACGTTCCGGTGTCACGCACGCTGTATGCCGCCGAGGTGGGGCAGGGGGCTTGGCGCCAAACCTTGGCTCCGGATACCCCGTGGTCCCAAGCTGCAGCGACCCAGTTGCCGGACGCGCCCAGCGACCGGCCTTTCACCGTGGTAGCGAGCCGCTCCCACCTTTCCCCCGAAACCCAGGCCTTCATCGACAACCTGCGCGCCGAGCACGGAGAGGTCGACCAGGTTTCAAAAGGCAGTTCCCTCAAGCTGTGCATGGTGGCCGAAGGCGCGGCAGATTGTTACCCGCGTTTCGCCCCGACCATGGAATGGGACACCGCGGCAGGCCAAGCCATCTGCATGGCAGCCGGCAAGGACGTGATCGACCAAACCACCGGTCAAACCATGCGGTACAACCGCGAAAACCTGCTCAACGCTTGGTTCTTAGTCCGCTGATGGCTGCCCTTCGATCCATCGGTGCAACCGTTTGGCTTGTTCATGTCGGGCGTACTGGGCTGCTGCTTCACGGCCTGCAGCACGGATGGTAAACTGCCCGGAGGCAACGCGTTCGTAAAAGGCCTGCACGCGTGCCACGTCGCAGCGGTCGCACGTAATCCCTGCCCCACATCGGTCCACAATCGCGGCAGTTTCGCCCGTGGGAGGGCCGATGTTCAAAATAGGCTTCCCCACCGCGAGGTACTCGAAGATTTTCCCGGGGACATGTGCCAAATCCGCTCCCGGAATTGCAGGAATCAGGCACAACAACAAATCAGCCCGTTGCTGCCACGCGTTGGCCACATGGTGCGGTTGCATGCCCAAACATTGCACCTCCATTCCCACCGCACGGAATGCTGCAAGCACTTCCTCGGGCGCGGTGCCCACCACGGTCAGCCGCGCTTGCTGTTCGAGCGGCTGTTTCACCCACGCTTTCGCCACGACCTCGGGTTCATATCCCTCGGCCATGATGCCGGTGTACACGATTTCAAAAAACGGACTATCGCCGGGTTGAAGCGGTTGTGCAAAATCATCCGCGTCATATCCATTGGGCAAGTAATGGATCTTGCCGGGAACGAAATCAGGGTACTTGGCTTCCAACTTTTCCCGGTAGCGGTCGTGGACGACGATGAGGCGATCCGCAGCCTCCATGACGGTCCTTTCGTACCGGGCATCTCGCCGCGCACTCCGGCTTGAATGCTGGAGTTGCTCGTAATAGAAGACATCGGTCCAAGGGTCCCGGAAATCCGCAAACCACTGCACACCGAACTCCTGCTTCAGCGCGAGGCCGATGAGGTGGGTGCTGTGCGGAGGACTGGTCGTAATGATGACATCAATGCCGGCTTCAGCGATGATTTCCCGCCCTTTTCGAATGGCACTTCGGTTCCAACCTTTCCGGGGGTCGGGAACGAATAGCCGGGATCGGATGCGCATGGCGATTCCCGCCCGGCGGCTCTGCTTGCTATTCAAATCGGATGAAGCCACTTGATTCGCATGCACGCCCAGCAGCCGTTTGCCCCACGCGATGGGGTTGAAAGCAGAAGTTCGGTGCACGTGGATGCCGGAGGCCACATCCGCCACCAACGTATCATCCCTGTGAGGATAGTGGGCATCTTCCGTCCGCACGGTCAGCACATGGACCTCATGGCCCAGACGGCTGAGCTCCTTGGACAGCTTGAGCCAACGCTGCACCCCAGCCCCTCCCGAGGGGGGCCAGTAATACGCTACAACAAGGACGTTTTTCCTCGCGGACATGGGGTTGTTTCAATCGGTATGCAGGGCATTACGCAAAAAAGTGCGCACAGGTTCCGCTGCAGCCACCGATTCCATGACTCCGTCCAGGGCCCGATCGCTCGTGAGCTCACTGAGCGGGCGTTCCCCCATGTAGTAAAACTGTTTCAGCGCGAGGTCGGGGGTGTGGGCCGCAGCCGCTTTGAATTCAGGGGGGAGCCGCTTGTTGCGGTCCCCTTGGATTTGGCCAAAAACCCGCGTGAATTCCCCATCGTTCACCCGTTTCTCCCACTCGTCCGGGGCGGCAGCAATGGCCTCCCGAATGGCTTGCAATTCATGCTTTTCGAGCCAGTACGCCCCACCACCGACCACCCAGCCCGCGGGCGAGGCCTGCAAGTAAACGCCTGGCTCGGATGATTTTTTACCACCGGAACTGATCCCTGCAGCCACGTTCAACTTGTAAGGCGTCTTGTCGGTGCTGAATCGCGTATCGCGGTGGATGCGAAAAATGCAATCCTTCGCCTCGAGGTCGTGGAAATCGGGATGCACTGCCGCGAGGCGTTCGAGCACCGAGGTAATGAATGCTTTCCACGGATCGCGCAACTCGCGTTCGTACCGTTTCTTATTCGCTTGGAACCAGTCCCGGTTGTTGTTCGCCGCCAAGTCTTCTAAGAACAGGAGCGCTGTCGCCGGGAGCCCGCCTGTCGGGCTCACCATGCCCAAACCAATGCGAGCCCCGCCGTCTCGGAAGACGCCCGCACTTGCGGCGCCCATCCGAAGCCCTCTTCGCTTCCGCCTCCGACGAGGTGGTTGTGCGCGTCGATGGCTTTGTTGAACACGATGCCCGCCGCAATCCCGGCAGCGTAGGTGCCCACCCCGAACAAGATGGGCGCTCGGAACTGGCTGTACCATTTGAGGTCGGGGTACTCGTCCTGGCGGTTCAAGGCCATCGGCAAGGAGGCCAACGTGGCCACGCCGCAAACGGTGGAAGCGAGGTTCAGGGCGCGAAACGTGCCGAACTTCTGCTGCACTTCCGGCACGTCCGCGAGGTAGGGGCGGATCCGCTTGCCGAGGAATCCAATGCCCTGCGGCTCAACGCCTTCCGTGCTCCAAAGCATTTTGGAACTGGTTTTGGAACTGCCGTCTGTGTAGTAGCGGGTGGAAGATTGCACTTCGAGGGTGATGGGCGTGTTTTGGGCCCAACCCCCAGCCGTCAAGGCGCAAAAAAGCGCGGTAGGAATCCATTTCATGTTTCCAAAAATATACCTTGCTTGCAAGATTCCATCCGCCATGTCCATCGAAATCATCGCCACCGGCCTCGCGCTCCTCGTCGCCGCACTCCTCTTCCGCTTGTTCACGCTGGAGCGCCGTTTGCAACAATTCCAAGACGTGCTCACGGACCGGCTCGACCGGGCGAGCGACTTGAACAAGGAACGGATGGACGCTGTCATCTCCGGACAGCGCGACTGGGCGGGCCGGACCGAATTGCAGCTGGATAAAATGCGCGAGGTGGTGGAAGAAAAGCTGCAAAAGACCCTGAATGACCGCCTCGATCGCAGTTTCAAGTTGGTCAGCGATCGGCTTGAAGCGGTCCAAAAAGGCCTCATCGAAATGCAAGGGCTCGCCGGCGACGTCGGCGACCTGAAGAAAGTCCTCAGCAACGTAAAAACCAGCGGCGTCCTCGGCGAAGTGCAGCTCGCAAACCTCCTCGAACAGTTGCTCACTCCCGAACAATACGAAGTCAACGCCCGTACGAAGCCAGGCTCGTCAGCCCACGTCGAATTCGCCATCAAGATGCCCGGCCGCGATGCTCAAGGCCAGCCCGTTCTCTTGCCCATCGACGCCAAGTTTCCCCAGGCGGATTACCAGCGCCTCCAGCTCGCCCTGGATGCCGGCGACAAGGACGCGGCGGATGCGGCCCGCAAGTCCCTCGTGACCACGGTCAAGGCCTTCGCTAAGGACATCGGTTCGAAGTACCTCGCTCCCCCGCACACCACTGATTTTGCCATCATGTTCTTGCCCGTCGAGGGCTTGTTCGCCGAAGTTGTCCGCCAGCCGGGCCTCATCGAGCATTTGCAGCGCGAACACAAGGTCGTCGTCACCGGTCCGACCACCTTGTCCGCCATCCTGCATTCCCTGCAAATGGGCTTCCGTACATTGGCCATTCAGCAGCGCAGCAGCGAAGTTTGGGAAGTCCTGGGCGCCGTCAAGACGGAATTCAAGCGATTCGGGGAAGTCCTCGCAAAAACCCAAAAGAAGTTGCACGAGGCGCACGGAGAACTCGACCGCCTCATCGGCACCCGCACGCGCATGATGTTGTCCAAGCTCAAATCCGTGGAAGCCTTGCCGCACGATCAAGCCACCCAACTCCTCGATTCAGCGCCTGAGGAGGATTGAGTCGCGCGGATTAACTTGTGAGCATGCAAACGTTATTCGAATGGGTGGAGGCCATGCCGGCCTGGCAAAAACTGTTGTGGATTGTGCTGTGCATGTCCTTCGGTGGGCTGTTGGAATGGCTCATTCCGCTCGTCAAGCAGCGCCCCAATTGGTGGCGCCACGCGCGGGTCAACGGGGTCTTTCTCCTAACCACCATGGCCATCAATTCAGCCGTCGGCGCGTTGACCATCGGACTGTTCAGTTGGATTGACACGCACGGCATCGGCCTGCTGGCCTGGTGGGAAGGGCCCGTGTGGTTGGAATTGGTTGTCGCTTTGGTGTTGTTCGATCTCATCGGCCAGTACACCGTGCATTACCTGTTGCATCAGGTGCCTTTGTTGTGGCGGTTGCATCAGGTGCATCACAGCGATCCGCACGTGGACGTAACCACAGGGACTCGCCACCACCCACTGGATTTTTTGGTCCGCGAGGCATTTGCGCTCCTTGCTGTGGTGATCATCGGGGCTCCGCTGGCGTTTTACTTGGTGTACCGGTTGTTGACCGTTTTCTTCACCTACCTGACCCATGCGAACATGTCGTTTCCGCCTGCGGTGGAGCGCCTCCTCAGTTGGGTGTTCGTGACCCCGGATTTGCACAAGATCCACCACCACGACGAAGTGCCGTGGACGGATCGCAATTACGGCAACATGTTGTCCATTTGGGACCGCTTGTTCCGAACGATGGACCGTGGGGACGTGCGGGCCGTTCGGTATGGCCTCGACATCACGGATGCAGCACGTGGGAACGATTTGGGGTACCAAATGCGCCTTCCCTTCCGCAAAACCGTGCAGCCGTTAAAAGCAACTCGTACCAAATAGTCCGAGCAAAACGAGCATATCGGCCGTCGAGGTATTGCCATCACCATTCAGGTCACCGATGCACGCCGTGATGCAGCCGAAGTCACCGAGGAACACCAGGAAATCCGACATGGCGACCGTGCCATCGTTGTTCAAATCTCCCGGGCAAGCAGTGACAGCAACTTCGTCCCCTTCGATGGTTCCATTGCAATCGTTGTCCACGTCTTCCCCAGTTCCGGGGGCCCCGGGATGCACGTGACTTGCCGTATCGTCGCAATCTCCGTTGGTCGCGACATATTGATCGCCGGTGAATGAACAAGAGCTCAAGGCCGGGCCGGCACCAAAACCGTCCCCGTCCCCGTCGAGGTAGACCAAGGCTTGGGAAATGCACGAACCATCGTCCTCATTGGCTGCAGCGTTGAAATTGCATGCCGATGGGTCGGTACATCCGGACACGACCTCGTCCTCTTGGCAGAAATCGTGCGCTGCTGAAAAGCCGAAGTTGCCGCCTGCGACCATTTCGGCCACCGCATTGCCGTTGGCATCCTCGAGGGAATAATCGCCGACCACACCGTTGTATTGCAGGCCATCTCCATAGCTGTCGAAGAGGGTGAAGGTGTAGCAACCGGGGGCGAGGCAGAAGGTTTCGGTGTACGTGGTTTGGGAACCGGTGTACCCACTGCCTTCGACCCACACGTTCCCGGTTTCATCGGCCACTTCCCAGGTGGTTTCGCCGGGGTAGTTATCGGTCAACAAGGTCAGGGTGTAGCTCCCGCCACCGCTGAAACAAGAACCGTCATCCACGTAAGCAGCGGGGTCGTAGTTGCAAGCGGTTTCATCGGTGCATCCTGTGCATGCACTGCCATCTCCCCCGCAGTTGCCGCACACGTCATTGAACAAGCAACTGCCGTCATCGGTCAGGGCGGTGCTGCTGTAATTGCATGCGGTTTCATCGGTGCAACCCACGGTAGGGTCGGCTGAGGGGTATCCGTCGAGGACGAGGGTGCCGGTGTTGTTGGGGTCCAGCCAATCCTTCAGGCGGGTGCTCGCCGAACTGCCAGCGTCCCAGGAGACGTGGAACTGGCCGTAGTAGTCGTATTGTCCGTTGTTGGAGGTGCCGCTGCAGGCGGCCGCGCCGCCGTAGAGCTGGCCGATGATGCGGTGGTTTTGGTCGAACAACGGAGAGCCTGAGGAACCGGGTTCGGTCACGCCCAATTCCCAGTTGTCGATCCACCAGACTTGCGCGCCGCTGGCAGTGGATGCGGTCGGGGCGTTTTCTTGGAAGCAGATCTTCTTGACGTCACCGGAAGGGTGGTGGATGCCGGTGGCGTTGGCGGGGCTCGCTCCAGTAGCGTCCCAACCGGCGTAATGGACATCGTAAGAATCCGGCGGGGTGGCACTGAGTTCTACAAGGGCCACATCCGAGCCGGCGTTGTTGGCAAGGAGGGTGGCGCCGCTGATGCTCTGGTTCGTTGGACCTGTGGAGCCTGAACACGTGCTGCTTTCGTGGTTGAAGTAGAACACCCAGCTCGCGGGCGTTCCCAAGCAATGGTTCGCGGTCAAGAAATAGGGCGTTCCGTCTTGCGTGACATTGTTCACGAGGGCCCCGGTGCACGAAGCAAAGCCCCCTGAGGTGATGAGTGCGACGGATTTCTTCTCGGTCTGCCAGTCAGCGCCTTCCGGGCAGTTCACGTTGATGTTGCACGCTCCGGAAGTTCCGAAAGGGCCCATCGCTGCCATGTCAGCGTAGACTTCCTCGGCGTGGGCGAGGAGGCTCCGATAGCCGTGGATGATTTGGCCCAAAACAACGGTGCTCATGCCTTCATCCCCCGCGGGCTCCCGAAGTTCCAACACCGCTTCATCCCCGTCGATAAGGCCGATGGCGAGTCCGCCCCAGTCCTTTTCGTTGGCTTCGGTGAAGGCTCCGAGGTATTCCGTGCGGTCCGCGTTGTAGACGTAAAGCGCACTGCTCTTTCCCAAGTTGAACGTGTCCAGTCGGAAGCTGATGTTCATGCCTTCCGGGCAGCGGATGCCCAACCGCCAGATGCGTTCGCCGTCCTCCTCGGTCCACGTACCGCTGTTGTCCAACGTGTAGTGCACATCGCGTTCCACTCCGAAACGCCACGGTGCTTCCTTGTATTGATCCGTCACCGCATCGGCCGCTTGTAAAGCCGCCCAATCCAATGGGGCTGTGGTCACGTATTCGACGACGGGATTGAGGGGCGTGCCCCAACCGAACGGGGCGCCTTCGTGGGCGATTTGGGCAACGGTGGAAAGCACCAGGCCGAGGGCAGTGGTGAGGGCAGTGAATTTGGCGAGCATAAAAAAACGGGTTCTAATTCTGTGACGAAATTAGAACCCGTTCGTTGCCTAGCTCAACCCGATTCACGGATGATAGGCGGCAGTTTGTGGCCGTGGCTTATTGCACCACGAGGCGCGTCGGAAGGCCTTGCGCACCGATGCTCACCGAGTAGATGCCCGCGGGCAGGTGGGCGATGGAAAGGCGCGTCAGACCGGGGTTGAGTGGGGTTTGGTCCACCACGCGGCCGGCCAAATCACGCAACACCAAATCCCCCGGAACGTCCGCTCCTTGCCACTGCACAGTCAACACATCCGTCGCTGGATTTGGGAACAACTTCGCCAACGTCTCCGTGCGCTCCACGTCCTCCACGCCCACGCCCATCGCGCCGAGCAAGCCCATGTACTCCTGGTAGAACAAGTTCGCAATCCGCGCATCGTGCACAATCACCGTGTTCTCATCGTTCGTCGTCTCTGCCGTGGTCGACCAGTTGTGCGAACCGGTGATGACGCGCGGGTCAGAAAGCGGCTGGCTGTGGTCCACGATGCCGTACTTGTGGTGCAGCTGGCCAGAAATGCCTTGGTGCGAGTACACCGGAATGCCGGCAGCGGTCAATACATCGTACTCCGAACCGCTGTTGTTCACGTCTTCCATCGCACCGCTCACCGTAGTGAAGATGCTCGAACCCACCTCAACCACAGCTGCTCCGAGGTCGTTCCGCGTGAAGGACAGCGTGGCAAAGTGGAAGTCGTAGTCCGTCGTCAGGATGCTCTCCAGGATGGCTTGGTTCGTGCCGTCGCTCGGGCTGAAGTACAACTCGACGGGGCTTCCACCGATGATGAACCGTTCCGGCGTGTTGATCGTCTTCTCCGGACCGAAGCGGCTGTTCGCAGCATCGGGAGTGGCGCCATCGCTTCCCCACATTTCGTTGAATTCGAGGGTGTAGGCGCGGGCCAAACTCTGGTCACCAAAGATGATGAGGTTGTTCGGGTCCGTGTTCAAGTTGGCCGTCGTCCAGTTCGTCGAACCGGTCAACACAAACGCGTTGTCCGTGTATTCGGCATCGCCAATGACGAACTTGTTGTGCATGCCCGAACCTTCGCCATCGGTGCGCATGAGCACGGGGATGGACGCGTCGAGTTCGGAGAGTCCGAGGTTCGCATTTTGGCCCTCGGAAATCCAGCGCACTTGCACGCCGTTGGCCACCGCTTGGTTCACGGCGTTGGTGATGGTCGTGTTGTTCGTGTTGTAGACCGCGATGTCCAAGGTGTGTTCCGCCGACAAGATGTAGGCCGCAATGGTATCGTTGGTCGCCGTCCCGAGCGAAACCGCCACTTCGTCAGTGGCCACCGAGGGGTCCACATCCGCCACAAAGTAGGCGCGGATCCAGCCGGGGCTTTCGGAAACCGTGACGTATGGACGGATTTGGGACATGGTGCTGTCCTCGCCCAAAATGGAAATGACGCGGGCGTAGTAGATGGTGCCCGGGGCCAAATCCGTCAGCATCACGCTGTGGTCTTGCGTCAACGTCGCATCGCTCACCACGGAACCGAGGTCTTCGGTCAACCCGTACTCCACGTGGCTGTCCCCCTCTACGTCCGTTAACCAGTTCAGGCTGAATCCCGTTGTGCTCAGGTCATCCTGAACGACCGACGTGGCGAGGTTGATGGCCGAAGTGGCCACGATGTCCGCAATGCCCCGCGGCAGGAGCTGGTAGCCGCCCACACCATCGAAGCTGAACTGCGACACCACGCCGTACAGGTCCACTTCTCCGGCCGAAAGTACCTGCCCCACGAGCTCGTTGGAATTCCGGATGTAGATGATGCCGTCCTCGCCGTTGGCGTTGAAGGCATAGGTGTTGTTGCCTGAGATGATTTGTCCGCCATTGACGAAAAAAGCACCTTGGATGTGAACGAGTTGCCCTTCAAGCGACTCGCCGAGTTGGGCAGGGGTGATGAGCAACGGCTCCGGCAGGGGGTTGCCGCTTGAAAGGACTTCGACGTTTGTGATGCCGGCCGATCCCACTTCGAGCAAGCCGTTGTACTCGGTGAGCTCGGCCGTCATGGTCACCTCGTCACCGGGCTGCGGGTCGGGGTAGCCCGTCCAGTCCGAGCCGGGGTACAAGGCGATGCCCGCGGTTTCATCTTGGATGTACCGGACCGAACCCAAGTTCGCGTCCGACGTCACGATGCCCGTCACGGTGACGACATCGCCGACGTTGTAGTTCGTGCGCACGTCGAGGATGGACGTTTGGGCGCTTACCAGCAGGGGAGCTGCGGCGAGCAAGGAGAGGAGCAATTGTTTCATGTTCATTGCTGGGTTGGTGGGGTCAGAACCTCACGCGCACGCTGAAGTTGGTGCGGAAAGGGTAGCCCATGTAAACAGCGCTGGAGGCTGCGTCGAAGTTGTTTTGCGTGAAGGCGTAATTGCGCTCCGGATCCGTGAAGTACCACTGTCCGAAGGCGTCGTTGTTCTGCGCATTCCCGATGAAGGTCTTGTTGAGCACATTGAACAGGCTCAGGCGGAAGTCCAAATTCGACTCGCCCACATCCATGTTGTACCCCGCATGCACCTCAAACTGCCCGTAGGAAGGGATTTGCCAGCTTTGGCGCCCGGCATTCTCGCCGTTCAACGAGAAGGGGTCAAAATCCGAGTAATACCGGTCAAACCACGTGAAACGCGGCTTCACGTACCATTTTTTATGGAAGTAGCGCAGGGCAATGGAGTAGGAGCTTTGCGGCGCATCGCCCACCGAAACCCCGGCAGCATCGTATTCCACAGAAGCCACCGTTCCGTCTTGGTTCAAATAAGGAAGGTTCGTCAAGTCGTCGAGCAGCACCAAGCTGTCCTCCGAGCTCGTCCAACGCCAATCCCCAAACGAGGCGTACCCTTCGAGCGTCCACTTCGCGTTCAATTGGATGGCCCCATCCGCCTCGAGGCCACGGTGCAAGGCGCTCATGGAGTTCACGTTGGCGCGCACGATGTCGCCTTCCACGGTCTCGAACCGCAGCAGCGATTGCAACGGGCGGTTGTTCCAAACCGTCCAGTATCCGTTCACGTTGAACGACCAAGGGTGCTTGCTGTAGCTGTAGCCCAATTCCACCGACTGGATGATCTCGTTCTTCGTGTTGCCAACGAACTTGTTCTCGAAGTCGACCACGTTGCGGAACACCGGGGTGCGGTTGAGGTAGCCGAGGTTGATGAAGGCGTTGGCGTACTCGCTCAGGTTGTAGTTGCCGCCCGCTTTGATGGTGAAGCCGGGGAGCCATTTCCAGCCCGAAGTGGAGGTGGAGGTCGCGTCGTCGCCGTGGGCGATGGCCGTGGCGCCGAGCAGGGTGTCGCCATCGGCGACGTAGCCGCCTGTGATTTGGGCTACATCCTCTGCATCGTAAACCGAAGCCCCTGCGTCCCCGATGAGCATCACTTCGCCCAACGACAACGCCTGCGCATACCGCTCGCCGTCAACATGCACATCGAGCGGCGCGAAGTAATCCACCGCCTTGTAGCCTTGGTAAACGCCCGAAACGTTCACGAAGGCGTTGTAGAGGTAGCCCTTGTACTCGAACAACCCGAAGACCCCGCCCCAGCGCACGAAGGCGTCGTTGTGGTAGCCCAGTTTATCGCCCACGCGGCGCATCTTCGACTCGGCATTGGCGTCGCGGTTGTCCACGGCGTAATCGCCCCCGAGCAAATCGTACACCTCGCCGTAGTGTTCCCCTTGGTAGGTCCGCAAGTCCAGTCCACCAGAGATCGTCACCTTCTCCGACGTTTCGTGGCGGAAGGTGCTCAGCGCCCCGTACCAATAGTGGTTGTTGTAAAGCTTGCGCAAGTACCGTCCGGACTTCAACAACGAGTCCGAATACGCGGGATCGATGGGCGGGCCGAAAATGCCGCCAATGGTGTTCGAAGCGTAGAATTTCTCGAAGTCCACCTGGCCATCGGGCGTGTAATCGCCCGCACCGAGGGCGTTCTCGAGCCGGGTGCCGCCGCCGTAGCCGTACGAAGCGTACAGCATGTTGGACACGTAGAGCTTATCGGTCACGCGCCAGTTGTGGCGGAAGCTGAACAGCGGCTTGTGGTACTGGTTTTCGCGCTCGTATTTCACTTCTCCGCCGAGCAGGCCCCAGTGGGTGTTGTAGCCCAAACCATAACTCACCACCCCCGTCGTGTCGATGAAATCCATGGAAGCTGCGTGCTCCTCGTATTCCTGCACGTTGGCGTACCCATACTGCGCGTTCAGGTTCGCATAGGCCTCCGCTTCTTCGGCAGCGAGGAGGGTATCATCGTTGAAGATCGCGTCGTACGCTGTGGCGTAACCGCGCAGCTGCTCGTATTCGTTGGTGGTTCCGCGGAACAGGGAGCGGGCGTATTCCGCATCGTAGGTCGCGATGCGCTGCTTGTATGACCGGGAGGCGTTCGCCGAAGGGCTCCCCGTGGCGCTCAGCGAGAACGTGTGGTTGCCCACCGCCTTCTGCACCTTCGCGTAGTAGAAGAAGGAGCGGTTGTAATCTTGGTCGAAGTAGCCTTGCCGGTTTTGGAACGAGCCGCTGAGCGTGTAGCCCCAGCCGTTGGACAGCCGGCCGCTCGTGTGGCCGATGGACATTCGGGTAAAACCGAAGCTCCCCACTTCCTGCTTGACCGACGTCTTCCGTGCGCTCTCGATCCCTTGGGTGACGATGTTGACGGTGCCGCCGATGGCCGGCAGCGCCAGTTTGCTCGCGCCCAATCCGCGCTGCACTTGCATGGTTTGCGTGACGAGGTCGAGGCCGAACCAGTTGTTCCAAAACACCGCCCCGCTTTCCATGTCGTTCACCGGAACCCCATCGACGAGCACCGAAACGTTCCGCTGCTTGAATCCCCGGATGGAGATGCTGGGGCCGTCGTTGTCCGAACCGGTCGGGGTGGCGTACACCCCGGGCGTCGTGTTCAGGATCATCGGAATCGGCTGCGAACCGAGTTCCTCCTGGATTTGCAAGGGCTTGATGTTCGAAAAAGCCACCGGGGTTTCCCGTTCGATGGCCACGTCGGCGATGACCTGCGCTTCTTGGAGCACGATGGTGCTCATCTTGAAGTCTTGGCGCATGGTGGCCTCGTTCACTTCGAGTTGGAACCGCTGCGGTTCGTACCCGACATAGGAAACGTTCACCGTGTACGTGCCATAGGGGAGTTCCGCCTCATACCGCCCATCGAAGTCGGTCATGAAACCTTGCGTCCCGAACATCACGGCCGCTTGGATGAGGGTTTCGCCGGTGATGGCATCGGAGACCGTTCCGAACACCTTGCCGGTTTGGCCCACTGCATAGCCCGTGCACAACAACAGGGCCCACAGCCCGGCGGCCGCACGCTTCGTCAGCAAATACATGCTCATCACCGGATCACTTCACCCACCAACGGTGCGCAAACGTCGCACCGCCTTCCATGTGGATGTTCACGATGTACGCACCTGCAGGCAAACCGGGCAGGCTGACCGTGACGCGGGCGAGGTGGTTGATGGCCGCATCGTGCACGAGTTGTCCGGCAGCCGTGTGCACCGTCACGCGCTCCACGGGGAGGGTGGCGGTCACTTCAAAGTTGCCATTCGCGCTGGGGTTGGGGAACAATTGCGCCTCGGGCTTCACGGCCAACACTTCCACATTGTTGCCGCCGCATTCACAAGCGTGCATGCCGAGGTTGTCCCAGGTGTTCACCGACAAGGTGTCCCACTCGAGGAAGGTGTCGAACGCTACCGGCGGCAACGTCACCCCACCCGTCACTTCGAACTTCCGGCGCAGGGTGTGGTTCGAGGTCAACCAAGTCGCGCCGTCTCCGACGTCCACAAATCCGTTCTCGGCATCGTTGGTCCAAGCGGTCCCTGGGTCTTCACCGGGCTTGCCGAAAATGTCGACCACTTGGTTGCCGTTCTTCAACAGCACGAGCGCGTCGTCGCCGTTCATGTAGGTTGGTGCAGGGTACGGGTTGTCGAGTTGGTCGGCGAGTTCCTGCATGGCAGGGTCGCACATGGGGCTGGTCGCGCCGCCACCGAGGTCCACGTCTTCGGTTTGGCCATTCACGAGCACCCACGTTCCGTAAGCCGGAATGGTGCCGATGAGGTTCGTCTCATCCGTCATGCCCGCCTCGCCGTTTGACCAACGCTGCAGGACGTATGGGCCCAAATCGATGGGGCTTCCGGTCGGGTTGAAGAACTCCAATCCCTTGTTGTTACCGGTGCCTTCGCAGTACTCGGAGATGAACAACTCGGTGCATTGTGCGCTGCCCCACGCGGGGGCGAGCAGGGCCACGAGGGCCAGAGTGGTAGCAGTTCGCATCATGATTTGGATGTAGAAACGGCGCGAAATTAAAGGAACTTTGGGCCAAAACCCATGAGCATGCGCAATTTGCACCTCGACGAGCTCCGCGACCACTGCCTTGCCAAGCCCGCCGTGACCGAATCCTTCCCCTTCGACGCGTCCACCCTCGTATTCAAAGTCGCCGGCAAAATGTTCGCCCTTTGCGACGTCGACGACTTCACGGGCATCAACGTAAAGTGCGACCCCGAGCGCGCCCTCGAGCTCCGCGAACGCTACGACGCCGTCGCCCCCGGCTACCACATGAACAAGGCGCACTGGAACACCGTGGCAGTCGACAGCGACGCGTCCCGCTCCGACCTCCTCGGCTGGGTCGACGACTCCTACGCCCTCATCGTCGCCTCGCTCACAAAGAAGGTCCGCGCCGAACACGGCCTTTGACGTATCCTTGTGGCATGCAGCTGACAACCTTAGACTGGGCGATCATCGCCGCGTACTTCGCACTGGCCTTGGCCGTGGGCGCTTGGGCGAGCCGCCGCAACGCGTCCGAAGGCGCCCGCGGGTTTTTCCTCGCAGGAGGCCAAATGCCGTGGTGGCTCCTCGGGGTCAGCATGGTCGCCACCACCTTCTCCACCGACACACCCAACCTCGTCACCGGCCTCGTCCGGGAGCAAGGCGTCGCGGGCAACTGGGGCTGGTGGGCCTTCCTCCTCACGGGCATGCTCACCGTGTTCGTCTATGCCCGGTTGTGGCACCGGAGCGGCGTCCTCACCGACATCGCCTTCTACGAACTCCGGTACAGCGGCCCAGCAGCGGCCTTCCTTCGCGGCTTCCGCGCCCTTTACCTCGGCCTGGTGTTCAACGTCCTCGTGATGGGCACGGTGTCGTTGGCCGCGATCAAACTCGGCGGGATCCTGCTCGGGTGGCCGGGCTGGCAGACCCTGCTGGTCACTGGGGTGATTACGTTGGCGTACAGTGCTTGGGGCGGATTGCGGGCCGTCATCCTGACCGACTTCGTGCAGTTCTTCCTCGCCATGGTGGGGTCGGTTTGGGCGTGCGTTTACGTGTTGGGCTTGCCGGAAGTGGGTGGCTTGGATGCCTTGCTGGCGCACCCGGACGTGGCGCCGTTGACGCCGATGTTGCCGGATTTGGGTGATCCTGGGGTGTGGGTGCCGGTGCTGCTGGTGCCGCTGGCGGTCCAGTGGTGGGCGAGTTATTACCCGGGTGCGGAGCCGGGGGGAGGCGGGTACATCGCACAGCGGATGTTCAGTGCGCGTTCGGAGCGGGATGCCGTGGGCGCGACCTTGTTTTTCAACGTGGCCCATTACGCGCTGCGGCCGTGGCCGTGGATCTTGATTGCCCTGGCGTCGGTGGTGGTGTTTCCGACACTTGCGGATTTGGAGGCGGCGTTTCCGGGGGTGGAGGCGGGGAAGGTGGGCCATGATTTGGCCTACCCGGCGATGCTGTCGCTGCTGCCTCCTGGCCTTCTGGGACTTGTGGCCGCTTCCTTGCTCGCCGCGTTCATGAGCACGATGTCGACTCAGCTGAACCTCGGGGCGAGCTACCTGGTGAACGACTTTTACGTCCGGTTCATCAAGCCGGAAGCGACGGAGCGCGAGCAGGTGGCGGCGGGGCGGCTGGCCACGGTGGTCAGCATGGTGCTTGGCTGCGGCCTCGGGCTCATGCTCACCGATGCGGGCCAAGCCTTCAACCTCTTGCTGCTGATCGGCGCCGGCACCGGCGGCTTGTTCATCCTCCGCTGGTTCTGGTGGCGCATCAACGCGTGGACGGAGATTGTGGCAATGGTGGGGTCCTTGCTCGTGGCCGGCTACTTCACGTTCGTGCACGATGCGTTGGCGGCGGAACCGGTGGCGCTCGTGCCGCCGTTGGCCGCGCACATGAAATTGGTGTGGGGAGCGCTCGTGACTTCGGCGATTTGGGTGGTGGGCACGCTCGTGACGCCGCCGGAGTCGGAGGAGACGTTGCGCGGCTTCGTGGAGAAGGTGCGGCCGGGCGGCCCGGGGTGGCGGCGGTTCGCGCACGAAGGGACATGGGCCGTGCCGCGGGGGCTGGTGGCGATGGGGCTCGGCAGCGCGGCGGTGTATGCGGCGCTGTTCGCCACGGGCAGTTGGCTGTACGGTGACGGCAGCATGGCGCTCGGGCTGGGCGCGGTGGCGCTCGCAGCGGGGTGGGGGACGTGGAAGTGGGGCCTGCGGTGACGGCCTTTCGGGCGTGGGCGCCGGGGCGCGTGTGTTTGTTCGGGGAGCACCAGGATTACTTGGGGTGGCCGGTCGTGGCGGGGGCCATTGATTTGGCATGCCAAATCCATTTTCGCCCATCCCCGTCGCCCCTCCTGCACCTCGCCCTCCCCGACATCGCCCGCACGGCCTCCTGGCCCGACCCGCCCACCGGCCGCCCCTTCGACTACCTCACCGCCGCCTGGACCGTTCAGCCGGTCACGGGCTGGACTGCCGAAGTCCGCAGCACCCTGCCCCGCCAGGCCGGCGCCAGCAGTTCGACCGCCCTCGTCACGGCCTGGGTCGCGGGGCTCCACCACGCGGCCGGTCGGACCCTGACGGCGGCGGATTTGGCCTCAGCAGCGCACCACGCCGAGGTCATTGCCCAAGGCGAGCCCGGGGGCCAAATGGATCACCTCGCCATCGCGCACGGCGGCCTGCACGCCTTCCACTTCGACGGCACGCCCCCCGAGCCGCTGCCCCTTCCCGACGTGGCCTGCCTCCTCATCGACACCCAAGAGCCCAAACAGACCCTCGCCGTCCTCGCCCGTTCAAAAGCGGCTCGCGTGCGCCTCGTGGCCGACCCCGCTTCCGCCGCTTCGAAGGCCGAGCGCGCCCTCCTCGACGCCACCTACGTTAGCCGCGACGTCTCGGCCGAGGGAACGGAAGCCCTCCGCCGCGGCGACCTGCCCGCCGTCGGCGCCGCCCTGAACGCCCACCACGCCTTCCTGCGCGACCACCTCGAAGTCAGCACCCTGCGCCTCGAGGCCGTCCTCGCCGCCGCCCTCGCCCACGGTGCTTACGGCGGCAAGCTCAACGGGAGCGGGGGAGGGGGCACGGCCGTGGTCCTCGCTCCGCCCTCCCGTGTGCCCGCGATCAGCGAAGCCGTCCGAGCGGCCGGTGGCGTCCCGCACCTTGTTCAACTCGGCGCCCCCGGCGCCCACATCCTCCCCGCATGATCTGCAACCGCCTCATCGTCCTCGCGGCCGGCCGGGCCACCCGCATGAAGCAGAGCGCCCTCCTCGACGGCTTTTCCGGATCGTTGAAATCCGACGCAGCCACCCGCCCCAAGCCCATGGTCCGCATCGGCCCCGCCGGCGAGCCCTTCCTCGAATTCCTGCTCCTCCGCGCCGAACGCGCCGGGTTCACCGAAGTCACTGTGGTCATTGCTCCCGATGACGAGCACACCGAGGCCTGGGCGTCCGCTTGGAACGACACGCCCGTCGGCCCCCGCCTGCGCCTGCGTTTGGCCGTCCAGTGGGAGCCGCGCGGCACGGCCGATGCGGTGCGCGAAGCCCTGTTCCAAGATCCCATCCGTCCGGGCGAGGCCGCCGTGACGTGCAACGGCGACAACCTGCCCACCGTGGCCGCCCTGCGCCACATCCGGTCCGCCGCGTTCACGCCCTCCTTCCTCGCCTTCGACCGGGACGCCCTCGGCCTCGCCCCAGAACGCGTGCAGGGCTTTGCGGTCGCCCACCTGCGCGAAGGCCGGCTCCAAGGCCTCGTTGAAAAACCCGACACAGAGGCGGTGGAGGCGGCCCGCGACGCCGAAGGCTGCGTCCGCGTCTCGATGAACCTGTTCCGGTTTGACCCCGCCGCCTTGCTGCCCGAACTCGACCACCTCGCACCGCACCCTACCCGCGGCGAGCTCGAGTTGCCGGCGGCTTTTGAGCGGTTCTTTGAAGTTCGTGCCCTTCCAGAATCCAGCCCGGTGCTGGACTTCACGTCGCTGGGCGACGCGGAGCAAGTGCAAGCCGCCCTTTCGCGGGAAAAAGCCCGGACCGAAGTCGAAGTGTGCGCGTCCACGCCGGAGGATGTGCGGCAGGCCCTCGCCGGGGGCGCCGACCGCGTGGAGTTGTGCGCGCATTGGGAGTGCGGTGGGTTGACCCCGCCGGCTGCCGACATCCGCCGCGCCGCTGCCACGGGGTTGCCGGTCCATGCCTTGATTCGCCCCCGCGCGGGCCATTTCAGCTACACGCCAGACGAGTGGGAGTGGATCGCAGACCAAATCCAAGACGCCTTCCAAGCCGGTGCCACCCGCGCCGTCATCGGCGGGCTCACTCCCGAAGGCCGCCTCGACCTACCCGCCCTTGCGGCCCTCGTCGAGCGCTTCGGCGGTCACCGGCTCGTCGTCCACCGTGCCCTCGACGCCTCGGTGGATTGGGCGGCGGACGCGGACCAGCTCCGCTACCTCGGCATCCGGCGCGTCCTTTCGAGCGGCGGCGCCGACAAGGCGGTGGAGGGCTGGGCCGGCGTGGCCACCCTCGTGCGAGCGGGTTTCGACGTGACGGTCGGCAGCGGAGTGAGCCCGGAGAACGCCGCCACATGGACGGGCCTGAAGGTGGCCGCGGTGCACGCGTCGTGCCGGAGCGAGGAGCCGCACCCCACGCGCCACTTCGACGGGACGACCCGACCGGTCGAGCGCTGGATGGTCAAGGCGTTGCGCCGCTCGGTTTCGGCTTAGATTCGCACCATGACCCTTCGCCCCTTCCTCGCCATGGCGGCGGTCCTTGCGGCTGGCTGCGCTGCCCCGGACCTGCCCGAACTGCCCACGGGCTCGACGAACGCCCTCATCCCTCTCCCCGCACAAGTGGAAGTCGATTCCACCCAGCAAAAAGTGGAACTCCGGGGCGTGACCTGGGAGATCGCAGCAAGTTGGCAGGACTCGATTGGGTGCGCTTCGGATTGGGTGTTTCCTGCAGGCGAGCCGCGAGGCCCGAAGCCAACCCCCATCCGCATCTCACAAGCGCCGGGGTACCCGAAGGAGGGCTATGCGCTGCGGGTGGCTGACGGCGCCATCTCGGTCGAAGCGTCCACGGCAGCAGGGGCTTTCCGCGGGCTTACCACGCTCCGGCAGCTGGCTCCAGCGGATTGCGAACGGCCGGGCCGCTGCCCCGACGGGTGGTCGCTGCCGGCCTTGCACATTGTGGATGCCCCGCAATACGGGCACCGTGGGTTGCTGCTCGATGTGTGCCGCCACTTCATGGAGGTGGAGTTCGTGGAGCAGGTTTTGGATGGTTTGGCCCTTCACAAATTCAACACCCTCCACTGGCACCTCACCGAAGATCAAGGCTGGCGCATTCAAATCGACGCCTACCCGGAACTGACGGAAACCGGCGCTTGGCGCATCGAGGACGACGGGAGCACGCACGGCGGATTCTACACGAAGGAGGACATCCGCCACCTCGTGGAATACGCGGCCCAGCGCCACATCACCATCATCCCCGAAATCGAATTGCCGGGCCACAGCCGGGCGGCCCTCGCGGCGTATCCGGAGCTCGGTTGCACGGGTGAGGCGTTGCCGGTCCCGAACGATTGGGGCGTGTACAAGGACATCTATTGTGCGGGCAACGAGCAGACGTTCGCCTTCCTCGAGCAGGTCTTGACGGAAGTCCTCGAGCTGTTCCCGTCGGAGTACATCCACATCGGCGGGGATGAGGCGCCGAAGGTGCGGTGGGAGGCGTGCGCCAAATGCCAACACCGCATGCACACCCACGACCTCCCCGATGCCCACGCGTTGCAGTCCTACTTCATCGGGCGCATCGGCGACTGGCTGGCCGAGCGCGGCCGCAAGATCATCGGGTGGGACGAGATCCTCGAAGGCGGCCTGCCCGAAGGCGCTACCGTGCAAAGTTGGCGCGGCCTCGACGGCGCCCGCACAGCCATCGCCAGCGGCCACGATGCCATCCTGAGCCCCACCTCGCACTGCT
The DNA here is from genome assembly GCA_023264155.1 of Flavobacteriales bacterium. GTDB lineage: Bacteria > Bacteroidota > Bacteroidia > Flavobacteriales_D > Sanyastnellaceae > JALQTD01. The sequence continues at coordinate 4,066 of JALQTD010000016.1, read as the reverse complement.
ACCTCGATTACCCGCTCGAAGCCACCGACCTTGAAGAGGTGTACGGCTTCAACCCGGGCGAGGTGACGGGCGGACCGGGCCGGGTGCTGGGCGGCGAGGTGAACCTGTGGTCGGAGCACGCCCCGCAGCACCTCGTGGAGTCGAAGGTTTACCCGCGGGCGACGGCGTTTGCCGAAGTGATGTGGACGGCGCCGGAGCAACACGATTTCGAGGGCTTCCTCGACCGGCTCGACGCGCATTACGACCGCATGGACCGCATGGGCATCGATTACGGCCTCGAGACGGTGCCGGTGGAGATGACGGCGGAGGTCACGCCGACCGGGGCGTTGCAGGTTCGTGTGGATCCGGCGATGCGCGGGGTTTCGGGCGTGGCGGGGTTTGTCCTGAAGGGCGCTCAGCAGTCAGATACCTTGCACGCGTGGGGGGAGACGTTCACGGTTGAAGGCGAAGGCCAAATCATGACCGAAGTCGAGCACCGCTTCCGCCTCCTCACCTCACCTCCGCGCTTCCCCGTGGCCGGGCACCTCGGCCTCACCGCCCCCACGGTCCAAATCGACCACGCCCTCAACCCCTACTACCCCGGCGGCGGTGAACGCGGCCTCGTCGATGGCCTCCTCGGCTCCGAAGACTTCCGTGACGGGCGTTGGCAAGCCGTGTCCGGTGAAGACATGGCCGTCTACCTCAGCTGGCCCGAACCCGTGTACATCGACTCCATCACCTTCCACACCTACCTCTACCAAAACGCCTGGATTTTCAACCCGGCCTTCATCGAAGTGCAGTGGTGCGTGAACGGCTCAGACGTTTGGGAAGCGGTCGAAATCACGCCCGAAGCACCGCTCGCCCGCAACGACAAGCAAGGCCTCGAGCGGTGGAGCGCCCCCGTCCACAGCCCCGCATGGGCCGTTCGGGTGGAACTGAAGAATCCAGGCCGCTGCCCCGCCTGGCACGACGCGGCCACGGAGCCGACGTGGATGTTCATGGACGAAGTGGTCGTCCACGGCCGTCCCCGCCCTTAATTGCAGGGCTGGCCCCAAACGGCGAGGAAGGCCATGAGGTCGGCGGTGCTGCACAGCCCGTCGCCCGTCAAGTCCGCCACGCCCGCCGGCGCGGAGTTGCTGAACTCCAACAACAGGACGAGCAAGTCCGGCACGCCGCGTACCCCGTCCTGATTGAAATCGCCCGGGCACTCGCCGAGCATGTCGTCCTCGCCTCCGGCCCAGCCGTCCAGCGGCCGGGCATAGGATTCAGCGTACAGGAACGCTTCGATGCCCACCGTCTCGCCGATCGCCCGGCCGGGGAAGTCGTCGAGGGGCGGGTGGATGCCGCCCCAAATGCGGCTGAGTGCGCTTTGGTCTGCAGCATCGCGGTAAGTCGCCCACTGCAATTCGAAGCTCACCGACGGGCCATCCTCGAAGACTAGGAACTCGTTCGCCTCGACCGGGAACACGCCCATGCCACCCGGGAAGAAGGCGTCGCCCGTCATCAACGTCAGGACTTCGGCCGCCGCCCGCGAGAAGGTGCTGTGCCCACTGACGTAACCGGCGAAAGGCGGGGTCACGAAGGTCGGCCGTTGATAGGGCCACCAATGTGCCACGCGGATCCAGCCGACGCCCGCCATGTCGGTGGCTGGGATGGCCACAGCGGAAGGGCCGCGCCATGATCGAATCTTCAGTTCGTTGATCCACTCGCCGTTCTCGCCGGTCAATTCGACCGAATCGCTGTCGGTGATGAGCTCGATGACCCCGTCCACGAGGGGGAGGCCGGCAGGGGAGTAGTTCGGGAGTTCGGGGTTGGTGCTTTGGCCTTGATCAGCCATCCAACGGATTGCAGAAACGGGCCGCACAAAGTCGTACCAGCCTTTGACGCTCCACGACGTGACAGCCGCATCATGCATCGCGCCGCCCAGGGCGAAATAGCCCATCACGTCCCACGCCAGCGTGTCCACGACGGGGCCTTGGCCGCGCCACCGACGCTCCATTTCGGGCTGGTCGTTTGCGTGGTTCATAACGGTAAACCAGTGGCCCGGCGGGGTTTCCGAATCAGGACCATCCGCCCAGAATTCCGCCAGCACCCGCGCAAAGTCCCCGCGCGGGACGATGTTGGGTTCGTACGGCTGACCGGTTGCTGGGTTCACCGGATGGCCGGGACTTCCGTACACGCCGCCTTCAAGGAAGTTGTAGTAACCGTGTGCGTCTTCGAGGTCGGCAGGGTAATCACCAAGGCGGCCCATGGCCCCAGGTGAAATGTCCCACATCACGCTGTCCGCTGGGTCCAAGTGGCTGCTCCAAACGGCTGTCATCGTGTGGCCCCATTTGTAATCTGAATCCAAGTCGGCCGGCACTTCGGGGTCGATGTAAGGGGGTGGACCCGGGTCGTGGTAAACTTGATACTGGGCGCCATACCGTTCGAAGACGCTCATGTCCTCCGGCTGCAAACTGAACGGCACCACGTCGCCCCATTCCGGGCTGAGGAATTCGAGGTTGGTGCCGGACGCCGGGTTGCCGCTTTGGTCGATGAATTCGGCGAGCTGCAAGGGTTGCCAACGGTTCGGGTGATCGAGGTTGGGGTTGCCGGGTTCGTCCATCACCAGGAACCAGTTGATGGCATTGTAATACGTGTTCGCGTAGCCGAGCTCTTCGTGCGACCCATCCTGCAGGCCGAAGGCAATGATTTGTTCCGCGAGGTAATTGCCGAGAGCTGCCGCGCGTTCGACCAGTGTTCCGTTGGTGTAATCCGTTGAGGTATAGGCCAAATCATACCCCAAATCCGCCATCCGATTCGCCACCTCTGCCATCGTCACCCCCGCCTGAGGCGCTTCCGCAAACCGGTGCTGAACGAGCCGGGCCACGCCGTAACTGATGCTCGCTTCCTGCGCTGCCCGCCGGTCCTCGGCGGTCGCTGCGGGTTCGAGGCCGGTGAACGGACAGGTGAACCCGGCTACGGTTTGGCCCAAGAAGTACAACTCCGGCGCCCCCACCGTGTCCGGCTGCCAAGCGGCCCACGCGTCGTACATCAGCATCGACGTGTGCCACAAATTCCGCGCATGGACCGTCGGCCGCGCCCAATCGTGCCGCACCCCATGCAACACCACCTCGTTCCAAATCCGCGCAATCGAATGGGTTTCTGGCGAAATCCCTTCGTCGATCAAGTTCCCCTCGCAATCCTCGCCCAACAAGGCGTACACGCAGCTCCCGTCGTCCACCACCGCCGCGGGCACGTAATTGCAGGCGTCGTCGTTCGTGCAGCCCTCAAAAAACCACGGATCCGCTCCCGGCTCGACAATGACGTACGCGCTGTCTGCCGCTAGGTCGGCATGGGTGCTGACAATTCCGCTCGGCCATTGGATCACGACGCTGTCCACCACCGCCGCATCGCCGAGTCCCCAATGCAAGTCGAGCGGCGCCCCGCCGCTGTAGCCGCGCCCGCAATGCACTTCGGCGATACGGGCGGTGCCGCCAGCGTAAGCCGTTGCCCGGGCCCCGATGGCGTCGCGGTTCGAGGTGGTCCCTTCGAGGTGAAGGAGCAAGCCGTGGCCGGTGGCGGCGTCGTTGCGCAGGATGGTCGGGCCGGGTTGCCCGGTAGCGCCGTGCGTGGCGATGACCACATCGAGGTCGCCGTCACCATCGAGGTCGCCCATGGCCATCCCGTTGTCCGAGTACGGGTGCTCGAGCGTGGCATCCCCGCTGCTCACGACCGTAAACGTACCGTCCGCCTCGCCGTGGTACAGGATGTTGGGCGCCGGGCTGAACAGGTAGTCGTTTACGATGTACAGGTCGTGCAGTCCGTCCTGATCGTAGTCAAAAAAGGAAGTGCCCCAGGTCATGCCGGTGTCATCCACCCCGGCAGCGGCGCCCGATGCGGAGTACGTTCCGTCTCCGTTCGAGAGGAAGAGTTCGGAGGGGTACAGGTTGGAAATGTAGAGGTCGAGGAACCCGTCGCCGTTGACGTCGGCGGCATCCACGCCCATGCAGTTGCCTTGGTAGTCGAGGCCGGCTGCGGGTGCGGCCGAGGTAAACACCCCGTTGCCGTTGTTGAGGTAGAGGAGGTTGGTTTGGTTCGCGTCGTG
>JALQTD010000169.1 GCA_023264155.1 Flavobacteriales bacterium | reverse complement strand
GCTGGAACGACCGGGATCACCACGCTGCCGGAGGGTTATTCCATCATCACGCGGCTCGACGGGGCTGGCAACGTGGTGTGGACGCGGGATTTCTCCGAAGGCGACTTCCTGCGCATCACCGCCATGGAGCTCATTCCCAGCACCAACGGAGACAAGTTCGTTGCTGTGGGCCACACCCGGCAATACACGACGGGCGGCCTCGAAGACCGGGCGATGATCGGCATCTTCGACGCCAACACCGGTGAGTACATCTCTGGAATCGCCTTATCTGCCGGTTCGCTCGGCACCGTACAATCCCGCTACCTCGACGTTGAGGTGTTCGAATCCGACGGGGTGGAGTACATCGCGTGCGCGGGGTGGCACGGGGACGTTTTGGCCACCGGTGGGGACCGGACCGGGCTTGTTTCGGTATTGCCCGTTTCAAGTGGCCCGCTGAGTTTGGCTAGCGCGGACCATTACGAGACCTCCTCAACGTTCCCGGCAAGTGCGGACGACTGGGACGCCGTGGGAGAAGTGCACTGGGACCCGGGGTACGGCCTGTTTTTGCTCGGAGGGGCAACGTTGAACGACAGCGCAAGTCCGAAGAAATCCGTGACCGTTGCGCTGATGCAGCTCGACGGAACGGTGGACTGGTCCACCCTGCTATACGACAGCTTGGCCCCGGTGGCGGGCGGCGACGCGACCGTGGGCGCCGACTTGAAAATCTCGGAGAGCGGGGCGCTGATCGTGGCCTGCAACCACATGCACGCATCCTGCTTCTCCATCAGCGCGTTGAACCCGGCAACCGGGGAGTTGATGGGGGATGAACGCATTGCGCCGCCCACTTCGGGATTTGGCACGGGCACCATGCTGCGGGCCTTTGTGATCGAACCCCTGGGCAACGACCAGCTGCTCATCGGGGGCTACATGAAGGACGCCCAGTGGATGAACGGCACCACGCCGCAGGCCGGCAACATCCCGTTTCATGCCGTGGTCGAGGTCGGTGAAGCGGGCCTGAATCCGGTGCTGTTCCGGGCCCACACCTCGCCGTCGGACCTCGCGGGCGAGGAGGTGAATGCCTGGGCCTTTGCCCCGTTCCCGGATGACCACTGGCAGCCGTATTTCTACCACCCGGACATGATGTCGCTGGATTCGAACACGGATTTGGTCCTCGCGGGTTACCGCGATACGTGGTTCACTTACGTGCTCGATTTTACGGTGGTGCCTACGGATTTGGCCGGCACTTCAGGGGCATGCCAAACCGAATCCTTCATCCCCAACCTCATCGGCCCCGCTTTCGACGTGGCCACGGGCCCGACCATCGCCTCCGCCAACCACGGCGAATGGACGCCCTACCTCGAATCGCCCTTGGACAGCCTCGAGGACGTCACCTGCGGCAACACCTACACCCCACCGTGCAACCTGCCCACGAGCATCGCCTCGACGGAGGACTGCCTCGACGTTACGGTGGAAGCCCTCGGCGGCTTCACGCCCCCGATGGACGTCCAGTACGCTTGGGATTTCGGTGACGGCACCCCGATTGTGTCCGGGACCAACCTGAACGCGCCACCCGCCCACACTTACGCGGCCGCGGGAACGTACACGATCAACCTGACCACGGAGTGCGTCTTCGACCCCTCCTCCACCACGTCACTCGCCCCGATCACCGTGACCGCAACGGACTGCAGCGGTTCCGACGGGTGCACCTTGCCTGAGGGCATCGGCCTGACGGTGCGCGCCTCAACGGGCATCGGCATGTGCGGCCCCCGCAATCACCAAATCGCCGTGCTCTTCGATGCCGCGCTCTGGGGACTGGACGAGGCCACGTACGGTGCGACCTTGATCCTGCCCGATGGCACGGAGCAAACCTTGTTCGACCAAACCCTGGGCATTCCGAAGACGCCCTTCTCTTTCCTCCACTGCCGCTCGAACGTCTTCACCAAGCACCGGTATTGCCTCAAGATCTACTGCCTCGACGACCCGACGGTCAGCGTGAAATCGTGCGCCACCGTCAGCACGAGCCCCATCTGGAGTGCCACCGGACTCGACCCGTTCGCCGACATGGGTTGGTTCATGGACCAGATCGCGCCACCCAATTTCAACCCCGCCACCTGCGCGGCTGAGTTTGCTGCCCTTCCGGAAAGCATGTTAGCGCCATCGCATGCCATGTTGTTCGGTGCGCCGCATTTCGTCGAGGGGTGGAACCGCGAGCAGGCCTTGGATGCTTTGGCCGATGCTGAAGACCTCACCCCTTATACGGTTTCGCCTGAAGCGCTTGGATTTGGCGACAACCAGTGGGGCGGAATGACCTTCACGACGGATCAATCCATCACCGGGGAAACCAAAACCCACGGCAGCGGCCAAACCGCCGTCCACCTCATCCTCCTCGAGGAAAACCCGAACGGTGGCATGGCATTCAACCCCGCGGACCTCGCGGACCTGATCGCCGACCAGGACGGAGATCCGCGCGACGTGGTGTACCTCTCCGATGCGTGGATCACAGGGCTGGCTGTACCCGGACGGGGCACGGGATTCCCTACCGAAGAGTGGTTCCCCACCGAAGAATGGTTCCCGACCGAAGAGTGGATTCCGACCGTCATCGGAGCGCATCCCGAAGGTGCAAGCCTGACCTTTGAAGGAAGCAGCAACGCCCAAGATGCCATGGTGGGCCAAACCTTGGACCACATCAGCATGACCATCCCCGATATAGCGGGATACCAGGACGCCATGGTCGGCCTCGTAGACGCTTACCAAGACGCGATGGTCGGCCTGACCTCCACCCTCTTCACCCCCTACGTCGCCCGCTTCAATTCGAACGGGGTGCTCCACCGGGCCACGCTCCCCCTGAACAGCGATGGGGCGATCCCGATTGCACAAAACGGCGTGAGCTGCCCCGCGACAGGGCGCTACTTGAACGTCATGCAATTTGGACTCGCCACCAGCCCGATGGGCGGATTTGAAGCCGGGGCGCTCGTCCCGGAAACGGATGTGAGCGAATGGTTCGACTGGGTGCGCGCCGGCTACTCGACTGGCGTCCTGATCGACGGCGATTGCGAACAGGTTTCGTGGACGCTGTACGACGATTACGGCGACGGAGTCGGGCAGTGGACATTGGCCGATGCGTCGGGGAACGTGGTGGACACGGGCCACATCGGAGATGGATTTGGCACAGGCATTACCGAAGCGACCTTTACCGCATGCCTCGAACCGGGCTGCTACGCGTTCACCATCACCACCGGCCTCTACGCCCAACTCGACAATTCCGGCGTGACCATTACGGATGAAGGCGGCAACGTCCTCGCCGAATGGCCGCAGGGCACCATGGCGAACGAGACCACCCAAACCTTGGAATTCTGCATTGAAGCGCCTGCGGAGGAGGAAACCACGGAGCTGCTCGGAACAGGCTGTGATGCGGTGTTCTCCCACGAAGGACTGGCCTCTGGCCCCCTGCCCTACGCTGCGCCCGGTACCGTGATTGCATCGGAAGACGGCATTCAGTTTGGCTTGGAAGTCTTCAATGACGGTTCGGGCAACCTCTACAACTTCGCGGCGGTGGATGCAGCGCTCTCGACGGCGGGCAGCGGCCAGGTGCTCGCCACCTCCAACATCATGGCGACCTACGATATGTCCGCCTTCCCGAACGTCCAAGAGGTCAGCTTTGTCTTCTTCGACGGAGCGGGCATCGAAAACTTGCGCGTGAATGGCATCACCCGCCACATCGGTGAGTTGGAAACCATGCCCACGACGGTGGCAGCTGGGGTGACGATGGCTGTGACGACCACTTCGCATGTGGGGTACCAAACCGGAACGGTCACGTTGACCGGCAACGTCCAATTGCTTGAAGTCGGCGGGCAGCAATTCTACCTCGACCACGTCTGCGTCAAGCACGATGGCACGGTCCTGCCCACCGGGGGTTCCAATTCCAGCACGTGCGCAAGCACTTGCACCTTCGGCACGCAATTCGAAGACGTACCCGCCACGAACGCCTACGGCGACCCCACAGATGG
>JALQTD010000168.1 GCA_023264155.1 Flavobacteriales bacterium | reverse complement strand
GACGGCATCGCGGTGGACGCGTCCTGCCGCACCTCCCTGCCCGACCTCTACGCGGCGGGAGACTGCGCCTCCTTCCCCTGGCGCGGCGCGCGGGTGCGGCTGGAGTCGGTGCCCAACGCCATCGACCAGGGCGCCGCCTGCGCCCGCGCGATGCACGTGTCCAACGGCGTGGCCGAACCGTGGTCCACGCCATCCGTCAATGCCACCACGGCCTGCACCTCCCCGTCCTCGGCGTCCTCGAGCAAGGCCGCGATCCCCACCGCCACCGCATCGAAAAACGCGGTTCCGCCGGCGGGGTAGAGGTCGTTGAGGATCATCCCCACGGTATCCCGGCTGCTCGTGTAGTCGGCCAGGTTGTGCACGTTGTGGTTGAACACGATCACCTCCACGTCTTCGGATTGCTGGGCCAAAAACCGTTTCAAGCCGGCCTTCGCGTGCTCGAGCGGCGTCACGTAGCCCGGTGGATACTGGCTCAGGCCCGAAACGTCCGAAATCCCTATCGCCGCCAGCTGCAAGGAGTCGTACCCCATCGACGAACTGAAGTCCAACGGCACCGCAAGCCGCACGCTTCCCGGCTCGTTGATGGGCCGAAACGACACGACTTCAGCGGGCGTTCCGGCCTCGTAAACAGCGCAGTCGAACGCCTCGAGGCCCCACACCGCATGCCCCGACGTGTCGTTCGCCCGGAACAACACCCGGACCTCAGGCGGGTCGAGCGCTTGGGCGGCAGCGATGGTCAGCGTGGCGGCGGTGGTTTCCAATTGGACGGTGGCGGTGTCAACCGCGAGCAGGGAGAGCAGGAGCAGGGACATGGTGCGAAATTGCTATTCAATTCGATTCGTAACGCGCAACGGCAAGGTTGTCGCATTCAACGGCGACGGGATTTCCGAGCATGGGTGGCGAGGGCCTGCACGACCCGCAGGACGGTGCCGTTTTCAAGGGCGATGTTCAGGGCCTCGCCGCCTGAGGTTTGGTTTTGGAATAAGGCGGTCAAGAACTTGCACAAATCCACGGGGTCAAGTTGATTTAATTCGCCAGCGTCGCCGCGGAAAATGGACTCTCCGAGCGGCCAGTTCCGCCATTTGCATTCAACCCAAAAGTCCATGCGGTCGAGCATCAGTTTAAGTTGACGCGTGCGCACCTCGCCGGGCGATGGAGAATGGCGGTCCACGCCCGGCATTTCAGGGACTTGCAGCTGTTCGATGTAGGACAATAAAGGCTTCCAATCGTCTGTGGAAAGCTGGCGCAGCCGCGCCTGGAGGGTAGCAGTGGGTTGGTACATCATTGTGGAAGAAAAGTGATGGGAACGTTCATGGTGCGCAGGGCAGAGGGGCTGTTGGAGCGGGACAAAACCGCATGCAATGGACAAGGCATCGGCCCCTGCACCACGGAAAAGCACCCGTCTGTGACGATCAAAGCGCCGGCAGCCGGGTTCGCCTGCAGGTCTTCGATTACGCATCTCAGGTCGGTGCCGCCACTGGTGCCGAAGGTCAGTCCCGTTGGGCTCCACGTGGCGGTGCCCACTTTCGTGCTGAACACCCGAAGTGGCGGCTCAATGCGGTCGCGGTACCGGTGAAGGATCCCGATGATTTCGGGCAGTTCGTTCGACATGCTGCCGCTCACGTCGAGGTACACCCGGATGACGTGCCGTTTTCCAGGGCTCGGGTGCGCGCTCATCGGCAGGATCGGGGACCAAACCGCCTTCAGGCCGGCCCGCCGATCCCCCGGATGCAACACCGGCAGCACCATGTTGCGCTCCTCATGGGTGGCGGACTTCCGCTTGAGGAGTCCATTCAAACTATTGAACGCACGGTCAATGCTGGGCGCGGTCGGTTGCGTGCGGTGGCCGTGCTGCATGATGAGGTAGCCTTTGTAGCTCGCGTGGAGAAAATCTTCGGTGCACACCTCCATGCGGGTCAGTTGGGCGGGCGTGGGGCGCTCGTCGTCGGGGATTTGGTCTGCGTGGTGGCCTAAAAACAGTGGCTTCCACTCCTCGGGCATCTGGCTCAACGGCGCCTTGAACAGCTCGAACAAATCCGACCACGTGTACTTGAGGTGGTCCCCATAAATCGATCGGTGCATGTCCGCGAGTTCGTGCTCCAGCCGCGCCCGCGAGTCATCGTCTGGCGGTGCCAACAAGCGATACGGCCCGATGGCGTCGCCGTAAAGCCGGTAGAGCAACCCCAGCGACGCGTGCGGAAACTGCCTCCCGAGGAACGAGTTCACCTGGATGTCCAGCACGAAATTCATGAGCGGCGTCATTCGCTTGAACTGTTGGGTGTGCCGGAGCAGGACGTGCAGGAATTCGTGCAGGATGACGACACGCATGTCTTCAGGGTCGGGGGCCTTTTCGGCAAGGAAGTCCGGGTTGATGCGCAGGCGCGGATGACTGCCGAGGGTGACAGCCGCGGAATCCACCTCGCGGGTGAAGTGGATTTGGCAAACGGAAAGCAGCGCGCGGCAACCGAGCACATTGTCACTGATGAGCTCGAGCAGCACCTGTTTCGCCTGATTTTCAATCTGCTGCATAGTAACGATGGGGAATGCAATAGACCAAATCCCGTTGCAACCGCGCCTCGCTCACCACCACCGGCCGTTCCGGTCCGTACCCCGCCAAATCAGTCATCGCCAACATCGCGACGGCCTTGCGGAGGTCCTTGATCGGCTTGATTTCCGCAAACTCCGGCACCTTGTCTGTTGGGATGGCCATGAGCTTGCGCTGCGGCAGGTTGCGGGTTTCTGCAAGCCAGTTGGTTTGCCCCATGCCCGTCGTTCGCAGGAACACGTGAAAATCGTGCGGGGTATAGCATAAAAACGCCCTCAAATCCACGCGGAAAAGCACGTCAATGCCGGACTTGCGCTGTGGGTCAAACACGTTCAACGTGGTCGAACGGAAGGGGTAGTAGTTGCTGCGGGAAGGTCTCATGATTGCGGAAAGGTTTCTAGGTGGAGGACACGGTGGGAGAGGCGGCGGGTGGGGGCGAGGTCTCTAGATACCGCTGCCGCGCCTTCCCAGTAGGCGTTGAACTCGGATTCAAGTGCATACAAGTCAATGCTTTGGGCGTCGTTTTGCCCGTGGTTGCTGATGCCTGCATAGGCGTGGATGAAGCGTTGGTGTCGCGCTTCCTCGAGGCCCATTTCGTGCACCCGAATGAGGATTTCGGGCGTTTCGCGTTCGCTTTGGGTGGCGCCCGCCGGTGCAGCGTAGTATACCTTTTTGTCCACGTGCAGCATCGGCAGCGCATAAGCGGCGAGGTCCGCCAGCGCATCGGGTGACACGATTTGGCCCGGCAGGCTCATCAGCAGCGGATACAGGGCGAGGCCGAGCAGGTTGCGTTGCGGATTGCTCATCTTCCGGATCAAGCCGTGGAGGGCAACGCCGGCCAAATCCGGATTCCCCACTTCCACGAGCATCCGCACCTGCTCCCCGGGCGTGCTCCGGTCGAAGGCGGTCAGCCACTGCGCGTCGAAGCCGATGCCGGCGGCCCCTATGGCCGTGGCGTGCAGGGCTTCGAGCTGCGTTTCGCTCGGCACGGTGCCGCCGGCGGCGCGCTGGGGCAGGCCGTGCGCCACGGCGAGCCGGTAGCACTGTTCGAGCGGGAGGCGATCGGTGGCCAGCAAGGCCAGGGCGTTTCGCACCCAAACGCGCGCCCGCCGTGGGGAAATGCGGACCTGGATTTCGGCAAGCTCTTCCACGCAGCACCGCACGTAGGGGAGGAGCGAGGCCGGCGGTTGGGCGAGGAGCCGGATCCAGCGGGCACGGGCTTCGGCCAGCAGGTCGAGGAGGGGCCGGGGATCGGTGAGGTCGGCGCCGGTGGGCGCGAGGATGCGGGTTTGGTCCGCCTCCCCCCAATCGAACCAATCCGGGGCCTCCACCAGGAAGGCGAACCGGTCCGCGAGCGCCGGATCCATCGGCTCGGTGCCCACGTATTGCTCGTCGCCGCCCATCAGCGGGTTCATCGCCGCCCACCGGTAGCGCAACTTCGGCAGCTCCACGCCC
>JALQTD010000167.1 GCA_023264155.1 Flavobacteriales bacterium | reverse complement strand
CTGACGGCGTGCGCACGGAGCGGCTGCTGGTGCAGTAGGCGACAAGTTGTCCAGGCGGCTGACAGGTTGTCGCATGGTTGGCAGTTGATTTGGCCTGGGCACGGTCCTTGCCAAAACCCGTTTGCAAAACCGAAATCCCATGCAAACAGGTACCATCAACGTACAGACGGAAAACATCTTTCCGATCATCAAGAAGTTCCTCTACAGCGACCATGAGATCTTCTTGCGCGAGCTCGTTTCCAATGCGGTAGACGCGACGCAAAAGCGCCGGACGCTGGCCAAACTCGGGGAAATCCCCGCCGTCGGAAGCAACCCCCAAGTGGAGGTCATCATCGACTCCGAGGCGGGCACGTTGACCATCCGCGACCGCGGCATCGGCATGACGGGCGAGGAGGTCGAGAAGTACATCAACCAAATCGCATTCTCTGGGGCAACCGAATTCCTCGACAAGTACCAAGGCGAGGACGCGAAAACCGCCATCATCGGTCACTTCGGCCTCGGGTTTTACTCGGCCTTCATGGTGAGCTCCCGTGTGGACATCATCTCGTTGAGCCAACGGGAAGGCAGCGAAGCGGTGAAGTGGAGCTGCGACGGTTCGCCCGAGTTCACGTTGGAACCCGCAGAGCGCGCGGAGGCCGGAACCGACATTGTCTTGCACATCGCAGAGGATTCGAAGGAATTCCTCGAAGAGGATCGGATTTCCGGCATCTTGAACAAGTACTGCAAGTTCATGCCGGAGGAGATCGTGTTTGGCACGAAGACCATCCAGGAGGACGACCCCAGCGGGGAGAAGGATGAGGACGACAACGTCAAGCAGGTGAGCGTCGATGTACCGAATGTCATCAACAAAACGACGCCGCTTTGGTCCCGCCAGCCCTCCGACCTCAACGACGAGGACTATGCGGAATTCTACCGCGACCTCTACCCGATGAATTTCGAGGACCCGCTGTTCCACATCCACCTCAACGTGGACTACCCCTTCAACCTGACGGGCATCCTGTACTTCCCGCAGCTGAAAAAGGAGATGGAATTGCGCCGGGACAAAATCCATTTGTACTCGAACCAAGTGTTCATCACCGACAACGTCGAAAACATCGTTCCCGATTTCCTCACGCTGCTCCACGGCGTGATCGACTCCCCCGACATCCCCCTGAACGTTTCGCGCTCCTACTTGCAAGAAGACGCCAACGTCAAGAAGATTTCCGGACACATTTCAAAGAAGGTGGCGGACAAGCTCGCCAGCATGTTCAAGCAGGATCGCGAATCGTTTGCGGCCCAATGGGATGACCTGCGCATCTTCATCGAGTACGGCCAGTTGACCGACGACAAGTTCATGGAGCGCTCGAAGAAGTTCATGCTCTTCAAGGACACCACCGGCGCTTGCCACACGTACGAAGAGCTCGTAGAAGCCATCGGCGAATTGCAGAAGGACAAGAACGGCAAGATCGTCCTCCCCTACACCTCCGATGCCAAGGCGCAGCACAGCTTCGTCCAGCCGGCGCTCGAACGAGGCTACAAGGTGCTCGTCATGGAAGGTCCTCTGGCCGCGCACGTCATTCAGAAGCTTGAGCAGGAATACGCCGATGTGCAGTTCAAGCGGGTCGACTCGGAAGTCATCGACTCCCTCATTGAAAAAGACGATGCGGCCGCAAGCAGCCTGAACGAGGAGCAAGAGAATGCCCTGAAGCCCATCCTCGAAGGTGCCTTCCCCAATGACAGCTACAAGTTGAAGTTCGTGGCCATGGCACCGACTGCGGCACCGATCACGATTACGCGCAGCGAATTCATGCGCCGGATGAAGGAGCAGCAAGCCGTTGGCGGGGGCGGGTTCCAAATGTTTGGTTCGTTGCCCGACAGCTACGATGTGGCCATCAATGCGAACCACCCGTTGGCGCAGAAGCTCCTGAATGAGGGGGACGATGCGGCGCGGATTGCGAAGCGAGCCGTTGATTTGGCGCGCCTGTCGCAAGGGCTGCTCGACGGGGAAGAGCTGTCGGCCTTCATCGCGAGCGGCTACGAAGAACTCGCATGAGCAACTACGGCCCCTGGATCGGTGGCGCCTTGGGCTGGGCCTTGGGTGGGCCCATCGGCGGCATCCTAGGCTTCGCCTTCGGCAAGATCTTCACCGATGTGGGGACCAGCAGCGGAGGTCCTGAGCCCCGCAACGCGCATCATCGCCGGGCCCAGCCCGGCGATTTTGCCGCAGCGTTGATTGTGCTGAGTGCGGCCGTCATGAAGGCCGACGACAAGGTCATGCGCTCCGAATTGGACTTCGTCAAGTCGTTCTTGCTGAAGAACTTCGGACGGGCCCAAGCGGAGCAGTTGACGACCTTGTTGCGGGATGTGCTCAAGCGGCCCATTGCTGTGCGCGAGGTGGCGGAACAGGTGCGCTTCCACATGGAACATCCGAAACGCCTGCTGTTGCTGCAGTACCTCTATGGCATCGCCAAAGCCGATGGCCAAGTGCACACGGCCGAAGTGGAGGTCATTCGCCGCATTGCCACTTACCTCGGCATCAGCGACAAGGACCGGGCGAGCATTGAAGAGCATTTCTACCGCATCAAGGCGAACCCTTACACCGTGCTCGAGGTGTCACCAGAAGCGAGCGATGCGGAAATCAAACGCGCATTCCGCCGGCTTGCGGTGAAATTTCACCCCGATAAGGTGGGGGATTTGGGAGAGGCCCACAAAGCCGCCGCCAAGGAGCGGTTCATCGCGGTACAGGCCGCCTACGAGCAAATCAAGTCGGAGCGCGGGATGAAATAAACCGGTGGGAGCATGGCCTTTGCTCCCACCGTTTTTTTCATCGCACCACCAATTTCACAGGGGTGCCTGCGCCGGTCACGACGTAGATACCGGGTGCCCAATCGGCCACCGACCACGTGCGCGCTGCATGTGCAGGGAAGGTACGCGAGAGGACGATACGCCCTCGCGCGTCGCGGACTTCGATGCGGGATGGCGTGGTTGACGCCGCCACCGCCACGCGGTCTGTGGCGGGGTTGGGGTAGCACGTGGCGGGGTTGGGGGCGGAAGGGCCGCTCACGGAAACTACCGTGGCATTGGCCGGAAGGATGATTTGGTCCACCCAGGCAGCGTCCTCGCCGCCGTCCAAGATCTCGTCCTTTTCGTACACCCACTCCAACGTGTGCGTGCCGCCGAAAACGACGTACGACGCTTCGTCCCAGGCCACCTCGCCGCTCCAAGAATCCTTGAGTTGCCCGTCGATGTAAAAGCGCAGGAAGTCGAATCCGGACTCGCTCGAAACGCGCCGGGCAAAGCTGACTTCCCCCCAGTTGTTGAGGTCGACCTCGAGGGAGAGCGCGGTGGCCATGTTGTTGCCGATGCCGCCGCTTTGCATGGCCGTGGCGCCGCTGTAGGCCGTGGTGGCCGTTTCGAACCAAGGAGCCGAAGACGTGTTGTTCCAAGGCCAAACGGAAGCCACTTCCCAGTCCTCGACTTGCAACCCCACGGGCGCGAGGCAGGCTTCCGCCTCGCCGGCATACGGGCCGGCCGTAGCTTGCCAGGTCCAGCTGATTTCGCTGCCCGTGGGCGCATCGGCGTCTACCGTGATGGAGGCCGTGGCCGTGACGGAAGCGCCCGGGGCGATCGCGGTGAAATCGCTCGCGGTCGTGCCGGTGGTGAAGGGGCCGCTGAAGGCCAGGGCGTCCACGGTGGTGGCGGGCGCGGCCCCGGTGCCGATGTTCGTCAGCGTGACGTGCAAGTTCGCGCTTTCGCCGGGCTGCAACCAGCCGTCGTTGCCGTCATCGGTCACGCAGGTGCTCCATGCCCACACCGGGGCGTGTACCGTCAGGGGGAAACCGGCGGACCAAGCCACTGCTCCGTCACCGGTGAGGGCGAGGTCGAACCAGAGGGAGGCGCCGTCGGTGAAGGCGGTGGCGGCGAGTTGGGCTTGGAACGGGATTTGGCCTGCAGCCGACTCCCCCGGAGCCAAGGTGCCTAAGGCCACCGCATCCGTGGAAACCCATTCCACTTCGGCAGCCACTGATGCCA
>JALQTD010000166.1 GCA_023264155.1 Flavobacteriales bacterium | reverse complement strand
CACAACTTTTAAACGTGATTTCATCTTCTTTCAGGGCTAGCTAATAGTTTGACGCGCGGGGAGGTTGTGGTTAACATCATTGATATTTATTTTCAAATGAAACTCATTTGATTGTAATCTCCAAAAAATTATTTGACATCGTGCGACTTGAGAATCTGAGCAGTTTAACAAGTCGAAATGCAGTTTTACTGAATGGTATGCCAACGATGCGCTACGATGCCTAGGGAGGAGGTGCTCCATTCGTAACTTGAGCACGTGAAGATTTTGATTCAACCGACTTCTGCGGAGGGTGAAGAGCTGGCGCTTCAGGTCGTTCAGACCCTTCGGGAAGCCGCTCGGATGCAGTTGGTTCAAGTCGAACAATCTCCGGTCAAGGGCTCCTGGGTGGAGGAGTTGTTGGATGCCCAGGACCCGGCTCGTTTCCATAATTGGGAGCAGTGGTTGGCGTTTGCGCGCTCCATTCGAGAGGAGGTACAAGGGACGCGGCCAGACGCGGATACCGTCCTGGTTCTTCTGGCGAATCACAGTCTGCCGCGCCGCTGGTTTTCCATCCACGAGGCGCCGGGGTGCGTGGTGGTGGACGCGTCGGGTTGGGACCGCTGGGTGGGTGAAGGGCGGGCGCATTTGGCAGTAGCGCACCTGGTGGCGACGAATGCGCTCGGGACGCGGGTTTTTCCCACCATGTCGGATTGGCAGCAGGCTTCGCACGCAGAGGCCCGCGGCTGCATGATGGATTTGTGCGAGGATAAAGTCGAGATCCAGGCCAAATTACGCGCCGCAGACCTCTGCACCACCTGCGCCCCCATATTCAAGGACGCCATCACATCGGGAAAACTGTCTGCTCCCCATTTTCGGCACATCATGGACATGCTCGAAGGTGTCCGGCGTGGATTGCTGAACGCACGTTTTCAAGAGATTGGGGCTATTCGGCCCACCTTAGAACTCATCGGCATGCGCCCCCGGTTCATCCGGCTACATCCGTTTGAAGTGGATGTCCCCTTGCAGCCCAAATCCCTTGCGCTCTTCCTCCTCGCCTTCCGCCGGGGTGAACGCCTGCAAGCTCGCCACATGTACGGTGAACGCTGGGAACAATGGGATGCCTTGACCCGGCTGTTCAAGAGCACGGAGAACGGACTTCACGAGAAAAGCCGCTTCGATGAAGCAGCGAGCGCAGCCGCCAAACGACAGCAAAAAAGCGCCTTCAAGGCCGATGTCGCCCGCATCCGCAACGCCATCACGGATAGCGTAGGCCCGGAGTACCGAAGCCTTTTCCTCGAACACGCCGACGGGAAGGGCGGACTGGCCATTCCGCACGCCTTACGCGCAGCCGGCATCAGGATGGAGTCCGCTATGAAAAGCCATTTGGACCGAATAGTGCCGAAAAAGGTGCCGTGACTTTTTTGGGCGATGGGGGAGAGATCCGTCAGTTCTTTGATCCGAATTGATTGATAACCCCCTAAAAACCAAAAAGTACGATGGAAAAAGTTTTTGTCTACGGAACCTTGCAGCGTGGATTTCACAACCATGCGCTGCTCGGTGATTCGCGGTTCATCGGCGCAGCCACCACGGCCGAACGGTACGTCCTTCGCTCACGACCGGGCGGCATTCCATTTGTGGGCCGCGATTTGCAGGTCAGCCACATTGTGGGAGAACTCTTCGATGTGGACCCCAATTTGCTCCCCCGGCTGGATCAGCTCGAGGGGTGCCGCATAGACCGACCAGAGCTAAGTTGGTACCACCGCGCGCTGATCGACGTGTCCTGCGAAGGGGCCGCCCACCGCGCATGGATCTACTTCAATCCCGAAACCCGCGAACCCATTGTCCCGGGCGGGGATTGGGCTCGCATGAAGCAAGAAACAATCAAATAACACGTAAAACTTAAGATGATGGCAAACATTGCAATCCTTGGATGGGGCTCCTTGATTTGGGACCCCCGAACGCTCAATTTTGATGGCGCATGGCGCCAAGATGGACCGCGGTTTCCGCTGGAGTTTGCGCGGCTGTCGGCTTCGAGTCTCACAGGCCGAGGGTCGGCGGACGGCATGCCAGCGCGATTGACCTTGACGATTACGCCCGGCCGACCCGTTGTGCCGACGCTGTGGGCATTCAGCCGCTTGGAGACGCTCGAAGGAGCCATAGCTGACTTGGCGCATCGCGAGGGCTGCGGCACAGGCTCGATCGGGTTCTATGATTGGCGAACCGGACAGATGCAAGCCCGCCGGGAAGCGGAGCTTTTGCGGGATGCTGTTGAAATTTGGCGTGAGCGGGTCGACTCGGATAGCCGGCCCATTGATGCCGTGATTTGGACGGACCTCGGCCCTAAGTTCCAGGAGGAATGCGGCCTCGACTTCAACTTGGCGAACGTGCTGGGCTTTTTCGACGGCCTTTCAGGAGTGCATTGGGAGCGCGCTAGCGCCTACATCCTGCGGGCTCCGCGCCAAGTGGCCACCGCTATGCGTCCGGCGCTTGAAACGTACATCCATGAGCGGAGGCTGACGGACGGCTTTGCGCGCCCATTGTTAGGACCTCGCTCAGGCCTGCGCCGCGTCCATGTCGAGGAAATCCCAGTAGTTGAGGATTTGGGGAAGGAGGAACTGACTCGAAACGCCATGCTACCGGTTTGGGTGAATGGCTTGCCAGGCCGGGTGTGGATCCAGCGCCGGCCGTATGCCAGTGCGCGGTTCGAACTGGAGCTCGAGGTTCCTGGTTTTGACGCTGAAGAAACGCTGACCCCGACGGGTGAGGTGCGCTGGCTGTTTGGCACCGCATACTTCGATGAGCAAGGCAGCTACATCCTACATGCAGCGGGCCACCACTTCACTTTTTTGCACAGATGAGCGGGTGGAACAAGGAGGCGGGTTGAACATGATCGCCCGGTGCGGAGGAGGTGTGCATGGCCGGATCCATGGTGCGTCGCAAGGATCGCACGATTCATCATTTTTTCCGAACAAATCGTGGGCCTCGTTTGAGCACTCAGTCATGCGGAGAGGATGTTCGCGATTTAATTGGCCAAGATGCTAAAAGGAAACGCAATCAATCGAAGTTTCCAACAAACTGTTGGCTTCGTGCGCGTTGAGAATCCGAGCAATTTCTCAGGGCGAAATGCAGTTCAACTGCATGGTATATGTTTGATGCCCCCCGCCATTTTCTGTCACATGCACCATCCAATCATGGGCCTGGTCTAACCGTCCGACGGCTACCGCAGGCGATCCATTCTCTCCGTTAAAATGGTTTTGTATTGTTCTTTGAATGCACCACTTAGAAAACTTCGGTCAATCAGCGACTGCCATTTGGGCCATGCTTTGGCCATCTTGTTAAAAATGTTTTCCTGCTGCTTTCCTTCCACGTTCAATGCATTCATTGCTGCCACAAAGTCCTGCTTTTTGAGCTTCTTCTTCCGGCCATTGAGGGTTAATGCCATGTCTTCGTCGTCGGCAGGATTGACCAAGGCAGTATTCACCAGATCATAGGCAGGCGACAAGGCCATGCCCAAGCCCGGCTGCTCCAATAGAGCGAAGTTCTTTAAATGCATGTCGGCATTGCCCGTGAGGAAAGAAAAAAGCACGAGTTCAAAAAAGTTGACCACATCCAAACCGGGGTTTACGGAATGCCGCTGAATCGCTTTGCCAATCTGCTCATAGCTGCCGCGGTATTTGTCTTCGGTAAGCCGTTCTGTAAGTTGACACATGTCTTCCATGGCCAATTTCCCCCTTTTTGTGCGGTCCATCCGACGGGTTATGTACGCCAGGTTTCCCGATTGCAGGCGAATTAAACTATGTGGAGCGGTTCTTATTTGGGCTAGCTGGGCCAAATGCATGGTTACATCTTCCACCTCGGGCACTTGCGGATACAAGTCAGTAGGCGGTTTCAAGATGTATCCACCCCATAAGCCCACACTGGTAAACCTTCGTTCGGTTCCTGCTTTCGCATTGCCGGTGATGTGCACAGAAAGTTTGGCTTGCACGCCCGTGACAGCTGTTTGGCTTCGGATCACTTCTTTGGCCAAGGGTTCGAGGTCTTCCTCAGAATAAGGCAATACCGGCGGAGTGGGCTG